>CABVRO010000091.1 GCA_902500715.1 uncultured Nitrospira sp. | reverse complement strand
GGGCACTCGGCCTTGAGTGAGCCATCCGGGATTGGTGGTCGCTTGTGCACCCCTCCCGCATGCTGCTCGCCATGTTCTTCTCCCGGGACCAGTACTCGTATAGGCATAGGCGCAGTGTAGACCGAAACGCGTTAAGCAACAATGTTTACCTGCTTCCCGGGTCAACTGCAACTGAATTGCGTGACGAATCGCGCTTGCAGTAGGGGCAAAATCTTCGTGTTCAAGCAGATTTAGGGCCAAGGGCCTAGCACGGGTATCTCTACTAGGCCTTCTTTCGTCCGGTGTGGGCCTTCTGCAAAGTTGCAATGCTTTTGTGGACTCTATAGACTCGCCATTGCCTTGAAGTGATAGGATCTTTTGCTTTAGCCGTGCTGGTTGCGATTGACAGATTTTTTCGGGCTTTGTTACACTCGGCAACCACTACGAATTAAGAAGACTAACATTCCGTTCCGAGTCGGGAACACAGTTCGGTACTCAGTTCAATATAGCGTCAAGATAATCTGCACCTGGCTTTTTCTGGCCGCTGTTGCTGGTCCGGATAAAGTCCTCAGCTTATAAAAGGGAGGGAGTCCTTATGAGCCTTGATTACGTCAAGTTTTCAAGTGGCTTTGAAAAGTTCATGCCGAAAGAATATCGGGACATGGTTGAGCATGGTCCCTTCGGGAAAAAAGTATCCGTTTCGCAAATGGGTTCTTTTAAGGAAGTGCTCGAAGAACACCCGATGTGTGCCGGCTGTGCGATGACCCTGTTCATCCGGCTCGCCATGATTGCCTTCCCCAATCCGGAAGATACCATCACGGTTGGAACTGCCGGTTGTGGACGCCTGGCGATCTCGCAGGCGGCCATTCCTTTTGTGTACGGCAATTACGGCGACCAGAATGGTGTGGCCAGCGGGTTGTCTCGCGGTTTACGGCTTCGGTTCGGTGATAAGCCCAAGGACGTGGTCGTGATGGCCGGTGACGGTGGTACGGCTGATATCGGATTTCAGCAGGTCCTTCATTCCTGGTTCCGCAAGGAACGCTTCACCACCATCATGCTGGACAATGAAGTGTACGGGAACACCGGCGGGCAGGAAAGCGGTATGACCAATCGCGGCGCCGTGCTCAAGATGGCTCCATTGGGGAAGAAGTTTGAGAAGATGGATATGCTCCAGATGGCCAAAGTTGCCGGCTGCGCCTACGTTGCGACGGTGGTGCCGAACAATCCTCGCCGTGTTGAGAGTGTCATTAAGAAAGCTGTATTGATCGCCAGAGAGGTCGGTTCGACCTATATTCAAGCCTATACCTCCTGCAACATTGAGTATGCCATTCCGACCGACAAGGTCATGGAAGACGCAAAGAACGTTGAAAACGATCGCTATCAGTTCTCCGAATATATTACCGACGAGGCGAAGCAATTTCTTACGGAACGGTATGGCTACAAGGAATTTCTCCCGAAGCCGGCTGCTCCCGCTCCTGGGCTTCCAAAGGCCTGAGCAACGTTTAAGGAGGGTTGAGTATGGCGACACGGTTCAATATTCGTATGGCGGGTGTGGGTGGCCAGGGCGTTGTGACCGGCTCGCACATTCTTAGTACGGCAGTCATTCATGCCGGAGGAGAAAGCACGATCGTTCCGTTTTATGGATCAGAGAAGCGCATGGCGCCAGTCGAGAGCTATGTTCGAGTCTCGGATGAGCCCATCTATGAAATCGGTGAGATCACCTTCCCGCACATCATTATCATCTTTCACCCGCAGGTCATCACGCACGGCAAGTCGTACACCATGCCGTTCTACTTCGGGTTGAAGGAGAACGGGATCGCCTTGATCAACAATGACGGCCCGATGAAGCTCCATCGAGATCAGGCACGTGAGCTCGAAGAGCGCCATGCGAAACTGTATTATTTCCCGGCTACAAAGCTTTCTCTGGAAGTGGCGGGAATGGACCTCGCCACGAACATGGCCTTGATGGGTTGCATCGGGGCTATCACGGGGTTGACCTCGGTCGAGGCATTGGAGCAATCGGTGAAAGATCGGTTTCTCGGAAAGGGGTTTGTGGTCTCCGGCGGTACCGCAGCGCTGGACAGCGTCGTTGAACGGAAATTCAAGAAGAAGCAAGAGTTGATCGAGAAAAATGTGGCAGTTATTCGAGCTGGCTGGAATTATGCCGTTGACCATGGATGGGCGGCCCCATCTGTGAAGCGTTCGGAAGCGACGGAGAGCGTCACCGCGTAATCCAGTTCACGGACAAGGAGTTCTCATGTATCTCGTAGCCGATATCAGCGTTGAGATCTGTGCCGCAAAGAGCTGTAAGCTGTGCACGCAATATTGCCCAGAAGCCAATACCATCCTGTATAGCGATGAAATGGGTAAGGACAAGGGATTTAAGTACGGCTCGGCTTATGTGGCGGTAGATCGGTGTAAGGGCTGCGCGCAATGCGTGTGGGTCTGTGACAATATGGCGAAGAATAATGCTATTAAAATGATCATGATCGATCAGCTTCCAGTTGCAGCGTTGACGGACAACATTACTTATGGGGAAAAGAGTACGACGGCGACATTGGTCAGCCCCGTAGTTGGGTAATTGTACGAAAGGGGAACGGGCGTGGGAACGACGCAAGATACGAGAGAGCGGATTATCGTGCCGGGACCGGCAGGGTTTCATCCACCGTCAGCGGCTCAGTTGGGAGTCTCGCTTCCAGACCCTGGGCAGGGGCTGTATTATGGCTTGCTGGAGCCCAATGAAGACACAGTGATCGAAGAGATGGCCAGGAAGATGTTGACGAGCCCGAATGCGACGATTTTCCCGGGTCCGCTGGTCTTGTGGGCTTGGAACAACCATGCCGTAGAAAAGGCACAAGCCGTTCTTGAAATTGCGGCTCAGATCCCAGATGTGATGATTATTCCCATGCCGGATTATCGTCCCAAATATCCCAAAATCGATCCGGAAGAGGTGATCAATCCAAACCACCCGAATCTCACAATTTGGGGTAATAAGATCGAAGCCTGCATTTTTATCGGTGTTCACTGTCACTATGCCAATCTGACGCTGAAAATGATTCGGGCGGGGACGAACTGCTGCACCATGGCAATTTGTGCCGAGCAGGGGCACGAGGACGCCATGCTGACGATTCGCGATTCGGATACGTTGAAACTTAAGAAAACCGCGCAAATCTTTAAGAAGGTTCGCGAGGAAATGGGGATAAAGCTTCCAGATAATGGCGAAAACGTCAGATTCACTGGAACTCAGTCCAAGGTGCATGACGGAAAGACGCACACGAATCCTATGACCTTTATGCCGTCCGCTGCAGGCGTAGGTAGCGCGGCTACATTTGGCCACTCAGCCGAACAGATGAAGCGGGAAGGCTAAGGCTTTAGGCTAAGGCGATACAGTCAAGAGGTGCAACGATGAGCGAAGCATTGGAACCCAAACAAAAAACCAATCCACAGGGCGACCCTACTACGAGTGTGTCGGCTCCGAAAGCCGAGACCAAGAAGGATCCGCACGCGGATGCAAAGCGACAGAAAGTCGTCACTCCTGAGTATATGTTCCTGGAAGCTCCTCGTACGAAGGAGTTCATCACTGGCAGCGAGGCCGCAAAAGAGGCTATTCGCCGCTCAAACGTCGATCTTGCCATTGCCTACCCTATTACTCCTCAAAGTGAAACCATGCAGTTGGTCGGTGTGTTGTATGGCGAGGGGTATGTCAAGGAATATTACCGTGGCGAAGAAGAAGTCGGTGTTATGGCGGCTATCGCCGGCGGATCACGGGCGGGAGTGCGTTGTTATACCGCAACGGCTGGGCCAGGGACGCTGAGAGGGCTGGAAGGGATTGCTTCTTGGCCAGGGCACCGGCTACCAGTCGTGGCCATGTTCACTTGCCGAGTGGTGAACGCACCATTGGCCATTCAACCCGACAATATCGAAGTCTCCTACCTGCTCAATTGCGGCATGATTGTGTTCCATGCCGAAAATCAGCAGGACATGTATGATTTCACGTTGGCTGGGTTTGTTATCAGCGAAAAGAATGATGTGACCCTCCCTGTCGGCGTGTGCTGCGACGGGTTTTTTGTGACGCACGCCCGTGGCTATGTGCGTATGCAAGATCGTGGGATGAAGCTTCCCCCGCGCGAACCTTGGCGTGGAGCAGTGCCGGTGCTTGATGCTGAGAATCCTCCGGCACGACTCTCTCGCGACGCCCCCGTTCAGAAGTCCAATTTTATGGCTTACAACATTCACGCGGTGTGGCAGCAGGAAGTGTGGGCTGCCGTTGAGCGTTCCCGTAAGTACATCAACCAGTACATGGGTGGATTACTCACGGCCGAGAATGTGGATGATGCAGAAGCGGTTATTATCGCTTCAGGTAGTGCTGCTGCTCAGTCACGCGAGGCGGTCCGTATTTGCGCCGAAAAAGGCATTAAGATCGGCCTGATCAAGGTCCGATCGCTCCGCCCATTCCCGACTCAGGAATTGCGCAAACTCTGTGGAAAAGCCAAATTAATTGTTGTGCCTGAATTCAACTATGTCGGATGGTTGGCAAAAGAAGTGGCGACTGCTATTTACGGTTTCTCAAATGCCAAGATTATCGGTGGCCCGAGAGTGTATGGTGGGCAGTCTATGCCAGTGGAATTGATCGTGGACGAAGTCGAGTCGGGGTTGACTGGGAAAAAGTCGACCAACGTAGCAATTTCGCAAGTTATGGGTGCATCAGCTGCTGATCATGAGGCGATGGGACATTTCATGCGCAGCATTTAGATCGAGAAGTAACGTCAGGGTAGAAACAACAGGGCCCGTTCGGTTATACCGAACGGGCCCTGTATATTTGGGGTAGATAGCTTGAATGTGGCTCCTCAGCCCTGAAGATCTTCCTCGACAAGATCAGGGCTTTCCGGCATCCCGTGAGCAACGTACTTGGCGTAGGATAGATAGATCGATGCGCTATCGCGCATGGCTTTGGTTCCGTTGGCCATACGATGCAGCTTGTCTGAGCCAGGGGCCTCGGTCTTGCGGAGATGGTCGACATGGTCATGCAGGACAAGCGTAAAGCGCTCCATGGCCATTTCTACCTCCCGATATGCTTGCAAAATAGTGTCGGTCATGTGAAGTGCTCCTTCTTTGATGAGAATACCCCAGCCTGCTTTTTGGGGTCAACCGAGGGGTCTTTCTGTGTACCAACTATCACTGGCTGTGTTGAGGGCTATCACGAAGATGGCCAAAGTAAACCTCCTGGAGGACTCTCAGGGGCCACCACAATCACTTATTAAGGCGGTATTGGGCCTATCCGAAATGTTTACACGCAGCGGACAGGCGGGAAGCAGGGTTTACTTCGAGGATCCTCAGTTGCGTGCAGGATACTTGGTCTACTATCTGCCGGTTAATCTCGCTAAAGTGCAGGTGCTCTTGGACGAATTGCAGCCAGTGCTTCCAGTCGCTCCGGACCAGGATTTTCGAGTATTGGACCTCGGTGGCGGGCCTGGAACAGGAGTTCTGGGAGTACTCGATTGGTGTCTTTCGAGGTCTGCGATGGTCCCCTCTACCCTTCATATGATGGCCGCTGATCGTTCCCCCCAGATCTTGCAGGCCTCTGTTGAGATTTGGCAGGCATACTCTGAACAACAGCGGGATCAGTCCATCCCTCCGTTGAAAACCGTGGAGTGCAATCTCGAGCGCTCCTTGCCTTCCGCCATCCGTGAGGGCGGTGGTGTGAACGGTTACCAACTTATTATTATTCAGAACCTTCTCTCAGAGTTATTCGTAGGAAGTACGGATCCCGTGGGGCAACGGACCGCGTTGGTAGGCGAACTCCTGAATTGTTTGGCCCCTGAAGGGAGTCTAATGCTGATCGAGCCGGCCACGCGGTCTGCTTCTCGGGAACTACATCAGGTGCGAAACAACCTTCTGGAAGGGCGGCACTGTTCTGTCTATGCCCCCTGTCTCCATGACGCGCCCTGTTCTGCGTTAGTCAAGCCGGATGACTGGTGCCATGAAGAGCGGAAGTGGGAGACTCCGGCCTGGATTGCTCAAGTGGATCGACAAGTCGGACTTATCAAGGATGCGCTTAAATTTTCTTATGTGATTTTGCGCAAGGACGGGAAAACGCTCGTGCCTCGAAATCCGGACTATCACCGGGTGGTGAGTGAGTTACGTGTAATGAAAGGCGAAAAACGAGTGTGGTTGTGCGATCAAGCCGGGAGGTCGGAGATTGGACGCCAGGACAAGGAACGCTCAGTGTCGAACGCGGCTTTTGATGACTGTCATCGCGGGGCCATTATTCGAGTGAGCGATATTATCAGGAAGGAGCGAAAAGGGAGACCGGCCATGGTTGGCCGCATTATCTCGTCCGGCACCGTGGAAGTCATTCGCTCTGCCTGAAGATCTAGTCAGCCTCAGGCTCTGAGGACCCGTGCTGATGGGATACCCGATCTTCGTCGAAGAGTTCGGCCATTTCCGCTGCAATCATGTCCCGATCATTGGGGACTGAAATAAGCGGAATTTCCTTCCGGGGCTTCGCTTCAGTCTGGGTGACCGGAGGAGGAGTGTTCTGGGAGTCTGGCTTTGGCATGGTGCTCATAATAAGCTCAGTATACATGAAACTGTGCTCGGAAGGTTACTCAAACGCTTCCAATGAAGAACGTTCAGGGAACTGTGTTTGGCAGGCGTTGCAGGTGACGAAATAGATTGCTTCGCGGACGGACATGGTGATCCGAAAGTCCAGGGTCACGCCTCGATGTTGACAGTTTGGGCAAGAGATCTCTTTCAGCCGATAGGGTACATCGGGTTGAGTCCGAAGGTAAAACTCCATATCTGTGTAGACAGGGAAATTGTACCGGCATTTCAAGCAGACACCCCGGCATTCCCCATCTGGCTGCAATGTCCGTCGGTCGACGCCGAAGGTATTGGTCTTACAGATTGCGCACTGGACACTCCCCAGCCGTTTTTCTACTGCTTCAGGCGACGTGTGAGCCATCAATTCCTCCTCGAATAGCGGGGGGTTGAGTATACGCACCGGTTTCAGCGATGTTCAACCGCCTTGCCTGAATTTCGAGGATTCACTTGACCGGGAGACTAGGCCCCCTATACTAACGACACGATGCACATGATTAACAAACGTCTGCTGGTCGGCAACGCCGATGACGCCAGGAATCCTCCCCCCCAGGTCAGTGCCGTTCTCATGGTGGCTGAAGAACAAAATGTGACCGTTCCCTCGCGGGTTATCTATGCCAAGATTCCGCTCAAGGAGTTTGGTGAGCCCGCCGCGTCTGCGTTGTATGAGGCTGTGGAATGGATTGCGGCGCATGTGGATGATAATCGATTGATGGTCTGTTGCAGGGTCGGCATGGGGCGATCGGTGTCAGTGGTAATTGCCTATCTATGCTGTATCGAAGGAATGGCTTATGACGATGCGGTGAAGCTTGTGTTGACCAGGCGACCAGGCGGCATGCCGTTGCCGCGCCTCCAAGAGACGATTCAGGATGTTCGTCTTCGGCGGCAAGCTCGAGTGAATTCATCAACGCCCTAAAAGTTGCGCTGTTCGGGACATTCCGATTTGTCCTTCTTCGTCGGTTCCTCTCCCCCCTTCGGCCGCTCCCGTTATACCCATCCAAATTGATGCCTCCTGGACTATCGCAGGTCGGAGTTGCATTTTAACTCGGCCCCATGGCGTAATTTGCCTTGCATGTAGTCCACTCCGTCACCGAGAGAATATTAATGCCTGAGTTGCCGGAAGCCGAAGTAGCTGCATGCCAACTGCGCGAGCGGGTCGTCGGAGCCACAGTCCGTGATTGTTGGATTGGCCGTGATGACATCGTGCGGGAAGGCTTGCTTTCACTGAGCCAGTATCGTCAGGCCAGAATTACAGGGGTCGAGCGGAAGGGGAAAAGTGTGATCCTTCACTTTCTCTGCGGCCAGGAGACGAGATTTCTCGTCGCAGAGTTAGGTATGACCGGATTGTTGCTGTTCCAGTCCACACCGACCAAGCATCCCCACCATACCCACTTTATCCTGCACCTCGATGGTTGTTCTGAGCCTGACATCAGATATTGGAATCCGCGTCGGTTTGGTCGTTTATCGTTGCTTGACCAGGCGGGGCTGGATCGATATGTCGCTCGCCGGTTCGGCTATGACCCTCTCACGATCAGTCATGAACAATTTTTGTGTGTGCTCCGAGCGACACGGGGTCGGCTGAAGTCTCTCCTGATGCATCAACAGGTCATCGCAGGGATCGGTAACATCTATGCAAACGAGATCCTCTTCCGTTCCTGCCTCCATCCCGATCAGCCGTCGAATACGATTTCAGGGAAGTCGATCGTGCGGTTGCATCAAGTCATGGGCGAGGTGTTACGGGAAGCTATTGCCATGGGAGGGTCGAGTGTGCGGGATTATTTTGCGCCGGATGGGACCGAAGGCCAGTATAAGAGCAGGCATCTGGTGTATGCCAAGGTCGGTAAGCCCTGTCCGAATGCCTGCGGTGCGGTCATCTGTCGTTCAGTCGGTGAACGAAGTTCGTTTTACTGTCCCATATGTCAGCGAAACGGGCGTCGGCGTGTCACAAGGCCTGAAAGGCCTCGCTAACCGCAAACCTTGAAGAATCGGAGACAATAATAACGTTATCAATTATTTATGCTGATGAAACTTCGGTGCTCGTTATGGTAGGACTTCTGTGCTTGAAGCTTGGGCCTTTTGGAGGATTGAGCTAATCAGCGGAATTCGGTACTCTACCGCTCCGTTTCTCTGCCCTATCACACACCAAGGAGTCGTCAATCATGGCGAAAGTGCTGGAAGGTCCCGGGATGGGGCTGATGAAGAAGTGGGGAATCAATGTTCCCAATTATGTGGTCGTCACTTCCGTTGATGAGTTGTCCAGGCTCGGACAGGCCAACGAATGGCTGAAGAAGTCCAAGCTTGTTGCGAAGGCACACGAGGCCCTCGGGTCGCGCTTCAAGTTGGGGCTGGTGAAGATCGATCTGGACTTCAAGGCGGCGGAAGCCGCTACGAAAGAGATGATCGGTCGTCAAGTCGGCAGCATCACCGTGACTCAGGTGATCGTCTCCGAGATGATCCCGCACAAGGAAGAATATTATTGCGCGGTAAAATCCACGCGCGAAGGCAGTGAGATCCTAGTTGCCAATTGCGGCGGGATCGAAGTCGAATCAAATTGGGAACGTGTCAAACGGTTGTGTCTTGAGATCGGACAATCTCCCTCTCCTGAATCCCTCGAAAAACTGTCGAAAGAGGCAGGATTCAGCGGAACACTCCTGAAGAAGATGGCTGAGTTTGCAGGGAAAATGTTTGCCTGCTTCGACAGTGAAGATGCGCAATATCTCGAGGTGAATCCGGTCGTCCTTCGTGCCGCCGATGAAGAGCTGGTGGCGCTTGATGCCGTGACATTGCTCGACGGCGATGCCAAATTTAGGCATCCGGACTGGAATTTCGCTTTTGCGGCGGAATTTGGCCGTGCCTATTCCAAGCAAGAGCTCGAGGTGATGGCTGTCGATAGCAAAATCAAGGGCTCAGTTAAATTCATCGAAATCCCTGGTGGGGATACAGCGATGTTGCCGGCGGGTGGTGGTGCCAGCGTGTACTACTCGGACGCGGTCGTGGCGCGTGGAGGCAAGTTGGCCAACTATGCCGAATACTCCGGCGATCCCCCTGATTGGGCCGTCGAGGTCCTCACGGAAAAGGTCTGTTCTCTGCCGGGTATCCGGAACATCATTGTCGGTGGTGCGATCGCCAATTTCACCGACGTGAAGAAGACGTTCGGAGGGATCATCAACGGCTTCAGGAAGGCGAAGTCCGAAGGGAAGTTGAAGAGCGTAAAGATTTGGGTGCGTCGCGGTGGGCCGCGGGAAAAAGAGGGGCTTGATGCGATGCGCGCGTTGAAAGAAGAAGGCTTTGACATCAATGTCTTCGACCGCAATACACCGCTCACCGACATTGTCGACAAGGCACTCCAAGCGAAGTAGCCTGCCGCCTATGACCAACCGAAGATAAGGGGAGATCCCGAGATGAGTATTCTGGCAAACAAAGACACCCGTGTGGTGATCCAGGGTGGTCAAGCCGGTGTCAACGCTGCCCGCCGCATGGCCGAGTTCTGTTATCTCATTAAGCGCCCGCTCAATGTTGAAGCGTTTGTCTATCCACCCGATGCCGGCAAGAGCAATGAAATCCCTTACGGCAGCGGCCTCATCGCCATTCCCGTTTACAAGTCCATTGCTGAAGCCACCAAGCATCATCCCACCCTGAATACTAGTCTCGTATACATTGGTGCAGACCGTGCGATGAAGGGCGGTATGGAGGCGCTGGACGATTCTCATATCAAGGTGGTCTCCATGATCACCGAAGGCGTGCCGGAAAAGGATGCCAAGATCCTCGGCGCTCATGCGCGCAAGCTCGGGAAGGTCTTCAATGGCCCCTCGTCCATTGGCATCATCTCCGCCGGAGCCTGCCGGCTTGGTGTGATTGGTGGCGCGTTTGATAATCTCGTACTGTCCAAGCTCTACCGTGAAGGATCGTTCGGTGTCATCACCAAGTCCGGCGGTCTCTCGAACGAAATCATTTGGATCTGTTCTCAGTTTGCCGACGGGATCACGACGGCAATCGGTATCGGTGGTGATGCCTATCCTGGCACCGATTACGTCAGTTATCTCGAGATGTTCGAAAACGATCCCCAAACGAAGGCGGTCGTTATTGTCGGAGAGATGGGCGGCGATCTCGAAGAGCGGGCCGCAGAATGGTATGGCGCGAAAAAACGGCGGGTGAAGTTGATTGCTGTGGTCTCAGGCTTCTGTCAGGAGAGTTTGCCGAAGGGGATGAAATTCGGCCATGCCGGCGCGAAAGAAGGCATGAAGGGTGAAGGATCAGCTCGCTCCAAATCCGATGCGCTAAAGAAAGCCGGGGCCCTCGTGCCGCCAACGTTTGGCGCGCTTGGTCCCGCCATCAAGGAAACCTATCAAGATCTCCTGAAGTCCGGTCAGGTAAAAGAACCGGTGGAGCCGGCTACGTTGCCCCGGTTGCCCAAGACCGTCGAAGAGGCGATGAAGGCCGATGAGGTCATGGTCTCGCCGCTGATCCGTACGACCATCAGCGATGACCGCGGCGATGAGCCTTGCTACGACGGCTATCCTGCCTCTGAGCTCATCAACAAAGGCTACGAAATTCCTCATGTCATCGGCCTTTTGTGGGACAAGCGGCTGATCTCGAAACAAGAAGCCGAGATCATTAAGCGTATCATGATGCTTTCTGCTGATCATGGTCCCTGCGTGAGTGGCGCATACGCAACAATTCTTGCGGCTTGTGCCGGGATCGGGCTGTCGCAGTCGGTCGCCGCAGGCATGATTATGATTGGTCCGCGTTTCGGTGGTGCAGTGACCGATGCTGGACGATTCTTTAAGCATGCTGTCGACAACAAGATGTCGGTCGACGAATTCTTAGTCTACATGAAGAAAAACCATGGGCCGGTTCCGGGAATCGGTCATCGTGTGAAGAGTTTACGCAATCCGGATAAGCGAGTGAAGGAATTGGTTGGGTACGTGAAGAGCTTGCACATCAAGACGCCATGCCTGGATTTCGCGCTGGAAGTAGAGAAAATTACCTCCGTCAAAAAAGATAACCTGATTCTGAACGTAGATGGGACCATGGCGGCCGTACTGGTCGATATCGGATTCCCTGTCGATAGCTTGAACGGATTCTTCATTCTCTCGCGGACGATTGGATTGATCGGGCACTGGGTCGATCAAAAACGTCAAGATAGCCGACTGATCCGTTTATTCGATTACCTTGTGAATTATGCGGCACCGAAGAGGCGGGAAGTTCCGCCGTTGAAGTAAGACGACGATGGTCGGTCATCAAGAGTGATTCGTCAATCCGCTCTCGGAGATTTTGCGGTCCCTGTCGGTTGACGGTTCTGCTATGGCGACAGACATATTATAAGGAGATAAGTCATGTCGATGGATCTCGCCAAGAAGCTGTATGCCAAGATGCCGGAAGTGTTCGCCAAGGCCAGGAAGAAGTTCGGGCGCGGTCTGACACTGGCTGACAAGATTTTGGTTTCTCACGCCGACAACTTCGATGCCCAGACTTGGGAGCGAGGGAAGGCCATGTTGGCTTTGCGGCCTGATCGGGTCGCGATGCAGGACGCTACCGCTCAGATGGCCATGTTGCAGTTCATGCAAGCCAATAAGAAAAAAGCGGCCGTGCCGAGCACGATCCATTGCGACCATCTCATTCGCGCTGAAATGGGTTCCGAGAAAGATCTGCTTCGCGCGATGGACGAAAATCGAGAGGTCTACAATTTCCTCGCTTCTGCGGCGAAGAAGTATGGCATTGGCTTCTGGAAGCCAGGAGCCGGAATTATCCATCAAGTGGTGTTGGAGAACTATGCGTTCCCCGGCTGTTTGATCATTGGAACGGATTCACATACACCGAACGGTGGTGGTTTGGGCGGGCTGGCGATCGGTGTCGGCGGCGCGGATGCCGGTGAAGTGATGGCAGGTTTGCCGTGGGAGGTTCTTCATCCCAAATTGATCGGGGTGCGCCTGACCGGAAAATTGAATGGCTGGGCTTCGCCGAAAGATGTCATCCTCTACTTGTGCGGTCTGCTGACGGTGAAGGGCGGGACCAACAAGATTGTGGAGTATTTCGGCCCTGGTGCTGAGACCATTAGTGCAACTGGAAAGGGAACGATTTGCAACATGGGTGCCGAGATCGGAGCTACCACCTCCGTCTTTCCCTTCGACCAGAAAATGGTTGCCTACATGAACATCACGGATCGCGCTGAGCTGGCGACCTTTGCTCAATCTCATCGAGATCTGCTTGTGGCGGATCCGGAAGTCTATCAATCTCCGGAGAAATATTACGATCAGATCGTTGAGGTTGATCTCTCGACACTTGAACCGCATGTGGTTGGTCCGCATACGCCGGATCTTGCACGGCCGATTTCAAAGTTGGCGGCGGAGGCAAAGGCGAAGGGATATCCGGTTGAACTGAAAGCGGCGCTCATCGGTAGCTGTACGAACTCTTCATATGAAGATATTAGTCGTTCTGCGCATGTGGCCGAGCAGGGCTTGAAGGCTGGGTTGAAAGCGAAGGCGTCATTCCTCGTCTCCCCTGGATCCGAACGCATCTATCATACGATGAAGCGTGACGGGTTCTTGGAGACGTTTGAAAAGCTCGGAGGAACGGTCCTCTCGAACTCCTGTGGCCCCTGCATCGGGCAGTGGAAGCGGGCCGACGGGGTGAAGGGAAAGGCCGATTCAATCGTTAGCTCCTTCAACCGAAACTTTCCTGGTCGCAATGATGGAATCAGCGAAACACTCTCGTTCTTGGCGAGCCCGGAAGTTGTGACGGCGTACGCCATTACAGGTGATTTGGGATTTGATCCCGTGAATCAAACCCTCAAAGGCGCGGATGGCAAAGCGTTCAAGTTCCAGCCCCCGCAGGGAGAAGAGCTGCCTGCCAAAGGTTTTGCAAAAGGTGAAGAAGGGTTCGTGGCTCCTGCTGAAAACGGCGAGGGGTTGACGGTCGATATACCGCCTGCCAGCGAGCGTTTGCAATTGCTGCAACCATTCCCACGCTGGGACGGGAAAGACTTTGAAAAGTTGCCGCTATTAATCAAGACGAAGGGAAAGACCACCACGGATCATATTTCTCCGGCCGGCCCATGGCTCAAGTTCCGTGGGCACCTCGATAAGATTAGCGACAACATGTTTTTGGGCGCAAACAGTGCCTTTACAGCAGAGCCCGGCAAAGGAACAAATGTCCTCACGGGTGAGTCGAACCGTACCATCGCTCAGATCGCACGCGACTACAAGTCAAAAGGTATTGGGTCGGTCGTGGTGGGTGATGAGAACTACGGTGAGGGTAGCAGCCGCGAGCATGCGGCGATGTCGCCTCGATTCTTGAATGTCAGAGTCGTGATCACTAAGAGTTTTGCCCGGATTCATGAAACCAATTTGAAGAAGCAGGGAATCCTAGCTTTGACCTTCGCAGATCCGAAGGACTACGACAAAATCGAGCAGCAGGACCGCATCAGCGTGACGGGCCTCAACAGTCTGGCTCCAGGCAAACCTGTGCAGGTCACCATACACAAGGCGGATGGTAACGCTCTGACCATCCAAACGAACCACAGCATCACTGAGCAGCAGATCGCTTGGTTCA
>CABVRO010000090.1 GCA_902500715.1 uncultured Nitrospira sp. | reverse complement strand
TGGGGGACCACGCGTATCGGGTTCCCGTCAGTTCGTTCAAAGCGGCACTCGGCCATGCCTTCGCCGCCAGCGGCGCCTTCCAAGTCATCGGCACCGCGAAGGCCATGGAGCACCAGTTCATCCCACCCACACTGAACCTGACGACGCCGGATCCCACATGCGATCTGGACTATGTGTCAGGACAAGGGCGGGCGGCGCATCTCGATCGTGCTTTAATCAACAGCTTTGGATTCGGCGGGAAGAATATCGTGCTCGCGCTGTCGCGGGTAAATACCGGCATCGCCACCACCAGCCCGATGGCTGCGTTGCCGGGCTACAGCATGACCCATCTGGTAGGAGTCTCGTAGGCCCGCACCATGAGCACCCTGAGCCAGAAGACGTCGCGCATCGATTGCACGGCCGCATGCGCGGGTCGGCCTCCGACAGGCCGGCCCGCCGCAGGGCCGTTCGATCGCGGCTTCACTCCGGTTCGGGCAGGATGGACGCCGATCATCATCCGACGGGCCGCCCTTGCCGAAGGGCACCCGCCGCCTCGGCACAGACAGAGAAACGGTTCACTAGTCATCCATCCACATCTAGTTGAGAGTCGAATATGAACGAATTACAGAACACTCCGGCGCGCGTGTTCATCGTCAATCCTCAGGAATTGGTCAGAGTCGGCATGCGAACGCTGCTGAATTCCGTACCGGACTTTATGGTGATCGGTGAGGCCTCGTCGAAGGAGGAGGCGTTTCCCCTGGTGCTCCATCGCAAACCCGACATCGTTGTGCTCGATCTGCACGTACAGGACGGCACGGGTATCGAAACGGCGAAGGAAATCCTCGCGCATCTTCCTGAAACGCGCGTGCTTTTTCTGGCCGATGCGCTCACCGACTCCACTCTGCTCTCCGCCGTCGCAACAGGCGCCCACGGGTATGTCCTCCAGGAGGCCGGTGCGGAGACCCTGCTGCACGCCATGCGCAGCCTGACCAAGGGCCAATCTTACCTTGATCCCGGGGTCACCCGTCACACCTTTGCCTACCTCCGCAAAGTTGCCGATCGAGAGCCCGAACGGGGCCGTCATCTGCTGTCGCCGCAGGAACGACGCCTTCTCCCCCTCATTGCACAAGGGAAAACCAATAAGGAGATCGCCGCTGAGCTCGGGCTGAGCGATAAAACAGTCAAAAATTACCTGGCCAACGTGTATTCGAAACTTCACCTGAACAGGAGGTCTCAAGCCGCCGCGTTTTACTTGAAAACCATTCCCTGACGCCGGATCGCCTGACGCACGATGGTGCGATGCTCAAGTTCCTCTTCCTGCAGGCCGACAGAGTATCGACGCATACGCTCTGCCTTCGCGGAATCGCCTGTAGCATGTACCATCTGCGATCGTTCCAGCTCCGGGACATGACTGCCTGTGGAGCGGTGCTGCGCCGGCTGGGCACAGATGCGACCAGCCTTGAGCAGGTCGCCGACCGCTTGGTTCGCCATCTCTACAGATCCTTGACCATGGGCCATTCCGGGGAACCGGCCTGCAGCCTGGTCCGACTCTTCAAAACGACACCCTATAGCCGACTGACACCGGACCTCCAAGCCCTGGCTGACACCCGGCTCGGAGACACGCCCCCGCCCCCCTCTCTGACCTGCCTCACCCTGCTGGCCAGCGCTGGAGCGGCCCCCGGGTGGAATGACCCGGCGCATTCGAGCTGCTTCCGCGTGATCCCACTCGACACCCCGGAATCCGTCGAACGATTGCCCATGTTCAGTCAACTCTTCCGGCAGTTGGGGGTCTCGCTCCCCTCGCTGACACAGCCAGGCCCAAGCGTGCTGCTCGACCAGCACGAGCACTCGTTCAACGTCTTTCACATTCCCGAAGCCGAAGGAAGCCCCTACGTCCCGGCTCAGGAAGAATTCGTGCTCAAGTACGGGATCCGGTCGGTCCTGGGATTCGGCGCACCCTTACCGGACGGTGAACTGTTTTCCATCATTCTCTTCAGCAAGGACCTTATCCCTGAAAGCACGGCAGCCCTCTTCAAGCCCCTCGCGCTGTGCGCCCAGATTGCGCTGGCGCCCTATGCGACCGCGATGGCGCCCTCTCACCCTCCCCCCATCTCCATGCCGGACCGGGCCGGCGGCGACCCAACACCCGTCCAAGACGTACGTCTGCAGGCCAGGATCGCCGACCTCGAACGCCTTCTCGCCGTGCATGAGCGGACTGTAGATGAGCAGGCCGAGCGGACGGAACTGATTGTGCAAGGTTCCCAGATGGGCACCTGGGACTGGGAAATCACTACGGGGCGAATGACCTTTAATGAACGATGGGCGGGTATGCTCGGCTATCATCTCGACGAGCTCAAACCTCATGTCCGGACTTGGGAACGATTGGTACATCCGGATGACCTTCACCAGGTGATGGCGACGGTCTCTGCGCATCTTCGGGGAAAAACGCCCACCTATTCCAGCGAGCATCGCCTGCGAACCAAGTCCGGCGCCTGGTGCTGGGTCTTCGACAGCGGACGCGTGGTGAAGCGGGACGCTACGGGTGCCCCCCTGCGAGCCGCCGGAATCCACCTCGACATTTCCGACCGCAAGGAACTCGAAGCGGCGCAGGAACAGGCACGATGCGATTTGCACGCCAAACAACAGGCCCTGGACGAAGCCCAGACACTGGCTCACCTTGGTTCGTGGCACCGGAATATCGCGACCGGTCAGGAAGAATGGTCCGAAGAGCAATGTCGGATCTTCGGTTATACTCCGGACCAGGGCCTCCCGACCTATGCGACCTTCCTCTCCGCGCTACATCCGGACGACGCCGAGCACGTGAAGCAAGCGGTCGATGCGGCGCTGACATACGACTCGCCCTACAACGTCGATTGCCGGATTCACCGCCCAGACGGCGAAGTCCGGCACATCAATTGTCGCGGAGTCGTCCATCGCGATCGCGACGGACGACCGGTGAGTATGGCCGGAACCGTGCTGGATATCACCGACTACAAACGGGCGGAATTCGCTTGGCGGGACAGCGAAACCAGAATGCGCTCGATCTTCGAGAGCGCAATTGAAGGCATTGTGGTCATCGACGAACACGGCCGGATCGAAAGCGCCAACACCGCCCTGCTGAATTTACTGGGGTATCAGGCGCACGAACTGATCGGGCAGAACATTTCCCTACTCATGCCCTCTCCCTATCGCGAACACCGCGATGGATACCTGGCAAACTGCCTGGTGCCCGAGAAGTCGATCATCGGCAGCGGCCGCGACATTCCGGCTGTGCGTAAAGACGGGACTCAGATCGACGTGCATGTGTCGGTCAGCGAGATGCAGATCGGACCCGCCAAAAAGTATACGGGCATACTCCGCGATATTTCTGAGCGAAAACGTATGGAAGCGACCCTCCGGGAGAGCGAAGAACGCTTCCGGCAATTGGCTGAGCATATCGACGCCGTCTTCTGGCTTACCTCGCCGGATAAGAGTGAGGTCCTCTATGCCAGCCCCGCCTTCGAGACGGTCTGGGGATGTCCTAGAGACCTGCTCTACGCAAACCCAAGCTACTGGCTCGATTCCATCCACCCGGATGACCGCGAACGCGTCGTCGCCGCCGCGCGCCAGGAACATCTCCCCTATGACGAGGAATATCGGATCGTCACGCCAAGCGGCCAGGTCCGTTGGATTCGGGATCGCAGCTTCGCGATCAAGAACGCCCAGGGGGAGACCTATCGCATTGCAGGCATCGCCGTGGAAATCACTGCAGCCAAACAGATGGAGGCGTACATTAGCGCGAGCGAACTTAGACATCGCGCGCTCGTGGAGTTATCACCTCACGCCATCTTCGTGAATTGTGAGGACAGAATCGTGTTTTCCAATCTGGCCTGTGCGAAGTTATTGGGAGCCATCGCCCCGTCGCAGTTATTCGGGAAGACCGTTCTCGAGATTATCCATCCCGAATCGCACCCCAAAGTCCAGCGGAGAATCGCGAAAATACGCGCCACGAATCAACCGGTCCCGCCCACCGAAGAACGGTTTATCGGCCTCGCCGGCTCTATCATCGATGTGGAAGTGGCGGCAGCTCCCATCATGTTCGAGGGGAAACCGGCCATCCAAATCATTGCCACCGATATCCGGGCTCGCAAAGTCCTGGAACGGGCCCTGCTCGCGACCAACCTGCAACTGCAAACTATCCTTGCCAGCGCGACCAATGTGTCCATCATCGCCACAAATACCGAAGGGACGATCACAACCTTCAACACCGGTGCGGAGGAATTGCTGGGCTATTCCGCCGTCGAGATGATCGGGCAACAGTCGCTCACGTTGCTGCACGTCCCTGAGGAAGTCGACCGCCATGCCAGGGAGCTCAGCGATTTATATGAACGCCCGATTCACGGTGTCGCCGCCTTGGTCGAGAATGCCAAGCGAGGCCGGTTCGATGAACGGGAATGGACCTACCGGCGAAAAGACGGCAGCCGACTGACCGTCTTATTGACCATCACCGCGCTCCGGGACAGTGACGGCGTCGTGACCGGATTCCTGGCGATTGGGAAAGACATCACCAGCCGAAAAGCGGCAGAACATGCTCTCGCGCAGGCGCGGGATGAAGCCCTTCGAGCGGCCCAAGTCAAAGCCGACTTTCTCGCCACCATGAGCCATGAAATCCGCACCCCGATGAACGCGATCATCGGCATGACAGGGCTCTTGCTCGATACCGCCCTCACCAAAGAACAGCATGAGTTTGCCGACTCGGTCCGCCGTTCGAGCGACGGCTTACTGACACTCCTCAACGATATTCTCGATTTCTCAAAAATCGAGGCGGGCAAACTTCATTTTGAGCAACTCCCGTTCGACCTCCGAATGACCGTGGAGGATACGGTGGAGCTGCTCGCGGAACAGGCACAGAGCAAGGGCCTGGAGTTGATCGGATTAGTCGATGCCGCCGTGCCGACCGCCGTCGTAGGCGATCCCGGCCGGCTCCGGCAGATCCTGGTCAATCTGGTCGGCAATGCCATCAAATTCACCGCTGTGGGCGAAGTGTTCCTGCATGTGACGCGTGAGACTCAAAGCAGTCCGAACCTCCTGCGATTCACCGTCAAAGATACCGGGATCGGCATTCCGGAAACGGTGCAGGGACGATTGTTCCATGCCTTCGTGCAAGCCGACAGCTCCACCACCAGGCGGTTCGGCGGCACCGGCCTTGGGCTCGCGATTTGCCAACGACTCGTCAGCCAAATGCATGGTCAAATCGGGGTTGAAAGCCACCCGGGACAGGGCAGCACGTTCTGGTTCACTGCGCAATTTCCGGAGGCGACACTCGCCACTCCCCCGTCACCTTTTTCCTGGAGCCGGCTTCGTGGCCGACGTATTCTCCTAGTGGATCAGTGCGACACGGTCCGGCAGACCCTGTGCCAAGAACTCACGTCGCATGGAATGAATTGCACCGTCGCCCGGAGCGGCGCGGATGCCGTGGAGTTGGCCCGTACGGCGGCCGCCGCGCAGAGCCCCTTCGACCTTGCCCTCATCGAATTACACCTCCCAAACATGGACGGTTTCGAAACGGCCGCCCTGCTGAAACAAGACCCCGCAACTGCCGGCATACGCCTGGTGATTCTCACCACGGTCGGCCGACGGGGCGACGGCCAGGCTGCGCGATCCATCGGCATTGATGCCTATCTCACGAAACCGCTCCGTCAGACACAATTGCTCGAATGCCTGTGCCACGTATTGACCCCCGAGGCCACGGCCAAGGCACCGGCGAACGCCGAACCGCCGCCGTTGATTACACGACACCGCCTGAACGAATCTCAGGCAGGACCGAAGCTTCGCCTGCTCCTGGCGGAAGATAATCCCGTGAACCAGAAAGTGGCCTGCAAGATGCTGGAGAAACTCGGCTACCGGGTCGACGTCGCCTGTAACGGGCAGGAAGCCGTAGCCGCCCACGAACGCTCCCGTTATCCGCTGATTTTTATGGACTGCCAGATGCCGGAAGTGGACGGATTCGAAGCGACCGCGCTCATCCGAAAAATGGAAGGCCGCTCGGCCCACACCCCGATCGTCGCTATGACGGCCAACGCCATGCAAGGCGACCGCGAACGCTGTCTGGCCGCCGGGATGGACGACTACATCGCCAAGCCGGTCCGACCCAAAGATCTTCAGACGGTGCTCCAGACCTGGCTCGGAAACGCCGACCCTGCGACCGGCACCAACGGCTAGCCCGGATTATTCATGAATGCCGTCGAGAGTCGTTTGAGACCGAAGCCCGCCGAAACTTCTCACAAGTAAGGCCGACGCAGACGTACTTGCGGTCCGTCGAGGAGGCCGCACGAGAGCAGCCCCGCCGGACGAGAGGATCGGACGACGGAGCAGGTAGTCATGAATAGTCCGGGCTAGAGAGGTGGGCTTTCATGTCTGCCCATCAGCGTCTCGCCGGACGGCGATAGGACCATGGCCTCGATCCCAGCGTCATCCACGTGTTGTCGGCCAATATCGCCGTGCTGAACGCGCAGGGGACGATTCTCGCGGTCAATGAGTCCTGGAAACCGCTTGTAGCCGCGAACGGTTTTACCGGCGACGGCTACGATGTCGGCCGCAACTATCTGCACCTCTGCAATGCGGCTGGAACCCAACCCGACGCGCTGCACGTGGCCGGGGGAATCCAGCATATTCTGGACGACACCATCTTCGCCTTCCCCCTCGGCAACATCGCGCTGGTCGATAAACAGTTCGAACCCCTGTTCGGCCACAGCCGCGGGGAGATACTCGGCCAGCCGGTCGAAATGCTGATTCCGGAGCGGTTTCGCCCCAACCATCCGGCGCATCGCATCGGATACTGCGCTGCCCCGTCGTCACGCGCAGGGACGCGGCTTCGCCTGCCGACAGCCATCTCACTCCATCCGACGATTGACAGAACTCCACGCGCCGACTAGGATACGGCCTCACCAAGGAGAGTGAGCGTACGCGTGAGTCATCCGTCCCCGTCCGGTCCCGCAGCATCGCCTCCAACATCGCACAACCGCGTTGAGCAGGCCTTTGAATTCCTGGTTTTCGGCAGCCGCTGGATTCAGGCGCCGCTCTATGGCGGCCTCATCATCGCCGAGTTGCTCTATGCCACCAAGTTCATCCTCGAACTCTGGGAGATGGCGAAACACTTCAAACAGCTCGAAGAAACCAAATTCATGTTGGGGGTGCTCGGCCTGATCGATGTGACGATGGTGGCCAATCTGCTGACCATGGTCATCATCGGCGGATATGCCACCTTCGTCAGCAAACTCGACCTCGAAACCCATCCCGACCGCCCTGAGTGGCTCACTCATGTGGACCCCGGCACCATCAAAATCAAACTGGCCGCCTCGCTGGTCGGGATCTCCAGCATTCATCTCCTTAAATCCTTCGTAGATATCGCAAACGAAAACCCCGACCACGTCAAATGGAAGATCTTCATTCACCTGACCTTTCTAGGCTCAGCCATTCTGCTCGCCTATACCGACAAGCTGATGCAGCGGGATCGCAAGCACTGACCGTCTTGGCGCGTAGCCGCCGTATCACTTGAGATACGAGCTGTATCCGATCCGATAATCTCCCGGTCATATCTACCCTACGCGTTCGCATCTATTTCCGTGCCGCAGACCGCACAGGACGCAGCGACACGGTTGCCGGACCGCCCTCTGTTCCACTTCCCTCCCGAGGCATGTGGTTTGCCTTTCGTAATCGTGGTATGACAGGCCCCGGTAAGGCCGCGATCCGTCCGGACGAGATCACCCACACCCTATTCCTCCTGGAGTGACAATGACCAGTCCCGCTTCGCAGGACGAGCCGCTGACATTGGCGACGATTCTGGAAGAAGAAACCGAACTGCTGCAGGGTCCCTTACCCAAGGATCATCCGGTTGGCGCACCCGACGCGGTACGCACAGCCGCGCTCTTTCGTTATATTCACGCCCGCCACCCGAAACGGGCTGGACTGTGCTTCTCAGGCGGAGGAATACGCAGTGCGACCTTCGGCCTCGGCGTCTTGCAGTCGCTGGCGCGACTGCAACTCCTGGATAAGTTCGACTATCTCTCCACCGTCTCGGGCGGCGGCTACATCGGCAGCTGGCTCACGGCCTGGATCCATCGGCATCCGCGAGGCCTCGACGGCGTCATCGAGGATCTGCAGGCCCTGTCGAAAGACGGCGGCGCAGAAGCGCCGCCGCCGGTCAGATGGCTCCGGAACTATAGCAACTACCTGAGTCCGCACTTGGGTTTCTTCTCCGCCGATTCTTGGACGCTCCTCGGCATCTACTTGCGTAACCTCCACCTGAACTGGATGGTGCTGCTGCCCTTATTGATGCTGCCCCTCCTCGTCCCACGCTGGACGATCGCCCTGGCCCAGATGAACACCCCCGGACAAATGGTGTCCACCTGGCTGGTCCAGACCGTCACCATGACCGGCCTCGGGCTGGCCGTCATGGCGCTGATCTACCTGCACCTTTGCCGTCCTACTCTCCGTGAGTATCGACGCAACACCCGGTGGCAGTCACTGGAACGCCAACGCTGGTTCCTGGTCGCCTGTCTCGGGCCATTGATCACATCGGTGCTGTTCCTCACCACCGCCTGGGCCTGGTTTCGCAACGGAGGCGGCACACTGGAACACATCACCCTCTCCCACGCCATACTCGGCGGCGTCTTCCTCCACACGGGAAGCTGGCTCTTTTCCGTCCTGGCGCTCAAACGATTCAAAGCATTCTCCGCCTGGCTGTTCTGGGAAACCGTCGCCGTGGCCGCGACCGGCGCCCTGGGCGGATTGTTTCTTCGCTCCGCACTGATGAAAACCCCCGACCAGCTGGTCGTGGCCCGGTTTGCCGAGTGGTACGCCACCTTCGCCGTTCCGGGCGTGCTCGCGATATTTTTGCTCACGGCGACCGTCTTCATCGGCCTCGCCAGCCGGTTCACCGAGGAACAGGATCGGGAGTGGTGGGGACGCACCGGCTCCTGGGCGTTGATCGTCATGGTCATCTGGTCGGGGCTCTGCGCTATCGTGGCCTTCGGTCCCGGACTCATCGCCTGGACCCCGACCGCCGCCGCTTCGCTCGGCGGCCTCTCCGGATTGCTGACGCTGGTGCTGGGTTTCAGCTCACGCACCACCGCGCAACAGCAGGAAGAACGGACGCAGGCCACGGCAATCACCGACTTCGCGGTGCGAGCAGCCGCGCCGCTGTTCATGCTCTGCGTCCTCATCGCGCTCTCATTGGGCACCAGTTGGCAATTGGACCTCTTCGCCCATCACTTCGAGATGCACCTCAACCATCGCCTCGCCCCTCTGCCGACCGGAATGGGGATCTGGCCGGATCCCTGGGGCCACGATCAAGTCCTTCACAACACACCCCTGTGGATGCTCGCCCTGTTCACCGGCGCCGTAGCGGTGTTGGGGCTTCTCATGTCCGGGCTGATCAACATCAACCGGTTCTCCCTGCATGCGATGTATCGCAACCGCCTCATCCGCGCCTATCTCGGAGCCTCGCGCGTCCAGGCCGAACGGGAACGGACCTTCAATCCGTTCACCGGATTCGACAATCTGGACAACCCGGCCATGAGCGACGTGCGATTCGACGACGTGCGTCTGGCGCGTCGGATCGCCGGAGACGTATTTTCAGCCGCGACCCGCGCGCAACTTGACGCATTCCATGCGCTCCCGGATCCGACATCGTCCCAGCGTCAGGCCATGATTGCGCACCTGACGGAGGAACTATCCCGTGCGTTTACGGACAAGGCGTGGCCCCAGATCGCCGAAGAGGTGCGTGTCGGACCGGCCTGCCGCGCGAAGATCGCCGCCTTGCAACAACCGGAGACGCCGGCGGGTCGTGCCGCCCTCACCTGGCTCACCACGCTGTTTCTGAATAGGTTGCACGACCAGAGGCCGCGCCCACTGCATCTCATCAACATCGCGCTCAATTTGGTCAAAGGCGACAACCTGGCCTGGCAACAACGGAAGGCCCAATCGTTCACGATGAGCGCGCTCCACAGCGGTAGTTGGAATCTGGGGTATCGCCGCTCGGAGGAGTACGGGTGCAATCACTACCTCGCCCAACCTCTTTCCCTCGGAACCGCTCTGGCGATCTCCGGGGCCGCCGCCAGCCCCAACATGGGGTATCACTCATCTTCGGCCGTGACGTTTCTCCTCGCGCTCTTCAACATTCGCCTGGGGTGGTGGCTCGGAAATCCAGGCCGTGCCGGCGCCGAGACCTATCGCAAAGCATCGCCCAACGTCTCGGTCGGCCCCTTGCTGTCCGAAGCCTTCGGCCTTACGGACGCCTGTCATCCCTACGTCTACCTCTCCGACGGCGGGCACTTCGAAAATCTCGGCTTGTACGAAATGGTCTTGCGCCGCTGTCACTGTATCCTCGTCGTGGACGCGGGGTGCGACCCGCAGCTCACCTTCGAGGATCTCGGCAACGCCATCCGGAAAATCCGGATCGATTTGGGGATCGACATCGATCTGAATCTCGACCAGATCAAACGGGCCGCCGACGCCAAGACCGGCGTCCGCCATCACGCCATCGGCCTGATTCGCTACGATAAAGTGGACACCACCGCCACCGCCGGCACCCTCATCTATCTCAAGCCCTCGCTGACCGGAAACGAACCGTCGGACGTCCAGGACTACGCCGCGCGGCACCCCTCGTTTCCCCACGAACCGACCTCCGACCAGTTTTTCGACGAATCCCAGTTCGAATCCTACCGCCGACTCGGCGAGCATATTGCCCAAGAAGTGCTCCGCCCCGCCATTCAGCGAAGCGAGCAAGACTTCTCCTCGCTCTGCCATGCGCTCCGCTCCTATTGGCTGACCACCCCGCCGGGCATGCGCGAATCCTTCCTCGGCGAAACCGACGACCTGAAGGATCTCGAACGCCTCCTGCGAGACGATCCCAACCTGCTTCGCTACGACCTGGAAATCTACCCCGAGCTGCGCTCGGTATTCGGCATCGATCCCGGAACACACGCAGTCGATCCACGCGCCGCGCTCCATACGTGCAACCTGCAAATTCAACTCATGGAACAGGTCTACCTGGCCGTGAACCTCGAAGAATTCCACCATCACGCACTCAATCGCGGTTGGATGAACCTGTTCCGTCGCTGGATCTCAGCCGAAACCTTCCGTCTTTTCTGGCCGACGCTCTGCGGCATGTATAGCCAACAGTTCGTCCGCTTCGCCGAGCAACATTTAAATTTAAGTATCGATGAAGTGATCGTGCTGGAAGCGATGGGGCCGACCAGCGATTTCTCGCCGCTCGTCAGAGACTTGTCGATCGAGTGGAATTCCGTGCCGGATTACGCGCAGACCTTCATGCAGGCCTTAGAGCACCCGCTGCCCTTGGAGGAGCCGATCAGCGACCACACGCGACGAGCCGGCTGGTCCATGCGGTTGAAAGCCACGTCCTCCACGAAGGAACCAGGCGGTCCGGGGGAGATTCTGGCCGTGGTGGCTGCGACCCGTCTTTCGGTGGCCGGACATCGGCTCGCGCTGCATGGCTGGGTACGACCGGCCTATCGAGGCTTGGGCCTGGGCCACCGCTTGTTCCGACATGCTATTGCGGAATTAACCGCGGCCTATTTCGGACACAACCTGATCGTCGATCTCGGGCCGGACAATCCGGCCTGGGCCGGCACGTCGATCCGTAATCTGGGCTGGCTCCGATTTTACGAGCAGCTGGGCTTTACGCGCGATCGCTCAGACCCGACGCGTTTTCAGATGCACCGTGCCCTGATGTAGCGAGGAGTCAGGCGGCATGACGTCGAGCGGGCCCGACCATTGCCCGGACGCCCAGCAGCAACCGGTCTACGCTGAAGGGTTGCTCCAGCGTTGAATGCGCGCCGAAGATGGCTGCGATTTTCAGGAGATCGTAAGCCTGGATCGGGTGTCCGGAAATTGCCAGCACCTTCACGAGGGGTTGCCGCAGGCACAACTGCCGAATGGTATCCAACCCGTCCAGATAGACGTCCAGGATGACCAGATCGGGAGACTCGCGCTGGACGGTCGCCAACGTCTGCCGTCCGTCCGACGGCTCGATCACCCGATATCCCTCCACTTCCAGCACAGCCCGCAACCAGCCGCATACTTTCCTATCGTCGTCTGCTACGAGAGCCAGCGGCATCGGAACCTCTCCCCGGGGTCAGGCGCAATCTTCTGTTGAAATCGACCGGCTCGGCAGAGACCTTGCGTACAGAGTCACCAGCTGGGAGCGTCTGGTGATCCCCAACTTGGGAAACATATTATAGATATAGTTTTTCACGGTTTTCTCGGACAGAGCGAGAATGGCGCCGATCTCCCTGTTCGTTCTGCCCTCGGCGATCAATGGCAACAGCCGCCGCTCCTGAGGGGAAAGGTCCCTCGTGCTGTCCGACGAGACACCATTGGCCATATCCCGCACTTCCTGGAGGACCGTCTCGAACAGTTGCGTAGGCTGGACCGCCCTGCTGCCTGTCATCCGCCGCATCGCATCTCGCCACATGGCAACCGGCGTATCTTTCAGCGCATACCCTTGGGCTCCTGAAGCCAGAGCCTCGTGAATCAGGGCCGGAGCGTCGTGCACACTCAGCATAAGTACTCGCGTATCCGCTCGGACCGCGATCATCCGACGGCACACTTCAACTCCGGACACATCCGGTAAACTGAGATCCAGCAAGACCAGGTCTGGCGCCAGCCGCGCCACCGACTCGAGTCCCTCCGCTGCCGAAGCCGCTTCACCGACCACACGGAACTCCGCCGTTCGGTTCAGTTGCTCCCTCAAGCCCAAACGCGCCAATCCGCTGTCGTCAACCAAAACAATGCGATGCAAAGATTGCCGTTCCATTACTTGCCCTCCGGAACCACGCCGTCGTGCCACGTGGAACGCGCCAGGGTTTCCACGAGCTCCTGCCAATAGGCCAGCCCGGTCAGCCGGCTGGTTCCGACCCTCAGACGAAGCATCTGCGAATCGCGCTGCGAACCCTCCTCGGCGGCAGGCCGAGCATACCTTAACATACGCAGTTCCAAGAGCGCCGCGGCTTGGCGAGCCAGTCGTTGCAGAGCCAGGCAATGGGACTGAGTCCGCTTTCGAGGGACGCGGTCCATCACAGCGAGCGTGCCGATTGTCACCGCATACCCGTCCTCGGTGACAATCGGCACCCCGCAGTAAAACCTGACATACGGATCGGAGGCGGCCAGCGCATGGAACGAGAAGCGTGAATCGACTTGCACGCCCTCCAACACGAACGGCTCTCCGATCTCGACGGTGTGGGCGCATAGCCCGGCCGAGCGGGAGGGGTCTGACTGACATCCAGACCGAACTTGGCTTTGAACCACTGGCGGTCTCGGTCGAGAAAGGTGATGACGGCCATCGGGGCGTGGCAGAGTGACGCGGCCAATTGCGCCAGGTCGTCGAAGGCCGTCTCGGGCGCAGAGTCGAGAATACGATAGGGCGACAAGACGCTTACACGAACGGATTCATCGGAAGGCGGGGCGTGCGTCTTCATAGAGGAACTTCGACACGCGAGGACATTTCACGGGATCCTACTTGCCAGGTCGGCCCACAGTCGTACCACACAATGCCCCCCTGGAGTAAGGCCGTCTGGAAGGGAAACCGGACAGGCGATCCGCGTCCTCGCACGTCCGACATCTGAATGGAGCTAGGTCCAACCGGGAAGCGCAGTCCCGTCCGGCGCTCGCCAGTGAGGCGCCCACGCCAGGGCCACCAGCTTCACGGCGATGTTCGATTTGCTCGGCTTGATGGACACACGCTCCAGTTGTTCCGTCAACGGATCGATCGCGGCGGCCAACGCGTCACGTTCGGCGGTGAACTGCACTTCAAGGTCCGCCAGCTGCTGTTGCAGCGCCGCCACATTGTCTTCGGCCTGGCTCACGTCCTTCGACTCCTTCACCGCCCGGCCTGCACCGCGAATCGCGGTCGTCGCCTTGCCGATGTTGGTCGCGCTGATCGTCTTGCGTCCGAGAAACGCCCCCAGGATCGTCGCACCGACGGAAATAGCCGCCTGGATCTGACTGCTGCGGGACTCGGCCTGCTGCCGTTCCACCATCTGTTCTGCGCGCCGGATACGATCCTGCAACGCGGCGATCTTGGGTGAATACTTTTTCCGCAAGGCTTCGCTCTGCTGATCACGCTGCTCCCGGCCCGCCTGTTGAAGCCGCACACGAAAGTCACGCTCCGGCTCTCCGGGCATCGAAAGCGCCTTCGTGCTCGGACTACGGAATAGCTCAACTTTTTGCG
>CABVRO010000089.1 GCA_902500715.1 uncultured Nitrospira sp. | reverse complement strand
CCCGGCAACCAGACATCGTCACAATCCAACAGCGCGATGAACTGTCCCTGCGCGGCGGCGATGCCGTAGTTGCGGGAACGGGCCGGCCCGCCGTGGCTGCGTTGAAACCATCGAATATTGTCGCTCTGCTCCAGGCGCTTCAACACCTCCTGCGTCCCGTCGGTCGATCCGTCATCCACCACGAGGATTTCCACGGCGCCGTGTCCCTGCGCCCGCACGCTGGCCACGGCCTTGGCGACAAACGGCGCGCCGTTAAACACCGGAATGACGACACTCACCAATTCGTCGCTCACGCCTCTCTCCTCACCGGCGCGCGTTCCAACATCCGGCTGGCCGCCGTAAAGACCTCATCCACTGTAATCTGTTGCATACAACTCTCGTCCCCTCGCAAGCAGGTCGGATGATAACAGGCGCGGCAATCCAGGCCTTTGTAAATCACCTGAGACGGTCCACCGCGCGGCCCCCACCGTTGCGGATAGGTCGGCCCGAAGAGCGCCACGACCGGAGTCCCCATCGTGGCGGCAATGTGCATGGCGCCTCCGTCGTTTCCGACGAACAACGCACAACGTTTGACCAACGCGGCAAACTGTAAGAGCGAAAACTTTCCCGCCACCACAATGGGTGCACAGCGCGTCTTGCGGGCGACCTGCTCAGCCACCTCGCGTTCACGCTGGTCGCCGCCGAGGAGAATCCGGCAGGCAAACCTGTCGGCGAGACGATCGGCCAGCTGGGCGAACCGTTCATGCGGCCAGACTTTCAGCGAGTAACGCGCCCCCGGTTGCAACAACACCAACAACGGCGAGGCCTGCGTTGAGAACAGGCCGGCTTCCTGCATCCAGGTCTCCACCGCCTGCTCATCCGTCGGCGACGGGTACAATGCGGGGGTTCCCGGCTTCGTGTCCAGCCCCAGAGCCCGCAATGCGCAGAGATCATAGTCCACGCGATGCTGATCCATCGGGCGTGGTCTGGCCACGGTGCTGTACAAGAGCCCTCGCCAGCGATGTTCAGAGTTAAAGCCGATACGGACGGGCGCACCGGTAGCCAGACTGATGACGGCCGAGCGATCGCCATCGGTCAGATCGACGACGCCGTCGAATCCTCGCCGGCGCAGCATCTGCACAAACTTCAGCTGCGCGTCCCAGGGTCCCTTTTCGAGACACAACACCTCGTTCACGTCGGGATTGTTGGCCAACACCCCTTCCGTTCCACGATTGACCAGCATCGTCAGGCGCGCCCTGGGAAAGGCAGTCCGCAGCCCGCGCAACACCGGCGTCGACAGAAGCACATCGCCGATGTGCCGCAATTTGATGATCAGAATATTCTGAAGATCCATCTCGCCGTCGCTCTTAGCCGGTGGCTGAAACACGATCCCGCTACCTTTGGAATTCAGAACTACAGAGAATCGCACATGGGACAATCATACCCTGCAGGCTGTTCAAAAAGGCCGCCCGGCAAGGCCGCAACAAGCGAAGAGGTGAGGCTTACTCTCGGCCGTACACTGAGCCTCTGAGGTTCACGACGCGCGGAATAATGCGCGTCACGCTTGTGAACGCCGCCGAGACGGTGAGGCGGCAGTGTCCTGTCAGGACAATGCCGGTGGTTTTTTTCAACGGCCTGCCTCAGGCACAGAGCTCACGATACAGGGCACTGGTGCGCAACGCCGTGCGCTGCCAGGTAAACAGGCGCGCGCGCTCGAAGCCACGCTTTCGAAGCCGCTGTCGCAGCGACTGATCGGACAACACCTGTACTATTGCCGTACCTAATGCCTCGACATCCTCCGGATCCACCAGCACCGCCGCATCCCCCGCCACTTCCGGCAGAGACGACGTCGAGGAGGTAATCGTCGGTGCGCCGCAAGCCATCGCTTCCAGGACCGGCATGCCGAATCCCTCATACAGCGACGGAAAGACAAACACGTCGGCGAAGGAATAGAGCCGGCACAGCTCCTCGCGATCGAGACGACCGGTGCAACGCACCTTTTGCTCCAAGCCGAGCGACCGGGCCGTCGCGAGGTAGCTTCCCTGCGGGTGCTCCGCATCTCCCACGAGCACAACGGCCCGTCCCCCAAGCTGTGAACGCGACTGCGCCACAGCCTGCAGAAATACACGGTGGTTTTTTCGTGGATCGGCTCCGCCGACGAACAGGATAAATCCGTCGGAGGGAATCGTCCACCGCTTCATCAACGCGGCCATCGCCTGCTCGTCCTGCACCGGAGAGAATTCCTCAGTCACGCCGTTATGGATGACCACCACCCGGTCTCGCGGAATTCCATACAAGGCTTCTATTTCACGGGCAGAAAACTCCGATACGGTCACGACCCGTCGCGCGCGATTGGCCGTGGCGATGGCCCGCCGGGAGGAACCGGCCTGCCCCAACAGCTTCCTCGAATATTCCGGATGCCGGGCCAGCCACAGGTCATGGATGGTGACGATGCCGCCCGATCGTCCCATCGTATGCATCTTGAAGTTGGGGCCGTGATAAAGATCGAGCTTATCCCACGCGCCCCGCCATGGCATCAACCACCGCGGCGTTTCCACCCATCGCAGACGATCGTGGACCGGCCAGCCTGCGAGCCGGCCCGCTTGCAGGGACCCCGGCCGGAGATATCCGACATACTCGACCTGCTCATCCAAGGCCAGCAGCGACCGCAGCAGATGATAGGTATGCCAGCCGACGCCGCCCTTATCCGCCACGATTGACGCCGCGTCGATCCCGATACGCATCAGGGGAACGGGACCTCCGCCGGGTTCATGCCGGGCAGGAATGGATCGATCATACGTCCCGCCTCACGTTCACACGCTCCCAGGCCTTGGCATACTTGACGAATGTGTGGAGGCCGGCAAACATCGCCACCACCAATCCGTGTACCCCGTCGCGATACCCGCCGCGTGAGAACAGGGTTTTGAGAATCGTCCCCAGATGGTGCGTGGCAATGACCCAGCCGCTGATTTGAGTGACTCGTTTGAGTTTCTCATCGGCGCCGAGGGTCGTATACCGCATCATCTTACGGATGTGATGGTTGACGGTGGGCATGCTGTAGTGATCGAAGGGCTCACGAAGCCGCTCCCGACGTCCGCAGAGCGTGAAGTTTTCGTGCAGCCTCACATCGTCGTACCGGCCGGCGGTGTTTCTGAACAGCCGCAGCTGATAGTCCGGATAGAGCCCGCCGCCTTGAATCCATTTCCCGTAGAAAAAATTCCGCCGGGGAATCTCATACCCTCCGATGTCGGCCGCCGGGGCCGTCGCCAGTAACGCGTCGATTTCCCGTCGCAATCCCCCGGTCACGCGCTCGTCGGCATCCACCACGAGAATCCACTCCGCCGTCGCCTGATCGATGCCGAAGTTTTTTTGCGGGCCATACCCGGGCCATGGGCGGACAAACACGTTCGGGGTATACTGCTTTGCCAACTCCACCGTCCGGTCCCGGCTTTCCGCATCCACGACGATCAGTTCGTCGGCCCAGCGCAGGGACTCGAGACAGTCGGCAATATTTTTTTCTTCATCCTTGGCAATGACCACCGCCGCAATCGTCATGGTTCTGCGTCTCGCTCCATCGTCGGTGACCGTCATGCTCAGCCCTGCTTTACCGTCACCGCCTGGCTGCCTTGAGTCGGCACCCGGGACTGCAACTCCCAGAAACGCGCATATTTGATGAACGTATAATAGGCATAGAGTCCGGACAAGATGAGTCCGGGCACCCCGTCCAGACAGCCTTTCCGCCCGACATACATTTTCAGAAATGTGAAACAGGGATGCGAGACCAGCTGATGCCATGAGAACTGGCGCCCCTGTTCGACCATGCGCCGCGCCATGAGATCGGAATAGCGCTCCTGCTTCGCTAAGTAATGGTCGATATCCCGGAAAGGGTACTGCAGGGCCGCGGCCGTTAAGTAGCCGATTTTCCCGTCCAGATCGAAACTTTCATGGACGAGTTCTTCCCGATAACGCAGTCGGCTCTTCCGAAACAACTGCGGCTGCCGGTAGTCCGGAAACCAGCCGCAATGTTTGATCCAGCGCCCGAGAAAGTAATTCTTGCGGGGGACGAAGTAGGCGTCGGCCTCCGGGCCGGCAGCCAGCACACGCCGGATCTCCTCGCGCAACTCCGGCGTGGCCCGTTCATCGGTATCCAGACTGAACACCCAGTCGTGCCTGGCATGCGTCAGGGCCTCGTTCCGCAGGCGTCCGAACCCGTGAAAGTCATGCTGGTAGACCTGATCGGTAAATTCCCGGCTGATGCGCTCGGTGGCGTCGGTACTGTGAGAATCCACCACGATGATTTCATCCGCCCAAGTAATGGACTCCAGACACGCCCGCATATTGGGCTCGTCATTGTAGGCGATGACCACGGCCGACACCGGAATGCGATTCACAGCAGCAGATCCTTCTCGAACGACGATGAGCAGGAAATTGTGCCCCGCACGATCATAATCGTGTCCCGAACTCGCGCCAGGACCAGAGGCGATTCGAATCGAGCGCGACATTCGCCACCTCGTAGAGAGCCATCAACTCCCGGTCGCGAACAGCAAGCCGACGCCGCCGGCCCGGCTCGCGCTCGGAGAGCGCTTCGAACTTGAGCGTGGCCTCTTGAAACGACTCGGTCGAGAACGAATACAATAACAGCCCGTCCGGGCTGGCCAGACCGACCAGATTGTCGTAGACACTGGTGAGATAGGCCACCCGGTCAGGCAGACAATCCCTCACCAACAGACAGGTCAGGTCATGTCCGGCGAACGCACCGACAGCAGGCAGGATGCCGTTCATCGCCAACAGAGTCGGCACGACATCGACCTGGCTGGCAACGGTCGATACCGTCCGCGGGCGATAGGTGGACGGAGAACGCAGCGACTCGTCCATCCAGATCAACAGCGGCGAGGCAAAGTGACCCGCCTTTCGTTCGATATCGGTACTCCCCACCGGTTCGTGCCGGCCGTGGTCACCCAGGACGACGACGACCGTATTCCGCAGGAGTCCCTCGCGAACGAGTCTGGTAAACACCCGCTCAAATTCGAGATCCGTATATCGCAGAGCGCCGACATACTTGTCCTGCACCTGCTCCTGCAGCAGACGCACCTCGGGATGGTTCTGCGGGGCCGCGAACGGATGGTGGGTCGACAACGTGAGCGTCGTCAAAAAAAACGGCTTGCCCTCCGCCTGGCGCTGTTTGATACGTTCATAACAGAGATCGAACAGGGCGCCGTCCACGATGCCGAGGCCCCTCCGTTCCGCGTCCTTGGGAAAAACTCCCTCGTCGATCAGCTGCTGCAATCCGTTGCGCGCCACGAACGACTGCAGCCGGTTCAGGTCCCGATGCTGCCCGATCACCATCTCCGTTCGATAGCCCTGACGCTGTAACAAAGACGGCAGACAGAGGTAATCGTGGGCATAGCGCGTTTTCATCGCGGCGGCCCCTTGCCGCGGAAAGGCGCTGCAGAGGGTCGCAAACAGTCCCCGTGACGTTTGAACGCCGTTGGAGAAAAAGTTCTCGAAGTAGACGCTGTCCTGCTTTAGGCGGTCCAAAAACGGTGTTCCCCGAATCTCGCCGTACGTCTGTTCGAGATACCGGCGATCCAGCCCTTCGAGGAACACCAACAGGATGTTCGCCTGCCCGGGTAACCGAACACCGTCCGAAGAAGCGGCCATGGTTCTGACCAGGGGATACCGCTGATCGACGAACGCTTCCCCCGGTCCGAGTAATCGCTGCACCGTCTGAACGGCGACTTCATAGGGCATCGCCCCGGCGTTTGCCCATTGTTCCATCGCCCCCCGCGATACCACCGCAATTCGCAGGGCCTCAGCCGCAAAGAGGACGGGATTCTGAGCCAGCGTGTAATAGACCATGCTTCCGATCGGCGCGATCCGGATCCCGTAGGGGCCGGAATGGTGAAACCCGGCTCCGCCGGCCACCAGTGCGACAAGGAGGAAGGTGTTCGCCTGAAACCCCGAACCCGGCCGCCAGCGACCCAGCGCCGGCGCCACGACGAAGGAGAAGCTCCACCACCACAGTCCCATCGCCACAGCCTGGATGCCCAGAAAAAGCGCCAGCCGCGCGGCCCATTTTCCGGCCTCGCGTAACTCTGCGCCGGTTTGCCGCATCGCCTGCGCATTGGTACTCTCCGGTGTCGATGCAGGCGCAAAGAGGTCGCCGACATATTCGAGAAACACGAAGTCCATATGCTGCCGGTTGAACCCGTAGTACCCCATGTCCACACACAGCAGAATAAACAGCAACAAGCCGGTCAGCACACACCCCACATGCAGCCCGGATCGAAACGATAGGAGGACGGGTTGCGTCAGACGCCTCGATTCGCTCCAGCCATGCCTCCGCAAGGCCCATGCCCCTGCCCCGACCCCGGCCAGCACCAACGCATAGGTGGCGGTAATGAAATCTCCTCGCACGCCGACGATAAGAGTCTTGAGCAGCAGCGGCAGGCTGGGGGCTTCCTGCGCAAACGCGTCGCGCAGCAGAAACACCCGCTCCGCCGTTTGCATGGCGACGAAAAGGATCCACCAGAACAGCACGCTTTTGCGGATCGAGCCGCGGGCCTCCGCCCATCGTTGCATCATGATGCGATCACCCGCCGATAGACACGCTCCAGTTCATCCACCATCCGGTCGATCGAATAGGACTGCTCCACCGTCTGACGGCCCCGCCTCCCCATCGCGGCGCGAAGCTCGGGATCGATCAGGAGGCGACCGATCCGGTCGGCTAACGCATCGGCATCCCGCGGCGGGACGATGAACCCCGACTCCCCGTCGGCCAGCACATCGGGAATCGATCCGGTGGTCGTCGAGACAACCGGGAGTCCGATCGCCAGGGCCTGCATCAACACCTGAGGAATGGTATCGCCTTCGACCGTGGGAATCACAAAGAGATTCAACGACCGGAACACATCCAGGAGGTCATCGCGAAATCCCAACATGCGCACGTCGGCCGTCAGGCCGAGGCGTTCGATCTGCGCGCGGATGTTCTGCTCTTCCGGCCCTTCACCCACGATGAGAAAGGCCACTCCCTGATGTTGCTTCAACACCCTGGCGGCCGCCTCCACAAGATACCGATGGCCTTTATAGTCCCGCAGATAGGAAATCATCCCGACCAGCAGATACCCGCTGGGAATCCCCAGCTCGGCCCGAATATCGTGCAGCGGTTTGGCAGGCGAAAAATGCTCCACATCCAAACCGATGGGAAACGACGCAACACGGTCCGGCGCCAATCCGTCCCGACGGATGAGGTCCTGCCGGTTCCGTTGGCTCCCGGTCACGATGACCATGTCGAAGAGACGCCGATACAGCAACTGCGTTGTGGCATTGTTATTGAGCGGCGCCGAAATATGCCGCGTGCGAATGACCTTGGGGCGCGGATCGAGCAGGCGCGACGACAGCGCCACGATCCAGCTATCGCGTGAACTGTTGACGTGAACGATCTCGGGACGCTCCCGCTTCAGCAACGCGTGAAAGGCCAGAATCGATATCGGCAGGCGCCATTGCCGCATGACAAACGGCTCGACCGGAAGCCCTCGTTCCCTGGCCATGGTCATGATCGGGCTGTGCGGCTCCAGAACCAATCGAATACGATGGCCGCGCGTCAACAAACGCTCGGCGTGCAGCAGAACGGCCAGTTCCTGCCCGCCGACCGCCGTGCTGGATTCCGCAATGATGATGTTCACAATGATCCTGGCTTGCGTGATCGCTCAAGTTGCTGTTCGACGGCATGAACGACCTGTTCCGGTCGCACGGCGGTCAGACATTCGAGGGGCACGGCACGGGCACAGTCACGGCGAAAACAGGGTCTGCATTCCACCGCATGCGACAAAACGACATGGCCCTTGCCATAGGGTCCGGTTCTGACCAGATCCGTCGGGCCGAACAGGGCTACCACCGGCGTCCCTACCGCCGCGGCGATGTGCATCGGCCCGGAATCGTTCGTCACCAACACAGCCGCGCGACGGAGTAAACCGGGGAGCAAGCCTACAGGGGTCTGTCCTGTCAGATCAATCGCTTTCGTACGCATGAGCGCCGTCACTGCGAGCGACTCCGCCCGCTCGGCCGGCCCGCCGATCAAAACCACCCGTAGCGCATGCGACTGAAAAAGCCGGTCTGCTGCCTCGGCAAAATGTTGCGGTGGCCAACGCTTTGTCTCCCAACGCGCAGACACGTTCATGGCAACCCAGGGTTGCTGAGCGACAACTCCTGCCCGGGACAACATCGCCTCCACGGCCTGCCGGTCTTCCGATCGATCGATAAATTCGAACCGCGGCTGCGTTGGTCGTGTCGCGCCCAGCGCCTCGGCGACGAGTAGGTAGCGATCGACCGCGTGCATGGGCGTGGGAGGAACCGCCACCCGCTGGGTATAGAACAGAGCGCTGCCCTCCCGCGCATTCGCAAACCCGACCCGCCGACCGCAGCCGGCCAACAGCGCCATGGCCCCGCTCCGGAAGAGCCCTTGAAGATCGACAATCAGATCGAATCCGGCCGCCCGGAGAGTAGGCACCCGACCCAACCAACCCCTGAGCTCTTCCGATACCGAACAAACCCGATCGACCCCGGCAATGACTTCTACCAATGGCGCCCATTGCCGCTTCACTAACCAGGTGACCTCGGCCTGAGAAAACCGCTCGCGCAACGCCGCCAGGGTCGGCATCGCATGGACGATGTCGCCCAGCGAACTCGGTTTGATCAGCAAGAGTCGGCTTACGGGGTCGGTCATTCGGCTACCAGAAATGATCAACGCTGCAGGTCGGCAGCGGGCCTGCGCGTCGCATGGGTGAGGATCCAGTCCACCGCCTGCGACAACTCATCGGCCACGTAGTCAGGACGAAGATCGCGCGCCGTCAAGTCGGCCAGGGCCTCCGAACCGGACGGGCCGGTCATCACCAACAGGCTCTGCGCCCCCACTTGCTTGGCCAATTCGACATCGCGAACACTGTCGCCGATCACATAGGCGCGGCTCAGGTCCACCTGCAATTCGGCATGGGCCCGATCGATCATGCCCCGGGCCGGTTTGCGACAATTGCAGTGATCGTCGGGATGGTGGGGACAGAAATACAGCCCGTCGAGCGTCACCCCGTCCTCAGCCAGCACCAGGTGCAACTTGCTGTGAATCGCTTCGAGATCCCTTGATGTAAAATAACCCCGCCCCAGTCCGGACTGATTTGTGACGACGACCAGGCGCGCTCCGGCCTGCTTCAGCCTGGCCAGCGCCGCCCCCACGCCGGGTAGAACCGTGAAGTCATCGGGAGACTTTACATACCCCGTATCCACATTCAATGTGCCGTCACGATCGAGAAACACCGTGACACCCGCCAGCGACGTAGAAGAGAGATGCGGCGTCGGTGGTGCAAGTTCGATCGATGAAGGAAGGGCCGCCAGCGGCAGGTGCTGCGCCGCTGCATCGTAGACCTGCTCCACCGTCACCCCGGTCATGCACCGGTGATCGATGGGACATTCTCTCAAGAGACAGGGCGCACAGGACACCGGCTGCCGCACCAGCTTGGCATCGACTCCGAACGGCGACGTGGTTTGCCAATCGGTCGGGCCGAACACAGCGACCAGCGGAACCTTGAAGGCCGCCGCGACGTGCATAGGCCCCGTGTCGTTCGTGAGGAACAACTGGCAGCGCTTCACGAGCGCCATCAATTCCCGTACCGTGGTCTGACCGGAACACACGACCGTGCGCGTCTTGATCTGATCGGCGATGGCTTTTCCCAGCGGCTCCTCACCCTTGGCTCCCAGAATCGCCACGCCGACTCTGGCGCCCGACCGCCCTTGCGCATCTGTCACCACACGGTTGACGACCTCGGCGTACCGATCCGGCAACCAGCGTTTGGCGTGGCCATAGGTCGAGCCGGGGTTCACGCCGATCACCAGATCCGAAGGCCCGATTCCGGCATCCGCCAACCGCCCGGAGATCAACGCCGATTCGTCCGGCGTGACATACAGACGAGGAGCGGGCGCAGGACCGTGCCCTCCCAGCGGCTTCAGGAGATCCCAATAATATTCGACCTGATGCCGTTGCGCAGTGCGTGGCGGCACGGTCACCGGGTCGGTCAGTAATAGCGTTCGGCCGTCCGTTGCGTAGCCGAACCGTCTGGGAATACCCGCTAGGAAACCGATCAGCGCGGCCTCAAAGGCATTTTGAAACAGGATGGCCAGATCGAATCGGTGACGGCGCAGCACCCCGGCGAGGGTCCATTTTCCGACCAGCCCCGCATGGCGTCCTCGATCGTCGTACACCAGCGTCCGGTTGACCGCCGGATGTTGCGCCAGCAGATCCGCAATGCCGGGCTTCACCAGCAGGGTGATCTCAGCCTGCGGGAACAGCGTGCGCACCTGGCTCAGGGCCGGCTCGCACATGACGGCATCCCCGAGCCAATTGGGCCCACGGACGACGATGCGACGGATCCCTTCCTTACGCATGCCCCCCCGCTCCGTCCGGTACCGAGTCGAATCGCAGCAATCGCTCCAAATCTTTCTGTCCCGACACGATCTCCGTGCGAAGCCGCACGGCCCAGCAAACATCGTCGGCCGCTAACAACGGCGCAACCTTGCCGGCATCTTTCTCCGTCGTCACCAGCAGATCGGCGTCACCGGCTTTCGCCTTGGCTCGAATGGTTTCCATCATGCCACGGGTATAGTGCACATGATCGGGAAATGCCAGCATCTCAACCACGGTGATACCCAATCCGGCTACCAACGCACGAAAGGACTCCGCATTGCCGATCCCGCTGAAGAGCACAGCCGACCGGCCGCGCAACGCATCCAACGGGTGCCGTTCGCCCGTCCCCACGCGCCGGTACTCCTCCGCCCGGAATCCAGCACGCACCAGCGACGGAAGTGAGCCGCAGGCGTCGAGTAACAGACGCCGCACCGACTCTCCTCCATGCGCCTCATCGACCCGGGTGATAAGGATGGCCGATGCGCGCGCGGCCGCCGAGAGAGGTTCCCGTAAACGTCCGACCGGCAACGCCGCCCGGAGACCCGCCGAGTCCGTCGCATCCACCAGCAGAAGATTCACATCGCGATGGAGTTGGACATGCTGGAACCCGTCGTCCAGCACAAAACAATCCACCGGCAGTCGCTCCAAAACCCATTGGCCGAGCGCATATCTGTCCGCTCCCACCGCCACAACGGCCTGAGGGCATCGGCTTGCGATCAAATAGGGCTCGTCTCCGGCTTCGTCCGGCCCTACCAAAATCCGGTGCCCGTCGGAGACCAGCAACTGCGGAGTCGTGCTGCGCCGCCGATACCCTCGGCTCAGAATCGCCACGCGTTTGCCCTGCGCCGTCAGTCGCTCCACCAGGTACATGACGACCGGCGTTTTGCCTGTGCCACCGACGGTGAGATTCCCGACGCTGATGACGGGACGAGGTAACCGACGCGTGGAGAACCAGCCATGGGTATAACACCACAGGCGAAACCTGGCCGCGAGTTCGTAGGGATACCCGAGCCACCGCAACCAGGACCTCGGCCCTCTCGACATGGTCGCCGCCATTACGATTGCCGACTCGACAGCTCTTGCCTCTGTTCAACTCGCGCGTCCTTCGAAGCCGCTGGTCTCGGCAGAAACGTCGCGATGATGCCCGCGCTGCGCTGGAGCGCGCCCTGGTTGTCCGCCACGACCTGCTGCGCCGCCTGTCCCATACGCTGCAACGCGGCGGAATCGCATAGGAGCGCTCGCAACCCCTGCGTGAGAGCCTGTTCGTCCTGTACCACCAATCCCCCCTGCGCATTCACCAGGAGCGCCGCCACCTCGGCACAATGGTCGGTATGCGGACCGAACAGCACCGGTTTTCCCCAGACCGCCGGCTCCAACAGATTATGCCCACCTACCGGCGCCAGGGTGCCCCCGACAAAGGCCACCACCGCGTCTCGATACAGCAGGGCCAATTCCCCTCGTGTGTCCAGGACGAGCACCCGCGCGCCAGTGCCCGCCATCGGCGCTTGTCCGCCCGTGCTCCGCCGGGTCACCGTGAGGCCTTTCGCCTGGATCATTTGCTCCACCTGCGCCGCCCGTTCGATATGGCGCGGGGCCAGGACCAAGCGAAGCTCAGGGAACTCAGGACTCAGGATCCGATAGGCATTGACGATCGTTTCTTCCTCGCCGGGATGGGTGCTCCCAGCTACCAGCAACAGTTCCCGCTCGGTCAGTCCGAGCGCCTCTTTCGACACGACCGTGCCGCCTGCTCCCGCCTTGGGAATCGGTTGATCGAACTTGATGTTGCCGGTGCATCGAACCCGCGACGGCTCGGCGCCCAACTCGATCATGCGCTGCACATCCCGCTCCGACTGCATGAGGCAACAGCTGATCATGTTCAGCATGGTCCGGTAGAAATCCCGGATGACCGGCAGGCGTTGCCGCTCGAAAGAACGGGTGGACAATCGCCCGTTGACCAGAATCGACGGCACGTTCCGCCGCCGCAAACTCCGCAGGATATTCGGCCAGAGTTCCGTCTCGACAAAAATATACAGACTCGGCTTGAGGCGGTCGATCGCCTGATTGACGACCCAAGGAAAATCGAGCGGCGCGTACCGGTGCTCGGCCACGCCCTCTAGCCGCTGCTCCACCGCCTCGCGCCCGGTTTCGGTCACGGTCGAGACGACCAATCTCGTGTCAGGGTATCGTCGACGCAAATCCCGCACAAGCGGCACCACGGCTACCACCTCGCCCAAAGACACGGCATGAATCCAGATGCACCCCGACCTGCCGGCTGGATCAGTCGCGGGCACCTCAGTACGCAGCCCCAGCCGCTGAGGCAACCCGCGACGACAACGCTGCTTGGCCAACAAGACGAACAGGATAATCGGGGAGACCAGGAGCAGAAGACTATTGTAGAGCAGAAACCACATCATGGACCAGCCCGCAGGACGGCCTCATCGGCCTCGATCGTCATGCGGTTCAGCGTGTCTTCCAACTCCCGGCGGAAACGCTCGAGGTCGTCGGACGAGGCGTCGGGCGGCACGCTGATCGGCGGCCCCAGGAGAAAGAGGCCCCGCGAGAACGGATAGGGCATGATGAACCGGTCCCAGCTCGCGAAGAGTTTTTTTTTGAGCAGCCGAAGGCCATCGGGATGATCGGCAGACCGGTGGCCCTCGCCAACTGCACCACGCCCACCTTGGCAACCTGCCGCGGGCCCTTCGGTCCGTCCGGCGTCAACACGAGATTGTCGCCGGACCGCCCGAGGCGAATCAGCTGCCGAAACGCTTCCGCGCCTCCTCTGGTGCTGGACCCGCGAACGGCGTCCAACCCGAACCGTGCCACGATACGGCGAATCAGTTCACCGTCGCGGTGCTGACTGATCAACACATGGGCTTCAAGCCCAGGAATGGCCAGCGGCATCATCAGTTGTTGAGCATGCCAAAAGGCCAGGATCACCCGCTTGTCTTCGGCGAACAAGCGGTTCACATGCTCCGAACCTTCGGTGCGCCAGGTCATCGTGCGGCGCAGCATCTGAATGATCCGGTAGCCGACCGGCGGCACCACCGCGACCTTGAGTGCGTTGACGAGCCGCTTCAGCAACGGCTGCGGCTGAGGGGCCGCCGCTGATCGATCAGTTGTCATAGGACTGCCATCCCTCATCGACGCCTGCGTCCTTACTCCGAAATCGCATCGGCAAACTGCATCGCGTGCAAGCGCTTATACATGCCGCCCTTGCGCAGAAGCTCTTCGTGCGAGCCGACTTCCGCAACCCTGCCCCGATCCAACACCACGATGCGGTTGGCGTTCTGAATGGTCGACAACCGGTGAGCCACGACCAGGGTCGTTCGATTATGCATCAGATTGGTCAGGGCCAGCTGCACGATGCGCTCCGATTGGGTGTCCAACGCCGACGTCGCTTCATCCAGAATCAGGATCGGCGGGTCGCGGAGAATTGCCCGGGCAATCGCCAGACGCTGCCGCTCACCGCCCGAGAGCTTGAGCCCGCGCTCTCCGATCAACGTATCATACCCGGCCGGCATCCGGACAATGAACTCATGCGCGTAGGCCAGCTGGGCCGCTCGCATCACATCGTCGGGCGTGGCACCCTGCCGCCCGTAGCCGATATTGTTGCGCACCGTATCGTCGAACAGCACGACTTCCTGGGAGACGATTCCGATCTGCCCGCGTACCGACCGCAAACTGCAGGTCTGAAGATCCACCCCGTCGATCAGAATCTGCCCTCCGGTCGGATCGTAGAATCTCGGGAGCAGACTCACCAGCGTAGTCTTTCCACTCCCGCTGCTGCCCACAAAGGCAACGATCTCGCCCGCCCGGATCGTCAAATCGATGCCGCTCAGCGCAGGCTCCCTCTGGCCTTCGTACTGGAACGCCACCTGCCGGAATTCGAGGGAGCTGGAAATAGCCGGTAGGTCCGTCCGACCGCCGTTGGCCTCCTCTTCCGTCGGCAAATCCAGCACATCGAACACCCGCTCGGCGGCCGCCAGCGCCTGCTGAACCGTGTTGTTTGCGCCGGACAATCTTCTGATCGGCGTGTAGGCCATGAACATGGCCGCCAGGAACG
>CABVRO010000088.1 GCA_902500715.1 uncultured Nitrospira sp. | reverse complement strand
TCGTGTGGGGGTTCGTCGCAGGCAGCCGGGCGAGTTGATCCTGTTGCGTCACCAATACCCGAACCTGGCTATCTCGCAGCATATATTCCAAGCGGTCCGTCGGATAATCGGCATCCAGGGGGAGGTAGGCCCCGCCCGATTTGAGAATGCCGATCATGCCGACGATCAAGTTGAGCGATCGTTCCAGGCAGAGGCCGACGACCATACCGGGGGCGACGCCCCGCCGGCGGAGGTAATGGGCCACACGGTTTGCGCGCGCGTTCAGCTCCCGATAGGTCAATTCCTGGTCGCCTTGTCGAACCGCGATCACATCAGGGGTGCGGGACACCTGTGCTTCAATCTGGCGATGGAGACACTGTGCGGGCTCCTGCAGTTCCGGAGACTGTCCCCACGTCAGGACCGTCTCGCGACACTCCGCCTCGGACATAAGAGGGAGCGACCCGATCGGCGCGGCCGGGTCGGCGACAAGCCCCTCCAGCACGCGGACAAAATGCTGTTGCATCCGTGCCACCCGGTCGGGCGTAAACAGCTCGTCTTTGTATTCGAAATAACCGGTTACGCCATGCTCCGATTCGGCCAGCTCAAGGCAGAGATCGAACTGCCCGCTCTGCTGGGGAATCACATAGGCCTCCCACGGAGGCAGGTCCGATTCAGCAACAGATGACGGCGAGGCACCCATCCGTCGATCGAGTTCGGCCAGCAGCTTGAACTGTTGCAGCACGAACAGGATTTGCCCCAATGGCGCTCGTTGACGATCGCGGGCCGGTCGCAAGTCCGACACCAGCCGCGCATAGGGATAGTCCTGATGATCGAGGGCTTCCAGCAGAGTACGCTTGGTCTGCGCCAGCAGTTCGCGGCCGGTCGCATCGACCTGAACCGTCTCCCGCAACACGAGCATATTCACAAAATCACCGACGGTCCGGGCGAATCGAGACCGGCTTCGACCGAATACCGGAGTGACCACGGCTGTGTCTTCCACATTCGTGTAGCGATACAGCAGGGCGTGAAGCGCAGTCAGACAGACGGCATACAGCGTCGTGCCTTCCTTCTGCGCGAATGCCTTGAGCCGCTCGGTCAATGCCTGATCGATGTGGATCGCCTGCCACGCATAACGGCTTGGCTCAACCGTCGTCGGCTGTCGATCGTAGAGCATGTCGTAGTTCGGGAGTTCACCCGCCAACTGCGCCTTCCAATACTGGGCCAGTCGACCGCCTTCTGCGCTCTCCAGCAACGAGCGATGCCACCGGATGAACTCGGCATAGGGAGCAGGCCGGCTGCCCGGTCCTCCCGACCGCTGCTGAGGCACAGACCCGTCTGAGCCGTAGTCCCCCTTGAGTTCCTCGACCAAGCGGATCATCGACCAGCCGTCCACGGCGATATGGTGCGCGACCAGCAACAACCATGCCTGTCGCTTCCCCATGAATAGCGACGCCCTCCACAGTGGGCCGTGCGCCAGATTGAACGGAATTGCCGCCGCTTCCATGGCTTCCCGACGCAAGCGCGCCCAATCCCATGTAGAGGCATCGACGACTGTCCAACCCAAAGACAGACAGGCATGAATTCGTTGAACCGGCACCTCGTCCCGCGTTTCATAGGTGGTTCGAAGCGGCGCATGGCGCTCACCGAGCTGATCGAGCGCCTGTTTCAGCGCAACCTGATTCACGTCGAACGGCAGAGGCAGAACGACGGAGACGTTGGCGGCGGCGCTATCCGGAGCCAATTGGCTGAGGAACCAGAGGGCAGCCTGATTCTCGGACAATGGGGCGACAATCTCCGCTGTGAGATTCGGACAACCGGCAGCAGCGAATTCCCTGCCTTCCCGGAGCATTCCCGCGTCGATGGTCGCAGCCAGATCGCCGGGCGTTGCGCCTCCCAACAGCTGTTGCAATGAAAGCGGAACGTGGAACGATTCCTCCACGCAATGCGAGACCTCGGCGGCCATTAACGAATCGAGTCCGAGGAGCTGTATGGGCCGGTCACCGGCTATGGCCTCTCGGCTGCACCCGAGGCGATCGGCAAGCATTCCCTGCACAGCCTGTTCGATCTGCCTCCGCCGGGCATCCGGCGAGAGCGCGCCCAGATCTTCTATCTTGACGACCGCTGACTGGGTCTGGGACGGAGCCGCGGGCAAGACACTCTTTCCGAGAATGGAAAGTTGGCCGGCCAGAAATTGATCGCGGCAGGCGCGTCGCTGAACTTTTCCACTCGATGTCCTCGGCAGACTTCCGGCCTTGATGAAGATGATGGTGAAGACATGGAGGTCATGCTGCTCGGATACGGCAGAACGAATCGCGGCAGCCGGCTCATCGATGGCCAGGGCCGTCGCCTGACGCTCGACCTCCTGCACGACCACCACCGCTTCCTCCCCCGCATCCTGGACAGAGAAGGCGGCTGCGCCCCCGCCTCGAAACAGCCTGTGGCTCTGCTCGACGGTCCGCTCAATATCCTGCGGGTAGTGATTTCTGCCGCGAACGATCAGCAGGTCCTTCAATCGCCCGGTGACAAAGACTTCACCGTCTCTGACGAACCCGAGGTCACCGGTCCGCAGGAACGGACCCTCCCCCGTATCACGGAGTCTCGCGCCGAAGGTGCGCGCCGTTTCCTCCGGATTATTCCAATATCCCTGGGTGGTGCTGGCTCCGGCCAACCAGATTTCGCCCACCTGTTGCGCGGCGCAGCGGGACAGGGTCTCGGGATGGGCGATGACCACCCTGGTATCTCCCACCGGAACACCACATCCAACGACTTGCCGGACAGGCCCCACACCCGTCTTGGATTCGGCAACCACCCCCCGCTCCAATGCCCCCGGATCCATCGGCAGCAACGTCGGGGCCACGCCTTCCCGCTTCAACGAGATCAACAGGGTATACTCCGCCATCCCGTATGCAGGGAAAAACGCCTCGCGCCGGAACCCGGACGGAGCAAAGACCTCAGCAAATCGATCGATGGTATCGTGGGCGATCGGTTCCGCACCGCAACTCGCAACCCGCCAACCGGAAAGATCCAGCGTTGCGCGATCTTCAGGAGCGATAGTCTCCACACAGCGACGGTAGGCGAAGTTGGGCGCGCCACTATGCGTCACCTGATACCGTTGAATCGCTTCGAGCCAGCGCAGAGGTCGCTTCAGAAACGTGAGCGGCGACATCAGGTAGGCCGGGCGGCCGATCCAGGCGGGCTGGACGATGCCTTTCACCAATCCATAGTCATGGAAATGCGGCATCCAGGACAGGGTGACGGAATCGGCATCGTAACAACCGGCGTCGGTAATGCACCGGCTTTGCGCGGTCATATTTCCGTGGCTGACCATCACACCTTTGGGAGCGGAGGTCGAACCGGACGTATATTGCAGATAGGCCAGGGTGGAATCGACCGGATGCGTTGAGGGCCAGTGAGCCGGTAAGTCCGGGGTGACGGCGTCACAGACCAGCCACTGTTCCAGCGGAATCGCAGGCCCCTGCGCCCGCACCAGCTCAAGAATCTGGTTGGTGCTCAAGGCTCCGGCCACGCCGGCATTCTCGGCGATCTGTTGCACGCGCGCGATACCGACCCTTGCGCGAAAGGCATCCGGCGGGGAGACCGGCACGGCGACTAACCCGGCATACAACGCCCCCCAGAATGCCTGGACGAATTCAAGACCGGGCGGATAGACCAGAAGCAGACGATCTCCCGGGGCGAATCTGGATTGCAGATAACCGGCAATCGAGCGAGCTCTGGCATCGAGCTGTCTGTACGTCAGGACGGTATCGGGGCTGACCCCATCGCGCAGGAAGATGTACGCCGACTGGTCGGGCTGGTGTTCGGCCCGCCAACGTAGGACATCGAGCAGGGTCTCGCCCGGTGGAATAGTGACGGATGAATGTCTGACCACAGAATGCACAACCCCAGTGGGACCGAGAAGCGGACAGGAACTATGCTTCGTATCCATATCGGATGGATGACTGGAAATGATCAGTCATGAACCGTCTCCAACCGGTATCACTACACAGGGTGAGTCTACGGTGGAACCGATTCATCGCAAAACGGAATCACGTTTTCCTCATGTCGTGATCTCTCCCTAAGGGCGAAAGAAATCTTCTCCAAGCTCATGATTTCATTTGAAAGTTACGCTCGACCACGTTAAGCTGCACGTCTTCGTCGGCCATGGAGCGGAGAGGTGCGAGAGCGGCCGAATCGGACGGTCTCGAAAACCGTTGTCCTGAAAGGGACCGTGGGTTCGAATCCCACCCTCTCCGCCACACCAAGCTTGCTCGACCCGGAGCCTTTCCAATCGCTCCAGGCAACGGGATAATGACCTCCAATTCATCTCTAGCCTTCCCGTTTCCGAACCTACCCAAGTCTTGGGCGCCCCCTCCTCCAGTGGTCTGTCCGTCGACGATTGTCCAGGCTACTCTCTGCTTCACACAGGAGGGCCGCATGTTCGAACAATCTGAAGCTGCGCTGGTGATGACGCTGTTGGCCTTGGGGGGAATCGCGTTGATGGCGGATGAGTCGATCGGAACGACGTGCATGCAGATGGTGAAATGGCTTCGTACTCGAGGCCGGCGCTAACCGGCGCGTTTCTTCAACTCCCTCCGCAGTTCGACCATCGCCAGGGTATCGCGTTCGCAGTAGCGCAGGAGCGCCTCTTCGATCCGAGCTTTTTCGATCCAGTCACTGACCGTAAAGATCATGCGAGAATATTCACAGGCTGCCACGCCTCCGTCTCCGATCGCCAGATCGGCATAACTCAACGACGGTACCACAGCCGGCAGCACGGCCTTGATCGAATAGCTGCCCTCGAAGGCCGGATGGTAGTAGTGATCCCTGATGACAATGTGTAGGTCCCACAGCCTCGCCATCACCCGCTTCAGATCATTTCGCAGTGACGGGAACTCCTCAGCCAGCCGCTCCAACACCGAACGTTCATAACTCGAATACACACAGATACTACCTTCGCCGCCCAACGAATCCAGCAATGTGACGGCCAGTTCTTCGCGCGGATCACGCCCGTCGCGGCAGAGGTACTCCGCATGATCGAGCCGTCCATCGGGATATTCGATGTGGTTGGACCACTGGGTGGGAATCACCTGATAGGGCCTGGTCCCTACGAATTTCGGCACCGCCGGCATGAAGGTCTCGAAATCCAGATGATGCACGGGATACACGATCTTCTCCAGCGCCGACCGCAGGCCTTGCCCGACCCATTCCCGATTGTCTTTCACCCGACGTTGCACCGGCGTCAACGCCACGTGATCGGGAATGGCGTCGATCGTCTCCACGCCCAACTCTCTCAATTGAATGATTGTCTTACTGCTGCCCGGCAGATGATAAATCCAGCGAAGCGGCTTGTCCTGCGTGCAATGGGCCCAGAAGGGACATTCGTAGGGGCTATGACAATGTTCATCCGGAGCAAGCGCCGGCGCCGACATCTCGCGCAACATCTCGTGCATCGAGGCCAGACGTGAGGGCACCTCCGGCAAACGCGGGCGTATCGTGTCATTCAGGGAGCGAATCCTAAACAACTGGCCGAGGTCCAGTTCCACGCCGTCGAACACATACTGTGTGTTCACATGCATGAGACAGATGTCCTCGAGCAACAGACCGGTCCCTTCGAGCACGTAACTCTGGATCGTCAAATCCTCCACATGGGTCGATTTCAACTTGGTGGACGATTTCACTTCCACCAGCCGCCAGGTGGCTTGCCCCGATGCATTCACGCCGACACGCTCCAGCACATCGACACGGATCAAGACCTGCTCGAACTGAAATGCGCCTTCGAAGATGGCCGACACCGTCGAATCCCGGAGAAGCTCCGCCGTCTGCGCCAGAGCCTCCTGAGATTGGCGATACCCGGCCGTGACGAGGCGACCGCCGGGAAATCGCCGACGGGCGAGTTCGCCGAGATCCGTGCCCATGTCGAGAATGGCTTGAGTAGCCGCATCCGGCTTCGTGGCCAAGGCCGGTGCATGAATTTCCAGGTACAGACGTTTATGGCACTGCAGGCCCGACAGGTATCGCGATTTCGACAGCCGATAGGAGGAACGAGCGGCAGGCTCGGGCGTGATCAACATGGATAAGTCCAGGCTACCGAAGCCATACGCCTCTTGTCCAGTCCCTGGAGGAGGACATCCTCGTCCGCAACCGAGTTCTGGTAGGATGACGCCCGATGGCAAACGGTGTCGCACAAATCAGACGATCGGTCATGACCCTCGCGCTCCCGGTGACGGTGAGCAGTCTGCTGCAGCGAACCGAGGGTATCGTCGCGGTCTTCCTCGTCGGAGGGTTGGGCGCGATTCCGATCGCTGCTGTGGGATTGGGCCAACTGCTTGCGTTTATCGCAACGACCCTCGTGTCGGGTCTCTCGGTCGGAACCAACGTCATCATCGCGCAACAGTGGGGCGCCCGCCGGTATGAAGAAGCAGGCCAAGCCTCCCGGCATTTTCTCGGTCTGTCGATATGCGTGTCCTTCGCCCTGGCCCTGCTCGGCCTGTCGGCGAACGGACTCATCATGCAGCTGCTCGGCGCACAGCCGGAGGTCATTGCCCTCGCACTCCCCTACTCAAACCTGATCTTTCTCGTCATCCCCTTCACCGTGCTCCTCGCGGTCCTCTCGTCGATTCTCCAGGGAACCGGTGACACCAAGACGCCGATGTACGCCATGATCCTGGTCAATGTGCTTCATATCGCCATTGCCTATCCTCTGATCTATGGCCAATGGGGATTACCGGCGTTCGGTGTGAAGGGCGCTGCCGTCGCCGTCGGGCTTGCAGAGGCGACCGGCTCGGTCTATCTGTTTTCGCGCTGCCGGACGATCCTCAAACCGTCGAAGCGGCTGAGATGGGACATGCTCCACACCATCTGGCACGTGGGTGCGCCGGTCTCCGGTGAACGGATTGTGCAACAGGCCGGCATCCTGCTCTATACAAAAATCGTGTTGATCTACGGCACGGTCTCTTACGCCGCGCACCAGGTGGGACTCTCGATTGAATCGCTCTCGTTCCTGCCTGGCTATGGCTTCGCCATCGCCGCCGCTACGATGGTCGGCCAAAGTATCGGCGCCGGCAAATACACCCGGGCCAAACTCGAAAACTGGGAAGCAAACCGGTTGGCGACGTTCATCATGTCTGCTATGGGCATCGTCTTTTTCTTTTTTCCTTATGCCCTGCTTCGTGCCTTCACCAGCGATGAAGCGGTCATCGACCTGGGCACGATTTTCTTGAAGATCGTGGCGCTGCTGCAGATCCCCTTAGCTCTGACCATGGTATTAGCCGGTTCGTTACGCGGCGCGGGCGATACGCGATTCATCATGATCGCGACGATGATCGGGATGTGGGGCGTGCGTATCCCCATCGCCTTTGTGGCAGGCTACTGGCTGACGATGGGGGTCTTCTACGTCTGGCTGGCGATGATCGCAGACTGGACCTTGCGCATGATGCTGATGCTGTGGCGGTATCGGTCGGAGCGGTGGAAATCGATCCGGGTACTTGGTTCCTCGACGACGTGATCCACTTAGCGCTGGCCCTCGGGCGTGCATTCCGGAGGCCTGACTGAGGGCCGCGTATCCTTGCCCGATCCGGCCCGCACTTCGATACGGCCCACGCCTTTTACATTGGCGCAGAGATCGCCCAGGCCCGGCGTGACCAACCGGTAAGGACCGCCCTTGCCGTCCGGCAGCGGTTGGCCGTCGAGTTCGTACAGTAACAGTCCGAAATCTTGCGCCTGCTGCAGGGTGAGCGTCGCCGCATACTTGCCATCGACGGAATGGAACGTAACGTGGTCGGCATCGACCGCGAGGGCTGGAATATCCAACAGGCCTTTGACTCGAATGGCTCGGCCCCGCATCGACGGCATCAGTTGGCTGATATCCTCGACATGTTGGTCTTGGGGCAGTTGCGCCAGCGCCGCGCGGGTGAGAGCGACAGGCTGAACGACCGCGCCATCGATCCGGACGACACCGGGACCAGCGGCCTCCCGCTCCGTAATGGCTTTCACCATTGCCGTCAGTGCTTCATTCACCGGCGTGGGAATCCCTAATTCCCGTCCTGTACGGACAATGTAGCCGTTCAGATAGTCGATCTCGGTCGGGCGTTTGGCTTTCCAATCGTCGTACATCGACGTGTGGATGTCCCGCAGCTCCTGCGTCCACTTCACGACCTTCTCGGCCATATCCGGCGCCAAGGGCACCTTCACCGCCGCCGACACCGCCATCACTTCGCCCACGATCTGCCGGATCACACCGGCCATCTCCGGATGGTCCAGCGCCTTGGCCACCTTGTCGTCGATCAAGACCGTGAGGGGGTTAAAGACGCAGTTCCAGCACATCTTTTCCCATTTGCTCTTCCTGATATCGTCGCTGAGCTGGCAGGAAATGCCAGCCTGCTTGAAGATCTCCGCGATCTGCAACACCCGTTCGCTCTTGTGACCCATGAGTTCGCCGATGGCCACGCCGCCCCGCTTGTAATGTTCAATGACGCCGGGCGCCACGATCTTCGAGTAGATGAACGCCACGCCGCCGACCACAGAGTCGCGATGCACCCGGGCGATGATGCGATCTTCGGTATCGATGCCGTTTTGAAGCGTGAGAATGGCCGTACGCTCGGTGATCACCGGCGCCAGCTGCGCCATCACTTCGTCGAGATCGTACGCCTTCACGGCCAGAATGATGAGATCCGGTCTCGCCAGGTCTCGCGGATCGGAAGCCGCCGGCGGATGCACGGTGAAATTACCCTTGGCGCTTTTGATCATCAGGCCGTGACGCTTCACGGCCTCCAGGGTGCGGGGTCGCAGAAGAAACGAGACGTTCGGATTATTTTTCGCAAGATGGGCTCCGAAGAAACCGCCGACGGAACCGGCACCGACCACCATGATCTGCTTCATGAGACTCCTCACTCGTTGCGTTCGAAAAGGCGGTACTATAGCATGCAGCCGCGCACCTGAAACAGTGATGGCCCCCTCGCAGTGACGCGTATGGGAACCGGATCGACGCTCGGTTTGATTCAGCAGAAGCTGGCCTCGGCACGATCGGTGACCGTGCTCACCGGTGCCGGGATTTCCGCCGACAGCGGCGTGCCGACCTTCCGTGGAGCCGACGGACTCTGGCGCAATTTTCGCGCAGAGGATCTGGCCACCCCCGAAGCCTTCGCACGTAATCCCCGCCTGGTGTGGGAATGGTACAACTGGCGGCGTGAACTCATTGCGACCACACGGCCCAACGCCGCCCATGCAGCTGTCGCGCAGATGGAGCAACGGTTCGACCGGTTCTGGCTCATCACGCAAAATGTGGACGGACTGCACCGTGACGCGGGCTCCCGGAAACTCTCAGAAATTCACGGCAATATCTGGATGGTACGCTGCACGCAATGCCGGCGTGTGACTGAAAATCGAGACGTGCCGATTGCGATCCTGCCCCTCTGCAGCCACTGCAAAGGACTCCTCCGTCCGCACATCGTCTGGTTCGGAGAATCGCTGGCGGAAAAGGACCTTGAAACCAGCGCAACCGCCCTGCAATCCAGCGACCTGTGCCTGATTATCGGCACATCCGGTCTGGTGTATCCAGCGGCTGGTTTTGGTTCGATTGCGAAACAGGCGGGTGCGTTTGTCGTCGAAATCAATCTCGATGCCACCGCGCAATCAGGCATCGTCGATGCTGCGCTACAAGGGCGCGCCAAGGATATCGTGCCGTTGTTATTGCAGGCCTGAGAGCAGCGGCAGTAATTCATTGAGGTTACTGATTGTCGTCCCGCCCGAACAACGCGCCCCCTCCCCTCTCGCGAGCAACACCCCGGTCAATCCGACGTCCTGTGCCCCCTTCACATCATCACGCTCGCTGTCGCCGACATGCAGCGCCTCGTCTGGATCGACCGCATGTTTCTCCAGCGCCTGGTGAAAGATACGCGCGGACGGTTTGGCGGCATGGGCCAAACTGGAAATCGTGACCGTGTCGAACAGATCGGCAATCCCCAAACCACGCAGCACGGAAAACAACCGCGAGTCGAAGTTGGAAATGATGCCCAACTCGAATCCCTGCCCTTTCAGAGTCTTGAGCACATCGACCGTCTCGGGAAAGAGTCGCCAGGACTCCGATTGCTCGAACCGCGCAAATACCTCCTCGAAAAACTCGTCGAAGGCCTCGAACATACCGACGCGGTAGAACACGTTGTGCACGATGTCGAACCACCACAACCGTTCAGACTGCTTGATCGCGGCAGGCTCGGTCGCAGCAAACACCGGCGGCGGCGCATCGCGGAACGAACGGGCAAAGGCGGATTTGATCGCGGCTAACGATTCGGGGGTTTTCCGGAACCCATGTTTCTCCGCATGCTGCAGGTAAATCTCGGCCACTGACCCGTGAATATGAAACAGGGTGTCGGCGGCATCGAAAAAGACGACTTGAATTCGACTTTGCGTCATGTTGTGGGATGACTCCTCATACTTGCCATGCACGATAGCCGAGAGGCCGGCCGGGAAGACGCCCGGATTCTACAGGATGGTCGCCAGCTCCGCCAGCATGCAGTTCGTCTCTCGCGGCACGTGGACGGAGGCCTGATCAGAGCGCTACTTTTAGCGTTTTCTTTGACAGTTCAAGATGCCTTTGTTAGCTTCGGCTGAGTGGGCATGGAGAGGTGAACCGGATGGGATCGACCATCTTTGTGATCGACAGTAGCCCTGCCGTGCACCGCATGGTGGAACAAATTTCTGCGCCGGAAGGCCACAAGGTCATAGGATTTTCCGATGGCCCCTCGGCCCTCGACGCTGCCCGCAAGCTCAGTCCGGCGCTCGTCATCGCGGACTATCATCTCGACAAGATCACCTTCTCGGGACTCTGCAAAGAGATCGGCCGTCAGGACAGTCTGGCCGAAACGCTGATCGTCTCCATGGTGGACGGCTCCGATCGCCTGGACGAAAGTAAATTGCGCTCGCTCGGGGTCCGGGCCTTTCTGAAGAAACCGCTGCAACGGGAACAACTGCTCGACACGATCAATGCCATCTTGAACGACGCGGCGGGAATGTCGCGCGGCGGGAAACCAGCCAAAACACGAACGTGGCCTCCCGCCTCGACGGGAACGGACGATGAAGACGATGGATCGCCGAACGATGCGTCCATTGACGACGCCCCCCACCACGAGATGGAGAAGGAGCACAGCCCCATGTCCCCATCACTGAGCCACGCTGCCGCCCCGACCGTAACAGCGCCCGCCTCGAACGGACCGACCGGTGAGGCCTTGATGAAGGGGCTGTTCGATCACTTACTGCAGTCGGTCGCAGCCCAGGCCGACCGGAAGATCCGTGAACTGCTCCCGGCCGCCATGGCGAAAGAAGTCGCCGGACAGGTGAATCTAGCCGTGGGGAAGGCCGTTCAAACGGAGGTGGCGAAACAACTGGCAGAAGCACTCGCGCCGGAACGGTTACAGACCACGATGCGAGAACTGATTCAGGAAGAATTGAAGCGGCAGGCTCAGACCCTGCTTGCCGGCGTCGAGGCGACCGTTCGCCAGACCGTGACCGAACTGACCCCTGCCCTGGTGGAGCAGTCCGCAGAGAAACGATTGGGGGAGCTCACGGACAGCGGCGTGAAGAAACACCTGCCGGAAGCCTTAAAATCCCACCTTGAAACGATCGACCAGCTGGTGAAAAAGGAAGTCGAGCAGGTGGCCGCGAACTGCGCGCGACAGGCGGCCGATGAGATTGTGCACGAAATGGCAAAAGATCCGATTCAGCAGGCGGTACAGCGGATCGTTCCAGACGTGGCAGAAACTCAGATCCGGGCGGAGATCAAACGACTGAGCTCGCCCGACTAACGTCCCGTTCGCCTACCCTCGCTTGACCTTCTTGGCCGCCGCACGGCGGGCCTTGACCAGCCCCTTCATACGATCCACGTTCTTCCGATGCTTCTTGCGAGTCTTGCGATCCTTCTCTCGTCCCCTCGGCATAATCTCTCCTTCAACGGTGATGGGCTCTCAAACCGGCGATCTGGAACAGCAGCTGAACCGCCGGATGTATATCACAGGGCTTAAGTCCGCTACAACCTTCCAGCCCGGACTATTCATGAATGCCTGTTCCGTCGTCCGATCCTCTCGCCCGGTGTGGCGGTTCTCGTTCGGCCTCCTCGAGGGACTGCCAGTGCGCCTGCGTCGGCCTTACGTGCGAGAAGCCCGGGCGGGCTTGGGTCTCGAACGCCTCGCGACGACATTCATGAATAATCCGGGCTAGAACGATCACGGACCAGCGTCCATTATCTTGTGAGCCCACACGGCGCATGTTAAGATGCGCCCGCGCTGCGCCCCGGGCGCATTAAAACAGTTGGAGCCACGCAGAACATTCCTACAGGATGCTCTAAATGGCCGTCCTCATAGTCTGTCGTTCGTGAAACGTGGTTCGCCTCTCGCTACAGCCCGGTTGCGGCCCCTGACGAGATACACTTCACGATTCACGCTTCACGGCTGTCGAGAACAACGCTGGCGGGCTTTTTCAGCATCCTGTTAACACCATGTCCACACCGCAACTCGACAAGACCTACAGTCCACACGACGTGGAAGACCGCTGGTACCAGCGGTGGATCGATACCGGGCTGTTTCATGCCGACTCGGTCCATCCCGGACAACCCTACTCGATGGTGATCCCTCCGCCGAACGTCACCGGATCGCTCCACGTCGGCCATGCGCTGAACAATACCCTGCAGGACATTCTGATTCGTTGGCGCCGCATGCAGGGCCGCAATGTGCTTTGGATGCCCGGCACGGACCACGCGGGCATCGCGACCCAGAACGTGGTGGAACGGCAGCTTCAAACCGAAGGCACCACGCGGGAGGCGCTCGGACGGGAAGAGTTCCTTATGCGGGTCTGGCAATGGAAAGAAAAGTCGGGCGGCACGATCATCTCCCAGCTCAAACGGCTCGGCGCCTCCTGCGATTGGGAGCGTGAGCGCTTCACCATGGACGAGGGACTCTCGAAGGCCGTCCGCGAAGTCTTCGTTCGCTTACATCAAGACGGATTACTCTACCGCGGCGAACGGCTGATCAATTGGTGCCCGCGCTGCCTCACGGCCCTGTCCGACATCGAAGTCGAACATGAAGAGATCACCGGCAAACTCTATACGATTCGTTACGCCCTGGTTGACGATCCCACCCAGGTGCTGCTGGTCGCGACGACGCGTCCAGAAACCATGTTCGGCGATACCGCGGTGGCCGTGCACCCGGAAGACGAACGGTATCGACACCTGATCGGCAAACAAGTCCGGCTTCCCCTCACGACCCGCGCGATTCCCATCGTGGGAGACTCGATCCTGGTCGATCGTGAATTCGGCACCGGCGCCGTCAAGATCACCCCCGCTCATGACTTCAACGACTTTGAGGCGGGGGAGCGCCATGGGCTCCGACGCATTAAGATTCTGGATGTCCATGCCGACCTTCGGCTGGAAGGCGCACTGGCAGAGTCCGAGGTGACGCGCATCGTCGAGGGCCTTCCCGTCGCCAAGGCGAGACCGAAAATCGAACAGCTGCTGACGGATCACGGCCTGCTTGAGAAATCCGAGCCGCACAAAATGGCGCTCGGAAAGTGTTACCGCTGCAAGACCGTTGTCGAACCTCTGCTGTCGGACCAATGGTTCGTCAAAATCAAGCCGCTCGCTGAACCGGCGATTCAAGCAGTCGAAGACGGTCGGGTCAGAATTATTCCCGAGGCCTGGAAGAACAACTATCTCGGCTGGATGCGAGACATTAAGGACTGGTGCGTCTCCCGGCAAATCTGGTGGGGCCATCAGATCCCTGCCTGGTACTGCGAAACCTGTTACGGCAGCCCCTTTCTGCGCCGCTCCTCAGACGGGGCACCGCTGATTCCTTCCGATGCAGCCGTCATCGTCGCGAAGACCAAACCGGCAACCTGTCCTAAGGGCCACTCAGATGCGTTGGTGCAAGACCCAGACGTGCTCGACACTTGGTTCTCCTCCGCCCTCTGGCCATTTTCCACCTTAGGATGGCCGAAGCAGACGCCGGAATTAAAGACCTTCTACCCCACTTCTACCCTGGTGACCGGGCTCGACATTCTGTTTTTCTGGGTCGCGCGCATGATCATGATGGGGCTGAAGTTCATGGGCGAGGTCCCTTTCCGCGACGTCTATATCCACGCCCTCGTCCGTGACGCCGAAGGCCAGAAGATGAGTAAGTCCAAGGGCAACGTCATCGATCCCTTGCATGTCATGGAGCAGTTCGGAACCGACGCTCTGCGTTTCACCATGGCCGCGATGGCTTCACCGGGACGCGACGTCAAGCTGGCAGAAGAACGGATCGAAGGCTACCGCAACTTTACGAACAAAATCTGGAACGCCGCCCGGTTCCTCCTGATGCACTTGGACGGCGAACGGGTTGAGGTTCCGGCCGCGCAGCGATCGTTCCCCGACCGTTGGATTCTGAGCCGCCTGAACGCCACCATCGCCACGGTCACGCAAGAGTTGGAACAGTATCGCTTCGACCGGGCATCGAGCGCCCTCTACCAATTCATCTGGCATGAGTACTGCGACAAATACATTGAGATGATCAAGCCCGCG
>CABVRO010000087.1 GCA_902500715.1 uncultured Nitrospira sp. | reverse complement strand
TCATCAGGGCGATTTTTTGGCTGGCCCGATCACCACCGATGCCATCGAGTGCGAGCCGCAATCCGTCCAATGCGGCTCGTCCGTCTTCGACGAATTCACCACATTGCAGATAATCCAGGAACTCCTCGTCCTCAGGATACAATAAACTCCACGAGAACAAGAGATACATTTTGCTGCGATTGAGCGCGCGTTCGACGGCCGGCGAATCTTTGATAGCGACCGCCTGCGGGGGAGCGATGGTGGTGGAGGACGGGGAGGTGGGCTGCACGACCTGTTTCGATGTCATACGTATCTTGCTCCTCACCTCAACATGTTGCGCATTTTTTTTGCACACCACGCAACATCTGAGTCCTGCGGCACAGGAGGCGTATGATAGGCAAAGGAGGGAGGGATGTCAAGCATGAACTCTCTCTCCTTTGCCATTGCCGCACGTGCCGATGTTTCACTACTCTGCCTGATCATTTCGCATTCTGGAACGAGTAAACACACTGCTTTCAGTAGCCCAGCGCACCGGCAGACAAGCTCCTAGCCGGTGTCACCTTGATCGCAATACGATCATTGACCGTCTTGCAAATCTGCTCACACATACCACATCCGACGCACCGCTCTGGAGCCACCACCAGATGAAGTGCGTGAAAATCCATCGAGAGGGCCTCAACGGGACATTTCGACACACAGGCGTGGCAACCCTGGCCGGCCGTACAGACACGGTGCGACACTGTCGCCATCCCCATCCGCACGTCAAAACAATCGGCCACCGGCAGGAGCGCCTCGGTCGCACAGGCGGCAATACAGGGAAAATCGTCGCACAATTCGCATGCGACCTGGTTCGAAAAAATGACCGGCGTACCGTTCGACACATCGCTCACGATCGCCCCCGGCGGGCAGGCTTCAATGCAATCGCTGCAACGCGTGCACCGCTCGAGAAACACCGCCTCATCCACAGCCCCAGGAGGACGCAGCCAGTCTGTTCGCCTGGGCGCGGCCGGTTGCTCGCGAGGCGCGTCCTTATGAGCCGCGAACTCCCGTGCGGCCTTCGCCACCGACACGACAGAGTCTTTGAGAAAATCACGGCGCCCGTATTTAGGATCAGCGGCCACGATGCCCCCCGCTTACATCACACCGTCGGCCCGTAGCTTGTACACTTCCACGCAACGATCACAGGCCCCGTACTCGACATCCCAGCCCGGATGGTTCTCGCGGATGAAGTCCAAGATATATTTTTCCAGCTTGGTCTCCATATCTTCCACCCAGGTGTACGTCGGGAACCGGCAGAGCGGACAAGGAAACCCCGGCATGAGCATCACCTTATTGGTGGTCTCCGGAATTTCTCCGCCCTCGACATCCACCGCGCGATCCAGGATGCGCAGGGTGTCGGTGGCCATTTCCACCAATTCGGAATGGGTGAAATAGCTCGTCTGCCACAACCCCTCAAATACGGATTTCAACTGCGCCGGAGGAATCTTTCGATACCACGAGCGAAACTCCTTGAACCGATCTTCCTTCTGGAGCATCGGCTCCTTTCCAGAAGCGATCAAGCGGCTATCGACGCTGATATTCCAGAGAATACGATAGCGGTGCAAGATGAGCGTTTCTTCGCCTGGATTCTGTCCGACCCGCGTATCGGGATCGTACCCGAACGCCGGGTCGAGCATGTCATGGATGTGCAGGAGCTCGTGGCGGCAATACCGAGTCAGCGCCGGATCGTAAAACCGCCGCGGAATCAGCTTGATACCGACCCCCTTCAGTCCCTTCTCCTCGAATTGCTTCGCCAGGTCGTGCTCGACGGAGCCCCATTTGCGCAGGATGTCGACCCCTTCCTGATCCTCCTTGAGCACCCCCTTGACCAGGACGATTCCGACTCGCTGCTTCAGCTCAGGAAATTCATTGAAGGCGTCGCGGATGATATCGGAGAATCCCCAGATGCCGAATAAGTACTGATACAGCTTCTTGAACTCGGCTTCCCGATCGTCCAGCGTGAATTTTTCATAAATCGGGTCAGCGAGTTCATGGAACTCTTTATAGTAGGTCGGGTCCCCTTCCCGCTCCGTTTTTTCAATAAAGGAGTCGATGACTTCCTGCAGTAAGGCCGGCTGAAAACGGATCTCCATCGACGGCTTGGAAACTTCTACTCCGGTTGCCATAAGTCCTCACATGTTCTGATTCGGTGAAGAGATGAAACCCGCACGGGTACTGTGCTTGACTTGCTCCCAGTCGTTCTCTTACGATCATCGAAACGACCGCCGATTATACAAACCCCTGAGCGATTTTTGCAAACCGCTGAGGGTCCGGCCGGGGCTCAGTGGCCCCCGCTCAGCACAGCGACCACGAGGCACACACTTTTATGAGCAATCCAACGACCGCTCCCCTGACTACCCCATCAAACGGACAGCTGAACAACCAGACCGGAACCGCACAGGCCTCTGCTCCCGTCGACCATTTAGAATATTGGAAAGCAGGGTTTCGGGAGCTCAAAACGTTCCGCGGACACTCGCACGGCGTGTGGACCGTTGCCTACGCTCCCGATGGCCAGACGATTGTCAGCGGCGGCGTGGATCGATATGTCCGCATCTGGGACATTGAAACCGGGCGACTCCTGCGTTCGTTAAGGGGCCACACCGCCGATATTCGCGCCCTGGTGTTTACGCCGGACGGCCGCACACTGGCCTCAGGCAGCGAAGATCGGACCATCCGCTTGTGGAACCCGAAGACCGGCGAGCCGACCAAGCTCCTATTTACCCGATACGATCACAATGTCTGCAGCCTTTCGTTGTCTCCTGACGGTCTCATGCTGGCCCGAGGCAGCCACAATAAGGACATCAAGATCTGGGAAGTCACGACCGGCACCGACCTCATGACCCTGCTGGGAAAAGACCAATACGATCATCACTGGTCGGTCTGTGTGGCCTTCTCACCGGACGGCGTGCATCTCGCCAGCGGATCCGACATCGGGAAAATTCGCATCTGGGAAGTGTTGCCGAGCGGAGAAGAAAAAATCCTCCATAACGGCCATTGGGAGGAAACGGCTGAAGACTCGACGGAAACCCGCGGCTTCTTCATCGAAGACGACGGCGGATTCCAGAAACCGATGGAGTTCTGGATCGGCGCGATGGTCTTTACGCCGGATGCCAAAATGCTGATCACCGGCAGTCGCGACAACACGATTCGCTTTTTCGAGATGCCGACGATGAACGAACTGCGCGTCGTGCGGGGGCATAACGGATGGGTTCGGTCGTTAGTGGTTTCGCCAGACGGCAAAGTGCTCATCAGTGCGGGGGATGACAACACCATCCGCTTCTGGGACATCGCCACGGGCCGCAATTTCCGGACCGACAAAACCCATGGCGGAGCGGTGCGCGGTATCGTCCTTTCGCCGGACGGATTACGCCTTGCCAGCGCCTCATGGGATCGTACGGTGAAGCTCTGGGAAGGTGGCGTGGAGCCGGCCGAGTAACCTATTCATCCTTCTCCTCTGCCTCCCCCTTGGCGGAGGAGAGACCGTATCGCTTACATTTGTCCCACAAGGCTTTTCGGGATAAGCCCAGGATTGTGGCGGCATTTGTCCGACTACCCCCTACCTGCTTCAAGACTGCGGCAATGTAGTCCCGCTCGAATGCTTCCCGCGCCGTCGCGAGCGTGGCAGGAGCCGAAGATTCCGGCTTCTCAACCTTCGCCGTCAGCCCTTCCGCACAAAAGCCGCAACCTGTTTGAGGTGACCCGCCGCGATAGGGACAGGCCTGGAAACCGCACAGGTCCCACGGCTGTAACGATTCCCCGTCCCGCCCCAAGGCGGCGGCTCGCTCCACCATCTGCTCCAGTTCACCGACATTGCCGGGAAACGAATAGTGCAGGAGCAGATCGCGACTCGGCTGCGCAAACCCGTCGAGAGATTTGCCCAGAGCCGCCGACCTCGCCTCCAGCATATGCTCGGCGATCACCAGCACATCTTCCCGCCGCTCGCGCAACGGCGGCACAACGATCTGCACGGCCGTGAGTTGCGCTGAAAGTTCTTTGTGAAACCGTCCCTGGCGAGCAATCTCCTTCAGGTCGTCCTTGGACGCACACACGATCCGGACGTCCACCTCGATGGGTTCGCGTCCGCCGACACGCTCGAATCGCCGATTCTGAAGCAAGCGCCACACCCTTGCCTGCACACTTGGAGAGACCGCATCGATATCGTCAAGAAGCAGGGTTCCCTTGTGCGCCAATTCGAATCGTCCACGTCGTTGGCGCAGCGCTCCAGGAAACGCGCCCTTTTCATGACCGAATAACTCTGTTTCCAGGAGCCCCTCGGGAAGGTCTGCGCAACAGACCTTGATCAGAGGCTGATCGCGCCGGGGACTATTCAAATGAATGGCATGGGCCACCAACTCCTTGCCCGTCCCGCGCTCCCCGACAATCGACACCGGCGAATCGGTTGCGGCCACTAACTTGATCTTCTCCAGCAGAGCCCGCATCTGATGATTGCACCCGAGAATCCCGCCGAAACTGAATCGGTCTTCCAGCACCTCTTTCAACTCAAGATTTTCCCGCCGCAATCCAAGAATTTTCCCGACACGCTCGACGATCAGCAACAACTCGTCCATTTGAAACGGCTTAGTGATGTAGTCGTATGCACCCAGCTTGATCGCACCGACCGCCGTATCTACCGACCCATGGGCGGTAATCAGGATGACTTCCGTCGTCGGACTTCGCTCCTTGCAGGCCTTCAAAATCGTCAGGCCGTCGGCGCCTGGAAGGCGCAGGTCGGTAATCACGACATCGAACTGACGCGTGCTCAGGATTGTCAGCCCCTCCGTTCCAGTGGCGGCCGCCATGACTTCACAGCCGATGCCTTCCAAGGCATCCAGCATGGACAATCGCATCAACGGCTCATCATCAACGATCAGTACGTTGAGGCTCTTCACGAAAACCTCCCGATGGCATGCCGTTCCGTCGTAAGCGGAATAGAAACGATAAAGGTGGTGCCTTTCCCGACTTCGCTCTCGACCAAAATCCTCCCGCCATGCCGCTCCACGATACCCAGGCTGACGGACAGGCCAAGCCCGGTACCCTCCCCTTCGTTCTTCGTGGTGAAGAACGGATCGAAAATCCTCGGCAACACCGAGGAGGAAATGCCACAGCCGGAATCCTGAATCCGAACCAGACAGTGGGCTTCGTCCATCGAGGTGCGAATGGTCAGAACTCCGCCGGTTCGCATCGCTTGAATGGCGTTCAACACCAGATTCATCAACACCTGCTCCATCATATGCCGATCGATCATCAACTCCGGGATCTCTGGCGAAAGAGCCGTCTCCAGTTGCACACGGTGGGGCACGAAGAGATGGTCCGTCAGCAGCAACACGCGATTGACAACTTGATTGATGTCGGCCAGCGCGAGCTCCGGATTGTGTTGCTGCGAAAAATCGAGGAGTTGCCGGACGATCCGTTGCACCCGTCGCAACCCGTCTTCCATCGACGCCAGATACTCTTCCTGCCGGGAGGGCGAGAGGGTCCCCTTCCGCATGTTGTAGAGACAATTGAGAATACCCCCGAGTGGGTTGTTGATCTCGTGCGCAACCCCCGCGGCCAGCTTGCCCACCGATGCCAGCTTCTCGGAGTTTCTGATTTGTTGCTCCAGCTTCTTCGTATCCGTCATATCGCGGGCGATTCCCAGCACCCCCAGGATCTCCCCCTCGACTCCATACAGCGGGGACACACTGACCATGACGGAACGCGGCTCGCCGGACTTTGTCAGCACTTCAACCTCGTAGACCTGTTTTACCCCGATATCCAGCGTCGATTTTAACCGGCGCCCCCGATGCCGTTTCGACAGTAACGCCAGATACGGCCGTCCCAACAGATCTTCCTTGGCATACCCCCACGCCAACACCTTGCTGTTCACGTATGTGAAACACTGCTCGCTATCGAGAGTGTAAATGACGTCATTGGCATTCTCCAGTAGGTTCTCAAGGTACTGTTTGGTCTCCTCGATCTCGCGGGTTCGCTCGCCGACCTTCGCTTCCAGCTCCTGCTGGTAGGTATGCATCTGCCGTTCAAGGCGTTTCCGATCGGTGATGTCGCGAAGCTGAACCATCACCCAGATATGGTCGCTGCCGCGCACCAGAATCAGGTCCATCTCAACCGGCGTTTCTCTGCCGGTGGCGTCGCGCACGGTGATTTCCTGAGTCGGCACCTGGCGCTCGCCCGCACGGATCTTTTCCAACAACACCCGCATCTCGTCGTGGTGAACCGGTTCGACCACGTTGAGAATGCTGCTTCCCACGATTTGTTGCTCCGAGTATCCCAGCGCCTGTTCTTCTCGTTTGTTGACGGCCACAATCACACCGTCTTCCCCCACCATAAACACCGAATCAGCCACTAGGTCGAACAAGGCCTTATACCGTTCTTGCGAGGCCACCAGTTGTCGTGTGCGCTCGTTGACCGCCTGTTCCAGTCTGGTCGTGTACTGATGGATTTGCGTCTCCAACAGGCGCCGCTCTGTGACATCGCGGACAAACGCGCGCGAGTGGACTAACCCGCCACCGCTTTCGAATAACGCCGTCGCATGAATTTCCACGTCGATCGGGTGGCCGTCCCCAGCCACAAACACCGTCTCTATCGTACTGCGCCCCTGCGAGACCAACCGCTCAAGATAGGCCAGTACCTCCGATTCACGGCCTTTGGGAACGAGATCCCAGAGGCGCATCTGGAGCATCTCCTCCAGGGTATAACCAAGTTTGTCCAAGCCGGTCTTATTGACGTGCACAAACTGACCCGCCTTGTTCAACTGATAGATCATCTCCGGAGAATGCTCGATGAGATCGCGGTACCGCGCCTCCAACCGGCGGACATCCTCCATGCGCTGCTCGATCTGTTCGAACGAGGTACGCAGGTTCGCCGCCATTTTATTGAAGGCATCCGCCAGTTGCTCGATTTCATCGCCGGTCTTGAGATCCAACTGCTGATCCAACCGCCCGCTTCCGATCCGCTGGACGCCTTCATGCAACAGTCCGATCGGACGGGCGATGCGTCGCGCGACGGTCAGGCCCGTCAGTAACAGCGCGCCGAACACCCCCAGCCCATACACCGTCACTTGCACGACGAGCCGAGAGAGCGGCGCATAGGACTCGGCCGGGTCCTGCCGCACAAATGTCACCCAGCGTTTACCACCCAGACTATCCGGCGTCAGTTCAGTCCCCAGCCGGACCGGCGCAAATCCCACGATCGAATTCTGTCCCCCATGCGAATCATTGGCCAACGTGGTCCATCCCGCGGGACTCGCGCTGATGGCGCTCACTAGCTCGGGCTTCACCGCATGCTCTTCCGGTGCCAGCACCGGACAAATCAATGGCACCCCGTCCGAATTGAACAACATGGCATGCCCGGTGCGCCCCACCGTGGCTTCGGACACGGAATGAAACAGGGTATCCCGACGTAAAAGCACGGTGACCGCACCGATCGTCACATGCTGTTCATCGTCGATGATCGGGGCCGACACATTGACCACGTGAGTGCCGAAGGCAGGGTCGAAGAAGATATCGCTGACAAACACCCTCCCCGTACTGCGCTTCATGACCGCCTGCCACCAGGCCGCCTTGCCATGGTAATACTCGACCTGCGGGATCGAACTCACCACCAGGGCGCCGCGGTTGTCCGTCACAAAAATCCCCACGTAGTCGGCCTTCCGGATATCGTGCCATCGAATCAAATAGTTGGTCACAATCCGGTTAATGAACAGCGGAAACTCGCTCTGCTTGTCCCGTTGACGCCACCGCTGTTGCCAAGCTTTGATCATGGACTGGACGGTTTTTTCGTCTTTATCCAGGTAAGTGCGATTGGATTCGGTGACAGAAGTGCGCAGGAAAGGTGTGGCGGCGAGTTGTTGCGCCTCATTGACGCCCCGCGTGACTTGCATCTCAATTCGCCGGGCAGCCTCGACCGCCACCTCTTTAAAGTTGGCCCCGATCGTTTCCCGAAGCGCCCGGCGTTCTTCGATGTAGGTGAGGACGAGTGAGAGGCACAACGGCAGGAGGCCGACCATCACGATCGCCGTGATGATTTTTCGCTGGAGACTGTGAGAGCGGCTCCAGAACAGCATGGGTGCGACGTACCCCGACTCGGCCCTCTCACATGACTATACACGGTTTCGGCTAAGGCCCGGACGCCCAGAGCTTAGCGACGCTTCATGAGCCCCCCGGCACTGCCGGGCCACAGCAGCAACAACGGGCTCGCCACGAAGACCGATGAATAGGTTCCGAACATCACGCCCCCGAGCAACGCCAGGGAGAAATCGTGCAAAACCTCGGCGCCTGCGAGCACCAGTGGGATGAGCACGATGACTACGGTCAAACTAGTGACGATGGTGCGGCTCAGAACCTGGTTGATGGCCTGGTTGATGATCGTTTCTTCGTCCTCACGCCGGCGCGTCCGCAAATTCTCCCGGATACGATCGAAGACGACCACGGTATCCGTCAACGAATACCCTGCCAAGGTCAACAGCGCTGTGATCACCAGCAGCGTGATCTCTTTATCCAGCAGATAAAAAACACCCAGCACCGCCAACACATCATGGAATGTCGCCAACGCGGCCGCCACGCCGAATCGCAACTCAAACCGGATCGCAATGTAGAGCACGATTCCGACGAATGAAATCAGGACCGCAATCATGGCATCTTCCTGGAGTTTCTTCCCGATCGTCGGGCCGATTTCCATGCTGGAATCCACCACAAACTTGTTGGCAGGGAATTCTTTGCTGAATACGGCCATCACCCGTTCGGCGACCTTCTCCTCGATCGTCGTCGACGCCTTCACACGAATGAGCAACTTGTTGTCTTGAGTGAACTCCTGCAACTCGGCCGACCCCAGACCGTTATTTTCCAGAGCCCGTCTCGCCTCGTCGATCTTCATCGCTTGCTCGAATTTCAACTGCACCGCTGTCCCGCCGGCAAAATCGATCCCCAGATTCGCCGCGCCACGCGCGATTTGAAGCACCGCGATGAGACCCAGAAAGGCGAGAATGCCGGAGATCACAAACGTGATGGACCGCTTTCCCATGAAATCGATATTCGTCTTTCCCAAAATCTCGAACATGCCGGCTCCTTCCTAGATACTGAGCTGCTCAATTTTCCTGCGCTGATTGAACAGGTCGAACACCACTTTAGTCCCGACCAGCGCCGTAAAGAGATTGATCGCGATACCGAGACACAGCGTCACGGCAAAGCCTTTGATCGGCCCGGTACCGAAGAGAAACAGGGCAAACCCGGTGATCAGCGTCGTCACGTGCGAGTCTACAATCGTCAACAGCGCCTTATCGTATCCCGCATCGATCGCAACACGAACGGCCTTCCCCTGCCGCAGCTCCTCACGGATGCGTTCAAAAATCAACACGTTCGAGTCCACCCCCATACCGATCGTCAGAATGATACCGGCAATGCCCGGCAGGGTCAGCGTGGCATTCAGGCCTGCAAGAGCCCCGATCAGACAGACGAGGTTGAGCAAAAGCGCAAAGTTGGCGATCACACCGGACAGGCGGTAGTAGATTGCCATGAACACGATGACAAGAAGACCCGCAAAGAGGGTGGCCTTCACGCCTTTCTCAATCGAATCCCGCCCGAGTGACGGACCGACGGTCAGATCCTGAATGATCTTGAGGGGCGCAGGCAATGCCCCGGCTCGCAACACAATCGACAGGTTGTTTGCTTCTTCCATCGAAAACGTCCCGGTGATCTGCGCACGCCCGCCGCTGATTCGTTCCTGAATGACCGGTGCCGAATAGATGGTATTGTCGAGCACGATCGCCATACGCTTCTTCACGTTCTCGCCCGTGATGCGGTCGAATTCACGGGCGCCCTTCGCATCGAACGTCACGGACACATAGGGTTCATTAAACTGGCCGATGGAGACCCGCGCATCGCTTAACACGTCGCCGGCCAGCATCACTCGCTTCTTCACCAGATAGGGCGCCAACCATTCCTGCCCGCTGTCTTTTTCGACGATCCGCTCGAACAGAATCTGGTCGCCTTCCGGCACTTTCCCCTCGATCTGCTTCAGGAACGCCTCTTCACGCTCCTTCCCCTTCTGCACTCGACCGGGCAGATCCAGCTTAAGCTGATTCTCATCGTCCAACAATTTGAACTCGAGCAACGCGGTCTGCTTGATGAGGTCCTTGGCCAGCTTGGCATCCTTGATACCGGGCAACTGGACGACCACCTGCTTGAGCCCCTGTCGCTGGATCAATGGCTCGGCTACACCGAACTGGTCGATGCGGTTCCGAATCGTCTCCAACGCCTGATTGATGGCGGAGTCCTTGATGCGCTTGATCTCTGCATCCCGCAACTCCCAGACGACCTTGTTCGCGGACCCGGCCGACTCCACCTCCACGTAGGTCGGGAAATCGTCCAACAGCTTCTGGACCTGCGCCTTCAGTTCGGCGTTTTGAAATCCGACGGTGATCTGCGATGAGCCGGTACGTTTCACCGACTCCGCGGGGATTTTCTTTTCCACTAAGAGATCCTGGAGCCCCGCCGCCGTCCGCTCCACGGCAATCTCGACGGCCCGATCTTCCTCCACTTCCAACACCAGATGAATGCCGCCCTGTAAATCCAACCCCAGGGTAATGCCCTTGTCCGGCAGGACTTCACGCACCCACCGCGGCAGTTCCTTGTACAGAGGTTGGTATGAAGGCAAGAAAAAGATGATCGAGGCGACCACCATCGTCACGAGGGCTAACAACCGTCCGCCGACTTTTTTCATACGTGCGCCAATCCTTCCCGTCTCCGTCGCGTGCGTCAGTCTTCTTCTTCACCGCGCAGCCGAGCAATATGGTCTTTCTGGATTTTGATCTTGGTATTGTCAGAAATTTGGAGCGTCACCGTAACTTTCCCCAAATTGGTGATGGTCCCCCAGATGCCGGAGGCCGTGACCACCTTGTCGCCCTTCTTCAAGGTTTCCATCATTGTCTTCAACTGCTTCTGGCGTTTTTGCTGCGGCAGAATCAGCATGAAATAGAAAATAACGAAAATCAGGACGAACGGGACCAGCGAGAGGAGACCACCGCCTGCGCCTGTGCTCCCCGATGTTGCCTGCGCCCATGCCACCGAATCCCACATAATGTCCCCCGCCTGTGCCGCCGTTAAGAACCGTTCGTACTCTGAATGTCCGATCGACCATCATCTGCCGGCCGATCTACAACATACGTCCGATGAAACTCACGGCGAAACTCCTGAAAGGTTCCGCCTCGCACGGCGCTCCGGATCTCCTCCATCAACTTCGCGAAAAACCATAAGTTGTGGATCGTATTCAGCCGGGCGCCCAACATTTCTTTTACGCCGAACAAGTGGTGCAAGTACGCCCGGGTGTACCGCGTGCACACCGGACACCGGCAAGCCGGATCGATAGGCTGCTCATCACGCGCATACCGCGCCTGCTTGATCACCACACGCCCGAACGAGGTAAACAACCAGCCTGTGCGTCCGTGACGCGACGGCACGACACAATCGAACATATCGATCCCGCGCGCCACCCCTTCAACCAGGTCCTCGGGCATGCCCACGCCCATTAAATAACGAGGCTTGGCCGACGGCAACTCGGGCACCGTGACATCCAACATGCCGTACATGTCAGCCTTGCCCTCGCCTACCGACAACCCACCGACGGCATAGCCGTCAAACCCCACCGAGACCAGATCACGCGCCGACTCCACCCTCAAACCGGCATCCAAGCCGCCCTGAACGATCCCGAACAACGATTGATCCGTCCGCCGTTTGGCACTGACGCACCGTCGCGCCCAGAGCGACGTCCGCTTGGAGGCATCCCGAACTTGATCCAGGGAGGACGGCAATGCCACGACATGATCGAACGCCATGATGATGTCCGCGCCTAAGGCTTCCTGAATTTCGATGGAGGTTTCCGGGCTGATAAACCGCGACGACCCATCGATATGCGATTGGAACATCACCCCTTCATCGGAGATCTTGCAAAACTTCGCCAAACTGAAAACCTGGAACCCCCCGCTATCGGTGAGAATAGCGCCGGGCCATGCCGTAAATCCGTGCACCCCGCCCAACTCTTCCACCACTTTATGTCCGGGACGAAGGTACAGGTGATACGCGTTATTCAAGATGAGCCCATACCCCATCTTGAGCAATTCCTCTCCATCGACGCTGCGCACATTGCCCAGCGAGCCGACCGGCATAAACGCCGGTGTCGCGATCTCACTGCGGGCGGTGGTCAACACGCCGACGCGCGCGCGTCCGCCGGATTCTTCATGGGTGATGCGGAAGGTTAACATGGGATCGGCAGTCCTACATCTGCTCTGGGGCTGACACGCCCAACACGTTCAACCCGTTTCGGACCACCTGCTGCACGGCCCACATCAGTGCCTGCCTGGCACCCGTCAGGCCCGGCGTCATCACCTCAGTTGTCCGGCCTGAGGAGGCGGACGGCTCTATGGATGAGGCGGCGGCGGCCTCGCTGTCTGGGGCCGGAGGTAAAATCCGGTGCTTGTTATAAAAGGGATGCACCATGCCGGCCAACTCACGAAGGTAATAGGCCATTCGATGCGGCTCTAATTCCACGGCACTCGCCTGCAATACCACCGGGAACGCGGACAGTTTCCGAATGAGCGCGAGTTCATCAGGATCTTCCAATACATTGAGATCGGCTTGACTCGGAAGGGGACAGGCAATGCCCCGCGAAACCGCCACACGCTGCAGACTGGCAATTCGCGCATGCACATATTGCACGTAGTAGACCGGATTTTCTTGAGATTGCTGCTTGGCTAATTCCAAATCGAAATCCAGATGCGTACTGGAATCGCGCATGAGAAAGAAAAATTTGGCGGCATCTGCCCCAACCTCATCCATCACCTCACGCAGCGTGATAAACTCCCCGGACCGCTTGGACATCTCAACCTTCTGGCCCCCACGAAGGAGATTCACCATCTGCACCAGCACGACCCTCAGCCGCTCCTTCGGGAAGCCATAAGCCTGAACCACCGCCTGCATCCTCGGAATATACCCATGATGGTCGGCGCCCCATACATCGACCAGGAGATCAAAGCCCCGTCGCAGTTTATCTCGGTGATAGGCAATGTCAGAAGCCAGATAGGTATAGTCCCCCTCCTGCTTCCGAACAACGCGATCCTTTTCGTCACCGAAGGCCGACGATCGAAACCATTGCGCGCCCTCCTGATCGAACAAGAGGTCCCTGGCTCTCAGCTCGCTCAGTACCTGCTCCACGGCGCCGGACGACAACAACGAGGCTTCACTGAACCAGGACTCAAAGGCGATCCCGAACGTCTCCAGATCCTGACGGATGAGTGCCAGTAATTCCCGATACGCGAACTCCCTACTCCGCTGTTCCGCATCAGCGGCGGAAAGCGAGAGCAGCGCCGCGCCCTGTTCCGCCTTCACCTGCTCGGCAACCGTGCGAATGTACCCGCCATGGTATCCGTCTTCAGGAAAGGACACCGTCTGCCCACAAGCCTCCCGGTACCGCGCCAGAACCGACAGGCCTAGCAACTTCATCTGCCGGCCAGCATCGTTAATGTAGTACTCACTGACGACATCATGTCCGGTAGCGCATAAGAGACGGACTAGCGCTTGCCCCACAGCAGCACCGCGGCCATGCCCGACATGCAACGGCCCGGTCGGATTGGCGCTGACATACTCCACGAGCACTCGCCGTCCCTGCCCCACTTGGCTGTGGCCATACCGCTCGCCCTGCGCTTCAATCTCGCGCAGAACATCCATCCAGAGCTCCCGCTTGACCGTCAGGTTCAGAAAGCCCGGTCGCGCGATTTCTGCACGGCTGAACAATGCCTCGCGCTGCTCGATGTGATCGACAATAATCTGTGCGATTTCAAACGGAGGGCGACGCTCCGATGCAGACAACGACATGGCCACGGTGCACGACACATCACCCCACTCGGGCCGCTTCGGGGCTTCGAGATTGACCGCCGGCATCTGCCCGAGCTTGAGTATCCCGCGTTGTTGCGCCGATCGAAGTGCCCCGACCAACGCCTGACTGACCTTGTCTTGCACCACACCCTGAGTCACAAAAACCCCTCTAAGTCTGCGTGGAAACAGAGAAAATCAAACTGGGAATCTAACACACCATGACATGAGAGACAAGATCGTGAGTTAGGTGGCGGGAACGGTCCATCGCTCTGCCAACAATAGTCGGCAGGCCTCGATGATGCGCTCCGGAGCAATTTGAAGACACACACGCTCCCGACACTCTGCGACGGCACTCCAAGTCCGGCAGGTACAAGGCGCTCCCGATACAATCGACACGGCGCAACTAAGCGGAGCCCAACGACGTGAATCAGTAGGGCCAAAACAGGCAATCGTAGGAACCGACAAGGCAGCCGCAAGATGGGTCACGCCAGAATCATGTCCCACATAGAGCTTCGCATGCGACAGCACCCCTGCCATTGTGGACAAATCCAGCCCACGGATGACCGGCACGTCAATCTTGATCGTCGCGATGACGCGCTCCACAACCTCACGATCGGCCGGTCCTTCCAGCACCAGGGGAGCCATGCCGGCCTGGAACAACCACTCGATCACAGGCACGAGAAGCCGTGCATCTAAACTGAGCTAGGCTCGAAATAGTGGACGCCTTCAACCTACAATCAGAGGTCTGGAG
>CABVRO010000086.1 GCA_902500715.1 uncultured Nitrospira sp. | reverse complement strand
AGCGCCATCCCTGTTTCTGGACGCAGCGCTCGGTGGCCTGAATGATGAGCAATTGGATCCCCTGTTGGAGTTTGGGATCGCGCAGCGTGTCGGCTTGACACTTGTTGTAATCCTGGGTGAATTGATCCTTCGGGCGGTTCGGATGCACCCATTCGCTGGTACTGCAGCCGGCTGACAGAGAGAGGACGACGAGGGGGAGCGTCAGGCGCATGCAACGAGTCATGAGGGCCTCACAAGTGAGCGTGCCACAAGAGAATGAGATGGACGACGGGAAGATAAACCGTGGTTACGGTGCGCGTCAAGCCTGGGTGCCGGCGACTCCCCTCCCTATGGCAGCGGCACGGAAAACGTGACCTCGGTTCCGCGCTCGTTGTAGGTCAAGTCGGGAAAAAACGCCTTGGCGAGGAATACGCCACGCCCGTTTGCGTCGCGATTGTCGCAGGGTCGATCCGATCGCGTCAGGAAGCGGTTCCAGGTGAAGCCGTTTCCTTCATCCGTAATCGCATACCGCATGCGGCGGTGGAACTTGTCATACAACGCTCGGACGATGACGCGACGTTGGGCAAAGCGAGGGTTGCGGCGGCGTTCAGCGATCAGGGCATCAAACCGGTCGGTACTCAACGCCTCATGTTTTTCTCGATAGAAGATTTCCAGGCTGCCATGTTCCACCGCATTGACAATCAGCTCGATCAAGGTTGTGTGAAGGTGCAGCCGTTGGGTTTCGGGAAGCCTCATCGCCGTGCGCTCAATCAGCCAGGTTACACAGGATTCCACGTCTCCGGGATCGGTTCCGATGACCAGGCGATACTCCAATTGCTCGATGCCGGGCACATCGTCGATGCTCGGAGGGATTCTCCGGAGCGCCCGGTCCAGCGCCATGCCGAGTTCCTCCGCCAAAGCCGGTTTGTACAGACAATCTCCCGCACCGGCTCGAACGGCTTCCAGAACAGCCTGTTCATTCCCAGCCCGGGTGGTCGCAATGACCGCCGTCCGTGCGTTTCGCTTGAGCGCTTCGCGGATCAGCATCAACCCGTTCGGCTCAGGGAGAAACAGATCGGTTATGAGCACATCCGGCGATGCCATGTCCATCGTGGCCAAGGCCACATGCGGATCAGGAGCTGTCATGATCGAGAGGTCTCGAGTCTTCGCTTGTTCCCTGACCATGGCCAGCGTCTCGGCACAGGGCTCCACGACCAACAGCGTTCTGGAGGCGGCGGGACGTGTCATGAAGGAAATCCCTTCTCGATGATTACCTGCAGGGCGGCCGTTAATCGTTGAACTTCGGCGTGGATCCGCTCTCCGATCGCTGCCGTCTCGTTCAGGGCCGACTGTCGGGCTAATTCTTCAAGCTGTGCCGCGGCGGCCACGGTCGGGCGAGCACAGAACTCCATGGCCGATCCCTTCAATTTGTGCGCTTCCTTGGCCAGGACCGGAAGATTTTTCTCGGCGAGGGCAGTCTGAATTGCAGCGAGTGCTGCGGGCGAACGCTCGAGGAACATCTCGGCCAAGGTTAGAAATAAGTCCTGATCGCCGTCGAACCGTTCCATGGCGGCTGCCAGGTCCATGACGGGTTGAGCGTCCATTATGACTTCTCCTGTGCCGAAGCCGTGCTGTCGAGCACTTCGACGCCGAGGAGCGCCACATCGTCGGGGAAAATGTCGCCCTCTAGCCATTGTCGAGCCGTGGTCATGGTATCCCCGATGCTGTGCGCCAACGTGTGCATGCGGTGGCTTTCCAGTGCGGCCTGCAAACGATCCCTGCCCCACAGTTCCCCGCTCGGCGACGGGGCTTCATAGATCCCGTCACTCAGGAGGTACAGACGATCCTGAAGCTGCAATTGTGCGGTGGCACTGTCGAAGGTGATGCTCGGGTCGAACCCCAGCGGGAGGCTCGCCGAAGATAACCATTGCGAGGTCCCTTGGAGGGAATGGAGAAATGCGCCGCAGTGCCCTGCTGCTGCATACGAGAGGGTCCGCGACGGCAGGTGCAGACGCCCGACCCATAGGGTGAAATATTCCCCGTCCTGGGTCAGCGGAAACCGACGGTTGGCTTCCGTGATGATGGCCCCCGGGTCGAAACTTCCGACGGCTTTCGCGAGATTGTCTTCCCGCAAGAAACTCATCAGTGCGACGGCGCGCAAGGCTGCGGCCACCCCGTGGCCCGACGCATCGAGAATATAGAGACCGAGCGTCTCGGAACCCCAGGCGCTGACCTGAAACAAGTCGCCACCCAAGGCGAGAGACGGTTGGTAGGCCCACTGCATACTGACTCCGGGAGCCGGCATGCCGGGGAGAGGAAGTTGCGCGCGCACGAAGTCCGCGGCCGATTGCAGCTCGCTTTCCAGTTCGGCTTGCTTTGCGGACAGCAGCCGATGCGAACGACCGAGATCGTCGCGCGTGCGTTCGATTTCGCGAACCAGCGCACTGGATCGAAGGCTGGCCTGTACCCGTGCCAGGACTTCCTGCTTGCTCGCTGCTTTGCTGAGAAAATCGTCGGCGCCGCGCGAGAGCCCCTCCGCAATTTGTTCGGGTTGGTCGTGCGCGGTCATGAGCACGACTTGGCTGGATCGTAATTCGGGATCCGCACGGATCGCTTCACAGACACTGGGGCCGTCCAGACCCGGCATCATCCAATCGAGAATCACCAGATCCGGACGCTGTGCGCGGATGGCGGCCAAGCCTGCGACTCCATCGCCGGCTTCGATGACACGGTAGCCCAATCGTTTCAGCCGCCCGGCCATGCTGATGCGGGTAATCTCGTCGTCGTCGACGAGGAGAATGACCGGCATAGGCTTGGCAGCCGTACCGGCAAGAGGTTCATCCACGATGCGGTGCGCCGGCTCAGCCACGTCTGCTGCTCCTGATACCGGTGTTATCCGGCCGCCGGAAGGCGGCTCCCTGTAAGGGCATCCTGTTCCGAAGTATAGACCGGCAGGATCTGGTGGAGATTTGCCAGGGTGATGATTTCTTTGACATAGCTCTGAGGGTTCAGCAGGCTGACCATGCCTTGCGTAGCCGGAAAGCTCTGAGCCAACAACGTCAATGTGCCGAGAGCCGAACTGTCCAAAAAGCGAACGCCTTGCATATTCAAAATCAGATGCCGACAGCCGGCTCGCTTACTCCGCTCCACCGCAGCTTTGAACGTGGTGCGAGTGGCGTAGCTTAGTTCGCCTGTCAGATCGAGAATGATGGACTGTCCGATACGGCGTTCAACGATTTGCATGCACGGTTCCTCTCATGAGTTCAGCCACGGCGTTATGCGCTTTTCCTGGCCAGAGTCGACACTTCCAAATCGACAATCGAGATCGTCTTGTGCAAATTCGCCAGTTCGATGATCTGACGAACCGTCGGTTGAGGATGAGCCAGCGAGAGCTTACGTCGTTCCGCTCCCAATTGCCGGTGGCTGATCATCAGCAACCCCAATGCCGCACTGTCGAGAAACGCGACTTGGGACAGGTCGATCACGACTTCGTCGACTTGATCGGTGCAAATGGTCTTCAGCACTTCCTGAAAGGTTTTGCGCTGTGTGTATGTAAAGTTGCCTTCGAGTCTCAGGATGGCTTTCTTGTGATGAATTTCCTGGGTAATTTTCATGCTGACTCCTCTATGCGTAAAGGTGAACGGTTGGGCACGGGTGACATGACTTAAAATGGTCGCGGCAATGTCGGCGACCGGCCGGACAGTCTCGGCGGCACCGAACCTGTTGTGTCCTCATGAAGACGCCGGTAACAAGGTCCCGGATTGAGGTAGGAAACCACAAACCAAACATGTCGTGACGATCAGAAGTCCGCAGCTGACTCTGCGCGCCGTCCTGAGGAGGAGGATTCCTGCCCTGCCATAGCTGGGTGAGTGTAGGCTTGAGACCTAAAAATGATTGTTGTGAATGATCGAACATTCCACACGTTACCCCTTAAACCATACGAACAGCATAAGATAGACGAGGTAGGCCGTGACCATCGTCCCGCTGAACGTCCAGACAAGCGCCGTACCAATCCGGCGGTGGGTGATCATGCCGGCCGCCATGGCACCCACGCTCCCGTATCGCAGGCGATGCAGGCCCATATAAAGGTTATACGTGCCTAATCCAATGGTAGCGACGGCGAACGTTGTATGCACCGCAAACACCGGCACATAGAGCGACCAATATTGACCATCGGATCCTCGAAAGAACTCACGTCCGAAGAGAAGTTGCTTGAGTATGTAGACCACCAGCCAGATGCCGGTGATCGTGCACCCCACCATCATGCGATGCGAATGATGAGACACATCGTGAGATCTGGCAGATCTCACACCTGCCAGGACGATCAGGTATGCCGCCGTCATGCTGAAGAGAACGAGATACCAAAGGATCGTCTTGAGGTCCATGGCCTATTCCTTCACTCATGCCCCGCATCGATCACAACGGCTTTTCCTAACCCCGACTATTCGCGAAGGCCTGCTCCGGTGTCTCGATCCTATAATCCGGCAAGGATGTTCGCGTTTGGTTTCCTCGACAGACGGCCAGTATGACGACGTCGGTCTTGCGTACGAGTAGCCTTCGCGGGCGCCGGTCTCGAACGCCTCACGACGGCATTCATGAATAATCCTAGCTAGCCTGAGAGCGCGCTCATTCCTGTATCGGTTGAGATGCATGAATTCTTGAGAGGATGACGGTAGGACCCTACCACGCACACCCTGCGACGGCTGGTCGAATTTCTCTGGAAGAACGCGTCATGACGGAAGGCCCTGAGCGGCTCGGACCCTCGCCCTTCAGGGAGGCCTGCTGCGTCGGCCGACCTTTGCGCCCGGTACGCGCGTATCAGAGATGTTGAGCCGAGCTCCCCCCCGCAGGTAACAATGCATCGAGCGATTCTTCGCCGGCCTGGTTCTCAAGTACGATGATTTCTACCCGCCGGTTCTTCGTCCGTCCTTCGGGAGTATCGTTCGTTGCGACCGGCTTGGAGTCGGCGAATCCGGTGGCTGAGAGATGTGAAATCGGCACCTCGTAGAGTTCTGAAAAAATTCTGACGACCATGACCGCTCGTACGGCAGAGAGTTCCCAGTTCGAAGGAAATTGTGCCGTTCGAATCGGCACATTGTCCGTGTGACCAAGAATTCGAATGTGGCGACCCATTTCGATCAGAATCGCGGAAAGGGCTTTCAGGAACGGCAATGCTTCAGAACGCACCCGTGCTTCCCCGCTTTGAAAGAGAATGGATTCCGGTAGGGAAATCATAATGGACCCGTGGCCGGTTTCCACAATTTTCACGTCCGCTATATCTCCTTTGAGGAGGGGATTGATCCTGGACACGATTTCTCGCATTCTGCGGATGACGGGGTCGCTGACAGGGTCGGGTTCGGGCGGGATCATTTTTGGTTTTGTGTCGCCGATGCTGAAGGGAAGCCGGCTGGACGGAATACTGTTCACAGGATTTAACGCGGCCTTGATAGAGTCGCTTACCGTGCGATACTTGCCCTCGTTGACCGACGACACCGAATACATCACGACAAAAAAGGCGAACAACAGCGTGATGAAGTCCGCGTAGGACACCAACCAACGCTCGTGATTCTCGTGTTCTTCGTGTTTCTTCTTCGCCATTGAAGACCCGTAATTCGTCGCTCGTTCGGCGTGAAGTGTTCGGACCGCGTCAGGCGATCTCTGTCACCGCCGGCGCATCATTTCTTGTCTTCTTTGCTCCGCTCATGCGGAGGAAGAAAGCTCTCGAGTTTCTCTTGTAACAGCCTGGGGTTTTCTCCCTGCGCCAGGCCGACGAGTCCCAGAATGACCATCGTGCGTAAGCCGGCCTCTTCCTTCAGTTTGAATTTCATTTTGTTCGCAATCGGCAGAAAGAACAGGTTGGCCAGACCGACGCCGTATACGGTGGCGACGAATGCCACCGCAATACCACCGCCGAGCTTTGAAGGGTCGGCCAGGTTTTCCATCACGTGAATCAGACCGAGCACGGCGCCGAGAATGCCGACGGTGGGTGCATATCCGCCGGCGGCTTCCCAGACTTTCGCCGCATGGACCCCTTCCTCTTCATGGTGCTCGACCTCGATTTCCAGGATTTCCTGCAGGAGCTTGGGGTCGGTGCCATCGACGATCAGTTGAATACCTTTTTTGAAGAACGGGTCGTGCAGATCCTTCAACTTGCCTTCCAACGCCAGCAATCCCTGTTTGCGCGACACGTTGGCCAGATCGAGGATCTGGGTGATCGTGCCCTTGACGTCATGCGGAGGATTGGTGATGACGAGGGTGACGCCGGTCATCGCCTTGATGACGACGGACAGGGGGTTTTGCACACAACAGGCGCCGAACGTTCCGCCGGCAACGATGATGAAGGCCGTCAGCTGAAGAATGGAGCTGAGGTGTCCGCCTTCGAGTGCCTGGCCGCCGATAATCGATCCGAGGGCGACGACAATGCCCAGTATTGTTGCGATATCCACGGTATTCGCACCTCATGCCTCATGATCCCGCACCCGCACGTACTCTCTACATATTTCACGGCTCAGCGCGCGCGAGCATGCCTCCAAGTATTTCCATTAAACGCGTATCAGTAGTGAGCCGGAATGACTATTGCTTTGCGTAGTCCGATATCGTGGGCGTCAGAGTGGCTCACGGTTGTTCCAGCCTGTTCGCTCCTCTCTTCGAGGACACGTTCAGTCTTGCTTGGTTCGGTGGTGCATCCAGTCATGAATATCACGTCGGAGAAACCGCCAATGCTTTCCAATTTTGGACGCCGGCAGTTGTCCGAGGCGCGCGAGCTTATAGACCGTGGATTTTGGTACACGCAGAAAGCGCGCCACATCCAACACGGTTAGAATTTCGCTATCCGAAGACGATGTACCGTCGAAGTTTACTTTGGGTGCTGTGGAGGCATCATTCATGGCGGATACGATATCGGTGGGGGTCGTCTTAAACTTTAGTTGCCCGTTCTTAGGTGATGGGGTTTAATAAGCGCGGTAAGTCGATTCTGCGGGTACAGGGGGTCCAGGGAACTGCCGGTCGATTGTGCTCATGTTTTGCTTCAGGCCGACCGAAAGAAGAACCGGCACATGCACTCAACGGGGAGAGACCGGTCCCTATGGCAACGATCGTGTCAGTCGGATCAGGAAAAGGCGGTGTAGGAAAAAGCGTGATCGCCGCCAATCTGGCCATGTTATTGGCCAAGAAAGGCAAGCGGGTGGTTCTGGCGGACCTGGACGTGGGTGGCGCGGATGCCCATATTTTGTTCGGCATGCTTAACCCTCCCCGCACCTTGACCGATTTTGTGGAACGGCGGGTCGAACGCCTCGAAGAGGTCCTCCAGCCGGTCTCGGCACACCCGTTCCTCCAGTTGATCCCCGGAACCGGCGACACGCTGGCTACAGCCAATCTCCCCTATGCCAAGAAAAAGCGGCTGATTCGTCACTTCCGGCAATTGCAGGCCGATGTGATCATCGTCGATATCGGCGCCGGCACCAGTTATCACGCGCTGGACTTTTTCCTCATGGCGGACCATTACCTGACGGTCGCGACCCCGGATCCGACCTCCGTGCTCGACCTCTACCGCTTTATTAAATTGGCAGCGATTCGTCGTGTCCTGTCGGCCTTCCTGTCGGGTGATGCCGTTAACGAGACACTTTCAGGTCGAGATTTCTGCAGTATCGATGAGGTCATCCAAGCGGTCAGCGACACCGATCCCCACGCCACGGAAACCGCCAACCAGACACTCCAGGGGTTCCACCCCTACCTGATCGTGAATCGGGTTTCGGGCAAGTCGCGTGTGAACGTGCTGCAGTTGAAGAAGCTGTTGCAGGAGTATGTCGGCGGGGACCTGGTGATGCTGGGGGAGATTCCGGACGATCCGGCCATGACACGTGCGGTGCGGAGTTATCTTCCGGTCGTCGAATTGGAGCCCACGGCGCCTGCATCTCTGACCCTCGAGAAAGCGGCTCAGACCCTACTCACCCTGTTAGCTCGCCCGGTCGTGATCTCGACTGAAACCGCTCCGGCACCAGAACAGGCTGCATAACCTCCGGAAACTACGGGATGCAGGTTCATCGCGAAGCGCCGCGATACGGCCGTTAGTGTGCCGTTTTTCTTGCCCGCAGCCGTTCGGCTTGAACCGAAAGAATGTGTCGGATAATCAATTCCTGGTCGTCTCCGCCCAATTCCACAAACTGTGTGGCAACATGATAGCCCGTAGAGCCACGCTCGGCCGGAGTTACTCGGATGATGCGCGCCGTCGCTTCGATCATGCTGAATGGAGGCAAGATCACCTTCAGCACCAGGAGGTCCTCTGTCTGAAACGGACGTGGGGTATCGAAGCCCAGCCCGCCCGCGCTGATATCGACATCTGTCAGCCGGGCGATAGCGACGCTCCCTGGATGACTTTTCACGAGGGACTTGAGAATCGTTTCCAGCATCCAGTCTATTTTTGAGACCCAGGGTAATAACGGCGAGCCTGCAAACGTCTCCCCTGCCCGAACCAGCAGATCGATGGTCGGCTTCGACACCGCCGTGGCGATCGTATCTTCTGTCGCCGGAGGGAGATGGGCATTCATAGCTTCGGCCGGTTCGTCGAACCGGCGATACTCGAGTAACAACCGATCGTCGATGCGCAGCCATTCGCGTCGCTCATCATTTTTGATGTCGGTGTGGGGGCTCTGACGGAACCGGTCATGCGGCGGATTCATACCGAACCTACGCGGTGGAGGAGAAAGACCGAGGTATGTAGCTTTGGGTCATGCTCGTCAAGCTTCATGATGTATCGTGACACGTTCGAAGGCAAGTTGTCCGCTACTTTCACGTAATTGACGCAGGTGTCGTTTCACTTGTGCGGCATCGGTCAATTGGGCGGATATCCCTGCTTGCGCCGCCAGGATGGCCGAGCGAACTTCTTCATCCATGCTCAACAGTTGTTGCGCGGCTGCGCGATCAAGTTCGCAGGCGGCCAGGCTGAGTCCGCGCGCGCTATAACAGGCCTCGACTCGATCCCAGTTACCGGCGCGGGCCGCCTCCAAAGCGTCGATGGTGAGGAGTTCAATGGTGCGGCGATCGTGGAGAGAACCGGCTTCGCGTGAACTAGCGGCCGACATGGGCCACCGCTTCCTGCCTCGCGACGACCTGCCAGCCTTCTCGCAGTGTGGTCAGACAGCGAAGCGGCCCGTCCAGGTACTTCCCGTTGTGCTGAAGGTTGGCTTGGATACACTGCCGAACCATATAATCGTACAACCGGTGCAACGAGACCGCAATTTCCCCGCCTCGTTCGAAGTCTAGAACGCTGGACAGTTCGCCCACAATCGCAATACTGCGGTCGAGAAACCGCGCCTTGTCTTTATAATTGTTCGTAAGGATGGCTTCCCGGGCCAGGTCCATCGATTGGATCGCGGAATCATACAGGAGCACGATCAGTTGCACCCGGTTTGCAGTCATGACATGAGTCTTTTGATAGGCGTTGGCTGCCGTCGCAATCATGGTCACCTTATGTCGTTATTGAAGCGCCTGGAGAGCGCTGGTTTGTGCTTGCAGTGTTTGTAGTAAGCCGTCCAGCGACGCGAACTGCAATCGCAGTCGCTCTTCAAATTGGGAGGCAATATCCTCCTTGCGGCCGATTTCATCGGTGAGCTTGGTAATCTGGCTGGTGATGGAATTTTTTCGAACCGTAAAGGCGCCGCTGTCGACACTGTCCAGTACATCGACCGCTGTTACGATTCGCTCCGCAATGCCGCTGGACGTCGTCTGCGTCACGAACAAGGCCCGTGCGGCGACGTAATTGCTCGCCAACGCCGAGTCTAGTTTGGCCTCCTCGAAGGTGACGGTGCCGTCGCGTTCCGTCTTGAGTCCGACCTCGCCCAGCGTCCTGAAAGTGGACAGCCCACCCACCTCTCCCGAGATCGCAGTTCGTAACTGGCTCAAGATGCCCTTTGCCGTACTTTCGTTGAAGAAGATTCCCCCGGTCTTCGTCGTGATGTCGTATTTAGTCCTCTCGTTGACGAATTTCACAATGTCGTTGTAAGCCGTCGCCAGCGCCTTGATATTGGTCTTCACGCTCGCGGGATCGTTGTTGACATTCACCGTCACCGGTTCGGGCTCGGGAGTCGTGACGGTTTTCGCTTTGAGTGTGAGGGTGACGTCCGGGATGGCGTCGGTGATCACGTTGCTGGCGCGTTCGATGGCTATCGTGGTTTGATCGGGGTCACCGATCACCACGATAGCATTCTGTCCGGCCTGCAGCGTATCGCTGCCGCCCGTACCGCTCGTGTTCGCAAAATCAAGACTGGTCGTATCGGTCACCACAGTGATCGTATTGTCTGCACCCGATGATGTGGCGGTCAGGGTCATGCGATAGGCCGGACTCGCTTCCGTTCCGGTATTGATCACGGAGGCGGTGACGCCGGCTCCAAGATCGTTGATCGCCGAACGGAGGTCGTCGAGCGTGGCTCCTGCGCCGAGGGCGACCGTGTGATCCGTTCCGGTTCCGACGCGAAAGGTGAAGGTGCCGGCGCCGCTCGAGACCACATCCGTGGTGCTGGAGACCGCTTTGGCCGCTTTGTTCGTAATTTGGTTCGCCTTGGCCAGCTGAGTGACTTGCACCGTATAACTGCCGGTCCCCGCGCTTGCGCCGGCCTGGGCTGTGAGAATGGTCTCATCGCTGACCGTGCTGGCGGATCGATTGAAGCTGCTGGGAAGCCGCAACGCATTCGCAGCACTCTGCAGGGCGAGAAGCTTGGCGCCGAGCGCGTCGTAATCGGTGAGTTTGGTTTGCAGATCTTTCTTTTTCGCCGTCAATGCGTCGATGGGAAGGCGTTGGACTTTGGCCAACTCGGAGACGACTTGACCAAAGTCCACCCCATTTCCTAACCCGCCGAAACTGATCGCCATGACATCCCTTTCATGTCGCGAAGCAGGCTACACCTTGTGGTGCAAGAGAAGCCCGGTCGGCGTCTCCAGCCTCTTGGCCAGATCGATGACTTCCTGTTGCGGAATCTGACGGATTACCGTTCCGGATTCCCCGTCCATCACCTTTATCACAACCCGATCGAGCTCCGGATCGATGGAAAATTCCAATCGAGAGTCCGCCTTCTGAAACACCGCACGTACTCGAGACAGTGCCTGTTCCAGATTCTTCGCATCGACCTCCGTCGCGGAAGAGTCGGGTTCAGGCTGTTCGGCCTCAGCCTTCTTTTCAGCAGACGCGTGAGACGAGCTTAGGGTCGTATGAGCTGCGGCCGTGGGGAGGTCCTTATGATTCGATACCTGGTGGACCATGGTACCCTCCTAGGTTCAGGCTGCGGATGGCCCTCCCTTGCGGGAGAGCCATCCCTCAGCTGATGCCTTACTGCAGCAGCGTCAGCGCTTGCTGTGGCAGCGAATTGGCTTGCGCCAGAATCGCGATACCGGACTGAGTGAGGATCTGGTTCTTCGTGAACACAGATGTTTCATGCGCAATGTCCGCGTCTCGAATCCGGGATTCCGCCGCGGTAAAGTTCTCCGCCGTGACCGTCAAGTTCTGGATCGCGACTTCGAACCGGCTCTGAATCGACCCGTAATTCGAACGGGCGGTTGCCACTGAACTGATGGCTCCATCGATCGTGGCGAGCACTGCCTGTGCTGCCGCAGCCGTCGACACACTCGCTCCCGTCAAACCGACCGATGCAACATCCAAGTCGGTCAATGCGACCGACAACGAGTTGCCCGATCCGCTCTTGAAACCGATGAACACGTCGAACGTATTGCTGCTGCCGCTCAGGAGAGCCTGCCCGTTAAATTCCGTGGTGACGGAGATACGATCGATTTCTGATCGCAATGCCACGAATTCCTGATCCAGGTACGACCGCTCGGTGGTCCCAAGCGTGCCGCTCGCCGATTGCGTCGCCAGCTCCCGCATACGTGCCAACAAGCTGCCGATCGAAGAAGCTGCACCGTCGGCGATCTGGGTTAAACTGATGCCATCGTTGGCATTCCGATTCGCCTGATTGATGCTGCGAATCTGGGCTCGTAAGGTTTCGGACACGCCCAACCCTGCTGCGTCATCCGACGCACGGGTGATACGCAAACCGGACGACAATCGTTCGACTGAACGACCCAATTGAGCCTGATTGATTCCGAGATTTCTCTGCGCCGACAAAGACGCGACGTTGGTATTGACCACTAATGCCATGACGTACTTCCTCCTGAAGCTTCCGCACTGCTACCGAAAAATCGCCAGCGTCCGTGCCGACGAGGTGGTAATCAGGTTCTGGTGGAGATGTGGCCACATCCCCGCTGCTCCCGGTTACCGTGTTGCTGTGCCCCTTATCGGTAGGCCGTCGGAAAGACTTAAGAGCGCCGTGACACACAGGAAACGGGTGCAACGGGGTGCAACGTCGGTCGATGTCGTGTATTGGAGAATAATGGGCACTAAGCAGCCTGACCGGATTCGGTGAGCAGAGGCAATAATTCATACTCCAGCAGGTCGGCGACACGGATGGGGTCGGCAAAAGTTCGTGCACCCAGCAATTCTTGTATCCACGGGAGCAGCGGTGCGCTGGAGAGTCCCGCAACCCCCTGGAGTTGGCCGGCCTCCAACATTTCGGTATAGTCTGCAAGACGGCCCAGCCAGGCATCGATGGTGCCCACTGGCCCGGTTCCGGACCGTAGCGGTCCGAGCAGACCGAAGCCGTCCGCTCGCAACTGCGCGGCAAACCGGTCGATGGCCTGCTTTGCATCTGTGATGATGGCATGCAGCGATTGCGATCGCCCGGCCACCTCTCCGATATCGCCGCATCGTTGATTCAAAAAGGCCGGATCCAAATCGCGATCGCTGATGGCCTTCCCGCCGACCGTCAAAGACGTCACGATGCGATGTCGGAGGTGGGCTTTGTCGCTAAGAGATGCCAGGGCGTTCATCAGAGAGGTGTCGTCCGGCAATTGCCACTGTTCGCCGTCGAGGGTGATATGCATGATCAGACTCCTTTCGCCGAGTGTCGAACGTGTGTCGTATCCCGTTACCCGATCCGCGCCATTGGAATGGCCCGAGGCTTCCCCGGTAAGCCACGTCCCTGCGGTGTCGCGAACGAACGAAATCCGGTCGCGACTTTCTGCAGCCTCCCTTGCCACCGTCGATACCCGGCGAGACGGGATTCTGCCATGCCGGTGAGTTCGTTGCCGTCGTCATTGTGGATATCCCGAACCAAGGCCACGGCCAGTGATGCGGTGGCGGGGGATTGCATGCTGATCGCCACCGCCCTCTGGCGCTCGCCGTTCTCTTCGCGAAGCAATTGCTGCACCGCACTGACAGGCAACGGCCGTCGGGCGGTCAAACGCACCAGTGCCTCCGCTCTGGCGAGCAAGCCGGCTGCGAGCGGCATCAATCGATCCAGGTGTGCCATGCTCTCCTTCCAGTCGGGCGGAGGCTCTGGAACCGCAGGTACCGAACTGGGTCGGCCCGTAAATTGTTCGAACCAGAACCGACGCCAGAATCGGCCATACCAGCCGACCGTGAGATCTTCCCTCCCGGCATGAAGTTCGGTGCTCCCCAGGCCATCCTCATCGACGCGCGACCGATAGATCTTGATCCCGGTGAATCGTTCTGGACATGCGACTCCCGTCAGCACATGCAGGCACAGCGCGGCGATCTCATCCGGTACCAATCGATCCTTGCAAGCGTGGTGCAAACAGACCTGGTCGAATCCACAAGGCGCGCATCCGATGTCCGGCTGAACGATCCAATGTCCCGGCCCATAGGGACCGGTCTCGCGAAAATCGACATGCCCGACCGAGAGATCGACCACCGGAGTCCTCACTCCTACTGCGAGGTGCATGGGGCCGGTATCGTTGGTCAACAGGAGTCGGCACTGCGCCAGCAACGCAGCGAGCTGAGGCAGCGTCGTCCGTCCGACCGCATCGCAGAGAGGCGCGCGTCCGCCCGCCTGCCGGTAGGCCCTCTGCGCCGATTCGATCGCCTTCCGCTCGCCCTCCGCTCCGACAAACACATATCCGACCTGTGTCTGCCGATTCAGCGCGGCCAGGGTCTGCCCGAAGAGTTCAGGACGCCAGGCTTTCATGGGATCGCTGGCCCCGACCTGCACCGCCATCCAGGGCACCCGTGACCCGCCGAGAGGCGCGAGAAAATCACGGGCCCATTGCGCCGTGGCCGGAGGAATATCGAGCGACAAGGGCGCAAAGGGTCCGGTGCCGCTCCCACCCAAGGCGTAGATATCTACCAGATTGAAGTGATTGAACTGCCGCTGACTGTGGACATCGGTCAAATAGGCCATCCACGGATTGTGGATGGCCACATCCCCGTCTTTCGGAGCGGCGATGCCTCGAATCTCTTTGGCGCCGACATACGACGCCAGCAGCCCGCTCCGCCGATTGAAAGTCAAATTCACGACGCGGTCGTACCGGGCGTGAATCAACGGGGCTGCCCAACCCGTCATCTCACGGTAGAGGGTCACGATATCCTTCGTTTGCGCGCGGCTCTCATCGACCAGGCCATGGAAGTCATACTCAACAATCTGCCGGAGATGAGGCAGGAGTCTCGCGATCGGAGCGAACCGACTGTCCACGACCAGATCGACGGCGGCTCCCGGCCACTCATGCTGAAGGCGCTGCAGCAACGTGCCCATTTGCACGAGATCGCCCATCCTGGTGATATTGATGAGGAGCACCTGCTTGGTCATAGGAGGTCGCGAGTCTCGCTCCGATATTCATCCAACAT
>CABVRO010000085.1 GCA_902500715.1 uncultured Nitrospira sp. | reverse complement strand
CGATCGTCCCGATGTTCACGTGGGGCTTCCGTCGCTCAAATTTCGCCTTCGCCATCCCCAATCCTCCCCTAATTCACAAAAGCAAAAACTTTACTCGCCTCGATGCTTTGCGGTAATCGCTTCCGCAATTTGACGCGGCACCTGGTCGTAGCGATCAAATTCCATACTGTAGGTTGCGCGCCCCTGCGTTCTAGAGCGCAAATCGGTCGCGTAGCCGAACATTTCCATCAGCGGCACGGTCGCCTCGATAGCTTGAGCACCGGCGCGCACTTTCATGCCCTGAACCTTCCCTCTGCGGCCGTTTAAATTACCAATGACATCGCCCATGAAATCTTGAGGCACGAGCACCTCAACCTTCATGATCGGCTCGAGCAAGACGGGATCGGCCTTCTTACAGGCGTCAGCAAATCCCATTGAAGCGGCGATCTTAAATGCCATTTCGTTCGAGTCGACATCGTGGTAGGAGCCGTCAATTACGGTCACCTTGACATCGCGCAACGGGAACCCGGCCACAACCCCGGTCTCCATGCGCTCCTTGACACCTTTTTCAATTGCAGGAATGTATTCCTTCGGAATGGATCCACCAACGGTCTTGTTAATAAACTCCAGCCCCTTACCGGGATCCGAAGGTTCTACAGTCATAACCACGTGACCATACTGACCACGACCACCGGTCTGCTTGATGTACTTCGACTCCGCCTCAGCCTTCCGACGAATGGTTTCCCGAAACGCGACTTCAGGCTTGCCGACATTGGCCTCAACCTTAAATTCACGCATCAGCCGATCAACAATGATCTCGAGATGCAACTCACCCATACCGGCAATAATCGTCTGAGCAGTCTCCTCATCGGTCCGGACCCTAAACGAAGGATCTTCCTGCGCCAGCTTCTGTAAGGCGAAACCCATCTTTTCCTGGTCCGGCTTGGTCTTTGGCTCAATCGCCATAGCAATAACCGGCTCAGGGAACTTCATAATTTCGAGCAGCACAGGCTGCTTCTCATCAGCCAGCGTATCACCTGTCGTCGCATTCTTAAGACCGACCGCAGCCGCAATGTCACCGGCGTAGACGATATCGATCTCCTCACGCTTGTTGGCGTGCATCTTCAACAGACGACCAACACGGTCCTTCGTCCCCTTAGTCACATTCAGGACCGGCGTACCAGTCTTCAACGTGCCCGAGTAGACACGGAAAAATGTGAGCTGCCCGGCGAACGGATCCGTCATGATCTTGAAGGCCAAAGCAGAAAATGGCTCGGAATCAGAGGGACGCCTCTCGACCTCCTTCGAAGTGTTGGGATCGACACCGATTACAGGAGGAATATCCACCGGAGATGGAAGGAAATCAACGACACCATCCAGGAGCTGCTGAACACCCTTATTCTTAAATGCGGATCCGCACAAGACCGGCACGACCTTCATAGCGATAGTCCCGGCGCGAACGACCCGCCGCACCTCTTCCTCGCTCAAAGGCTGACCATTGATATATTTCTCCATAACCTGATCATCGAACTCAGCCACGGCATCGAGCATTTTCTGACGATACTCATTGGCCTGATCGACCATATCAGCAGGAATTTCACCGATCTTATATTTGGCGCCCAGCGTCTCGTCGTCGTAAAAATAGCCTTTCATCGAAATGAGATCGACAGACCCGCGGAATTCAGCTTCCCGCCCGATTGGAATCTGAATGGGCACAGGATTGGCACCCAGCCGATCAATGATCGACTGAACACTGGCATAAAAATCGGCACCAATTCGATCCATCTTATTCATGAAAGCGATACGGGGAACCTCGTACTTATCAGCCTGGCGCCAGACCGTTTCAGACTGAGGCTCAACACCTTGAACGGAATCAAAAGCGGCAACCGCACCATCCAAGACACGCAGGGACCGCTCGACCTCGATCGTAAAATCCACATGACCAGGCGTATCGATGATATTGATACGGTGCTCACGCCAGAAACACGTCGTAGCAGCTGCCGTGATCGTGATTCCACGCTCACGCTCCTGCTCCATCCAATCCATAGTGGCGGCGCCCTCATGGACTTCGCCCATCTTATGGGTCATTCCCGTGTAATAGAGAATGCGCTCGGTGGTCGTAGTCTTGCCAGCATCAATGTGCGCCATGATGCCGATATTTCTTGTCCGCTCTAACGGTGTCTGCCTAGCCACAACTCCCCCAGAAAAAACGAACGTGCTGCCATCCGAGCCGCAAACCTTCTAGCGCAATGCCAGATCTTATCCGGCCACATTGCAGCCCGGCTCACCAGCAGCACGACACAACACTACCAACGATAATGGGCAAAAGCCTTATTGGCTTCAGCCATCCGATGAACATCCTCACGCTTCTTTACAGACGCGCCGGTATTATTGGAGGCATCCAACAATTCAGCGGCAAGCCGATCCCGCATACTCTTCCCGCCACGCGAGCGGGAGTACTCAGTAATCCATCGCAGAGCCAGCGAAACACGACGAGACGGGCGTATCTCCACAGGAACTTGATAAGAAGCACCACCAACCCGACGCGACTTCACCTCAACCACCGGCTTCACGTTATCAATGGCAGACTTGAAAATCTTCATCGGATCGCCGCCGTTGGTTTTCTCCTGAATCAAATCAAACGCCCCATAACAGATCCGCTCAGCAGTACTCTTCTTTCCACCACCCATCAGGACATTCAAAAACTTCCCGACAAGCTTGTCACGATACTTAGAGTCCGGCTGTGCCTCTCGATGACCAAAAAATTGTCCGCGTGGCATCGTTGTCCTATAAAATAAAATCGGTTTTCACTGCGCAATCACGCAATGACACAATCAATTACTACTTGGGCCGCTTCGCCCCATACTTCGAACGGGCCTGCTTCCGATCGGCCACACCCACAGCATCCAAAGAACCACGAACAATGTGGTACCGCACACCAGGCAAGTCCTTCACGCGACCACCTCGAACCAACACAATCGAGTGCTCCTGGAGATTGTGCCCGACACCTGGAATATAAGTCGTAACCTCCATGCCGTTAGTCAGACGGACCCGAGCCACTTTCCGAAGCGCAGAGTTAGGCTTCTTCGGAGTAGTAGTGTAGACACGGAGACAGACGCCGCGCTTTTGCGGACAGCGCTTGAGCGCCGGACTTTTCGTCTTTGACTTTACGAGCGTCCGACCTTTTCGCACCAGCTGATTAATCGTTGGCATGCACTATACTCTTTCTTAAATTCTAAAAAAAACAGTCAGTTGCTCAAAAATGTTCGTGAGCGAAGCCGTTGGATTATAGAGATGTGTACTACTTATGTCAAGAAGGTTCTTTTTCTTTTCATCCATTATTATCCGGATCAGCCCCAGTTGAACCGGTTGCAGGCTGACCCACGGCAACCGGCTGAGGTTGCCCACCAGACAACTCCCCAGGGGTCTTCGCGCTGGCTACGAACGTTTCTCGATACTCCTCAAATCCGCTTCCGGCAGGGATAAGGCGGCCCACGATCACGTTTTCCTTCAAGCCGAGGAGATTGTCCTCTCGCCCATTGATCGCGGCCTCGGTCAGCACGCGAGTCGTCTCTTGGAATGACGCCGCGGAAATGAAGCTATCCGTGGTCAAGGCTGCCTTGGTGATGCCCAGCAAGACCGGCTTACCGAGAGCCGGCTTCCCGTCTTTCTCCAAGACCCTCTGATTTTCTACATCGAAGAGCCCCTTGCTCACCTGGCTGCCTGGCAAAAACGAGGTATCACCCGGGTCCTCAATCCTGACCTTGCGCAGCATCTGCCGCACGATGATCTCAATATGCTTGTCGTTGATCGACACACCTTGCAAGCGATAGACATCTTGCACTTCATCCACCAAGTACTTCTGCAGCTCCTTTGGTCCGAGCACATCCAAGATGTCGTGGGGATTGGCTGAACCGTCCATCAACGGCTCACCGGCCCGAACCCAATCGCCCTCATGGACGTTGACGTGCTTACCCTTGGGAATGAAATACTCCTTGACGTCGCCCATTTTATTGTCGACCAGCACCTTCCGCATACCCTTCACAAAGCCGCCATACGACACTTCGCCGTCGATCTCACTGATCACCGCCTGCTCTTTAGGCTTGCGTGCCTCAAAGAGTTCGGCAACGCGCGGGAGACCTCCGGTGATGTCCTTGGTCTTGGTCGTTTCACGCGGAATCTTGGCCAGGACGTCGCCGGGATGCACCATCGCACCCTTCTCGACGAAAATGTGAGCGCCGACCGGTAAGAGATAGCGGGCAACCGGCGCCCCTCCAGACCCGGACACTTTGGCCGTCTTTCCGCTGTCATCCTTGATCGAGACGCGCGGCCTAAGCGTAGCCCCGCTCTGCTCGATGATGACCTTGCGTGAGAGGCCGGTCACTTCGTCGAACTCTTCCTTCATGGTGACGCCTTCGAGAATATCGCCATAGGCGACCTTTCCGCCCGTCTCGGTCAAGATGGTCAGCGAATATGGATCCCATTCGACCAGTTTCTGCCCAACGGCAACCCGATCACCATCCTTCACCTTGATCTTGGCGCCATAGACCACCGGATATTTCTCGCGTTCCCGACCGCTGTCGTCAACGATCGCGATTTTGGCGTTGCGGTTCATGACGACCCATTCGCCCTCTTTGTTCCGAACTGCAATGCCCGCATTGTGCACGTCGGCATTTTTCTTCGCGTCCAGGCTCATGTATTTCAGATGACCCGCGTGCTTGGCCTCCAACACCGTCTGTTCGACCACTTTGCTGGCCGTACCACCGATATGGAATGTACGCATCGTCAACTGAGTACCAGGCTCACCGATGGATTGCGCGGCAATGACCCCCACCGGCTCGCCCTTTTCAACAAGGCGTCCGCGCGAGAGATCGCGTCCATAGCAGAGTCGGCAGACGCCACGAGCAGATTGGCAGGTCAGCACTGATCGGATCTTGACCCGATCGACACCGGCCTCCACCACCGCCCTCGCCTGCTCTTCATCGATTTCCTCGTTGAAGGACACGATGATCTCACCCGTCACCGGATCGCGAATGTCTTCGCCGGCAAGTCGGCCAAGAAGGCGCTCTTCCAGAGGCTGAATGATTTCTCCGCCTTCGAGGAGGGCACTGACTAAGATACCGTCCGCCGTGCCGCAATCCTCCTCGGTCACGATGACATCCTGGGCGATATCGACCAGTCGACGCGTCAAATAACCCGAATTAGCCGTCTTGAGCGCCGTGTCTGCCAAACCTTTTCGGGCACCGTGTGTCGAGATGAAGTATTGCAACACCGTCAACCCTTCACGGAAGTTCGCCGTGATCGGGGTTTCAATGATTTCACCGGATGGTTTGGCCATCAGTCCGCGCATCCCGCCAAGCTGACGAATTTGCTGCGAACTACCTCTCGCACCAGAATCGGCCATCATGAAGATCGGATTGAACGACTCAATCTTCGCTGGATCGCCTCCGGCGCCCAATTCCTTCATCATCTCATTGGCCACCTGCTCGGTGACATGCGCCCAAATGTCGATGACTTTATTGTATCGCTCACCGTTGGTGATCAAACCTTCGGAATACTGTTTTTCGATTTCGTTGACTTCGTGTTGAGCCTTCCCGATGAGGTCTTCCTTACGGGATGGAATATGCATGTTATCGATACAGATGGACATCCCCGCCCGGGTAGCATAGTGAAACCCGAGATCCTTGATCTTGTCCAGGAATGTTACCGTCTCGCGATGCCCTGCCTGCCGATAGACCGCGTCGATAAGTTTCGACATTTCCTTCTTAGTCATCAGCTTATTGGCGTCGGCGAACGGCATCATCGGAGGCAGAATTTCAGCCAGGATGACACGGCCGGCGGTCGTCTGCACCATCGTTCCGTTGACCCGGACCTTAATCCGTGCATGCTCGTCCAGCGCTCCGGCATCATACGCAATCCGCGCTTCTTCAGGTGAGCCGAACAGCTTCCCTTCACCCTTCGCACCGACCCGCTCCTTGGTCAGCCAGTAACAACCAAGCACCATGTCTTGCGAAGGAACGGCAATCGGTTTCCCGTTGGCCGGAGACAGAATATTGTTGATCGACATCATCAACACACGAGCTTCGACCTGCGCCTCCACGGATAACGGCACGTGGACCGCCATTTGATCTCCATCGAAGTCGGCGTTGAATGCGGCGCACACCAACGGGTGAAGCCGGATCGCTTTGCCTTCAACCAGGACCGGATCAAAGGCTTGAATACCCAATCGGTGCAAGGTTGGAGCACGATTGAGCAAGACCGGATGCTCCCGGATGACTTCATCCAGTACATCCCACACTTCAGGTCGCTCTTTTTCAACCAGCCGCTTCGCGCTCTTAATGGTTGTGGCTGCACCACGCTCTTCCAGCTTGTGGAAGATAAACGGCTTGAACAATTCCAGGGCCATTTTTTTAGGCAATCCACACTGGTGCAGACGCAGCTCAGGCCCGACGACGATAACCGTTCGGCCCGAGTAGTCCACACGCTTTCCCAGCAAATTCTGCCGGAAACGCCCTTGCTTGCCCTTGAGCATGTCGCTCAGCGACTTCAATGGACGCTTGTTCGGCCCGCGAATCGCCCGGCCGCGCCGGCCGTTATCAAACAGCGCATCCACGGCCTCTTGCAACATCCGCATTTCATTGCGGATGATGACACCCGGAGCCTTCAATTCGATCAAACGCTTCAAGCGATTGTTCCGATTGATCACTCGACGATAGAGGTCGTTGAGGTCTGACGTCGCAAAACGGCCCCCGTCCAGCGGGACGAGCGGGCGTAATTCCGGCGGCAGCACCGGGATGACATCCATAATCATCCACTCCGGCTTATTGCCGGAACGGCGGAACGCCTCCAAAACCTTCAAACGCTTGGCATACTTTTTCTTGAGCGCAGCGGAGGCAGAGGCCTTCGCCTTCACATGCAATTCATCCCACTGCGTGTTGATGTCGACTTTCCTGAGGAGTTCGCGAATAGCCTCAGCGCCGATGCCGACCTTGAACGCACCGCTCCCGTACTCAGACTGCAAGGAGCGCAGCTGCTCTTCCGAGACCAACTCCTGCTCGCTCATGCTGGTAGAACCGGGGTCGACCATGACGTAACTCTCGAAATAGAGAATTTTTTCGAGCTGCTTGAGGCTCATGTCGAGCAACGTACCGATCCGGCTCGGCACACCTTTCAAGAACCAGATATGCGCTACCGGTGCCGCCAGTTCGATGTGCCCCATCCGTTCACGGCGCACCTTCGATTGAATGACTTCGACACCGCACTTGTCGCAGACGATGCCGCGGTGCTTCATCCGCTTGTACTTGCCGCAATTGCACTCCCAGTCCTTGATGGGACCGAAAATCTTGGCGCAGAACAACCCGTCCTTTTCAGGTTTGAACGATCGGTAATTGATCGTTTCGGGCTTCTTGACTTCGCCATAGGACCACGACCGGATTTTTTCGGGCGACGCAATGCGAATCCGCATCGAGTCGAACGACACCGAGTCGCGCGGCTTTTCGAATAATGTGTATACACCTTCCAAGGTTGATCCCTCCTTAACGGCCGCCTGAGCGCAGTTCTGAGTGGTGAGCTATCCGGCTTCCGATCTCAAGACTCAGCACTAGAATCAGTCCTTTGATTTAACCAGCTCGACATCGAGCCCAAGACTTTGCAGCTCTTTGACTAACACGTTGAACGATTCCGGCAATCCAGGCTCCAGGAACGGTTCGCCCTTCACAATTGCCTCATACATGCGGGACCGGCCTGGCACGTCGTCGGATTTCACAGTCAGGAATTCCTGGAGAATGGACGCGGCCCCGTAGGCCTGAAGTGCCCAGACTTCCATCTCTCCCAAACGCTGACCACCGAACTGCGCCTTTCCTCCGAGTGGCTGTTGCGTCACGAGGGAGTATGGGCCGATCGACCGGGCGTGAATTTTATCGTCCACCAGGTGGTGGAGCTTCAAGACATACATATATCCGACCGTGACAGGGCTGCTGAAGGATTCACCGGTACGCCCGTCCATCAATATCGTTTGACCGCTTGGCGACAACTTCGCCTTCTTGAGCAGTTCCTTGATCTCTTTCTCTGAAGCCCCGTCGAACACGGGGCTCGCCACCTTGATCCCCAACGCTCTAGCAGCCCACCCCAAGTGTGTTTCCAAGATTTGCCCAACGTTCATGCGGGACGGTACGCCCAACGGATTCAAAACGATTTCCACCGGAGTTCCGTCCGGCAAATAGGGCATATCCTCTTCCGGCAATACGCGTGAAACGACGCCCTTGTTCCCGTGACGTCCCGCCATCTTATCACCGACCTGGATCTTCCGCTTCATCGCGATGTAGACCTTGACCAACTTGATCACACCCGGCGGAAGTTCATCGCCGCGTCTCAATCGGCCCACTTTTTCATCGAACAGGGTCTGCAGGATTTCAATTTGCTCCTTGGCACGGCGCTCAACATCTTCGAGTTCCTTCTGCTCGTCTGGATCGCTGAGAATAATGTGTCGCACCATGTCGTCCGGGAGCCGCTTCAAAATTTCCGCAGTGAGCTTGCCCTTCTTTTTCAAAATAACATCGCCCGTCTCAGGATCCATCAGATCTCGCCCGACCACTTTACCGAGTAGCAGCTTGCGGACTTTCTTGGTCTTTTCATCTTCAATGATCCGCAGTTCTTCTTGGTGGTCGCGCTGCAGCTTCATGTGATCTTCGCTCTCGATACTCTTGGAGCGCTCATCCTTGTCCAAGCCCTTGCGAGAGAAAATCTTCACATCGACGACGATGCCTTCCACGCCGGGCGGCACAGTGAGAGACGTATCTTTGACGTCCCCGGCCTTCTCACCGAAAATTGCGCGCAGCAGCTTCTCTTCCGGCGTCAGTTGGGTCTCGCCTTTCGGAGTCACCTTCCCGACGAGAATGTCGCCAGGTTTCACCTCGGCACCGATCCGGATGATTCCGCTTTCATCGAGGTCCCGGAGCGCTTCTTCGCCGACATTCGGAATGTCGCGGGTAATATCTTCCTTGCCCAACTTGGTATCGCGGGCTTCTACCTCAAACTCTTCGATATGAATGGACGTGAAAGCATCTTCCCGCACCAGCTTCTCACTCAACAAAATCGCGTCTTCGAAGTTATATCCGCCCCACGGCATGAACGCGACGAGCACATTCTTTCCGAGCGCGAGCTCTCCATGATCGATCGCGGGACCATCGGCCAACACCTGCCCCTTCTTGACCGGCTCACCGATCCGAACCACGGGCGTCTGGGTGATACAGGTGTTCTGGTTCGAGCGCTGGAACTTGATCATTTCATACACGTCGAGGCCTGAATCGTTACGCTTGCGGCCCTCCTTGGCATCAGCCCGCACTACGATTCTGGTGGCATCCACACTTTCCACGACACCTTCGCGCTTGGCCTGAACGACATAACCGGAGTCGCGCGCAACCACGGCTTCCATGCCGGTACCGACCAGCGGGGATTCGGCCTTCAACAGAGGCACCGCCTGGCGCTGCATGTTCGATCCCATCAAGGCGCGGTTCGCATCGTCGTGCTCAAGAAACGGCACCAACGCCGTTGCGACGCTGACGACCTGCTTCGGAGACACGTCCATGTATTCGATCTTGTCGGGAGTCGCGGTGATAAAGTCCCCGGCTGAACGGGCCGACACCGTCTCGGACACCAGTCGACCCGCTGTGTCAACCTTCGAATTGGCTTGGGCGATGATGTATTTGTCCCCTTCGATCGCAGAGAGATACTCCAGGTCGTCACTGACCCGACCCTTCACAACCTTCCGATACGGGGCCTCGATAAATCCGAATTCATTGATACGCGCGTAGGTCGCCAGGGACGTAATCAGGCCGATGTTCGGACCTTCCGGCGTCTCGATCGGACAAATACGGCTGTAGTGGGACGGATGCACGTCGCGCACTTCGAAGCCTGCGCGCTCCCGAGTTAACCCGCCCGGCCCAAGGGCCGAGAGGCGCCGCTTGTGTGTAATCTCGGCGAGGGGATTCGTCTGGTCCATGAACTGGGAGAGCTGACTGCTGCTGAAAAACTCCTTCACGGCTGCCACCACCGGCTTGGCGTTGATCAAGTCGTGCGGCAACACGGTCTCCATGTCCAGGAGATTCATGCGCTCTTTGATGCTCCTCTCCATACGCACAAGACCGAGCCGGAACTGGTTTTCCAACAGCTCGCCGACAGACCGCACGCGGCGGTTCCCCAGGTGGTCGATGTCGTCGATCTCACCGCGGCCGATCTTGAGATTGACGAGATAGCGCACCACCTCGACAATGTCCTGCGCCGTGAGAGTCCGTTGTTCGAGGGCGAAATCAAGGCCGAGTTTCTTATTGAGCTTGAGCCGTCCAACGGGCGACAGATCGTACCGTTTCGCACTCAAGAACAAATTATCGAACAGGGCTCGTGCAGTTTCGACAGACGGGGTCTCACCCGGCCTGAGACGGCGATAGATCTCGACCATCGCCTCTTCCTTCGATCCGGTGCGTTCCATGTCGAGCGTATCGAGGATGACCAGCGTGGCATTGGTCGTATCCAGATAAATGACCTTGAATTCTTCGATATCGCTATCAAGAATCTTCTCCAGAATCTCTTCGGTCAGACGCTGATTCTTCTCGGCCAGCGACTGCTTCTTGCCGCTGTCGACCAACTCCGTCAGTACCGCGCGCCCCACCAACTCGGCGGGCGTGACAGGAATTTCCTTAATGCCCGCCGCCTTCAGCTTAGCGATCAAGACCTTCGTCAGCTTCGCGCCTTCGCGAACGAGCGGGTCCTTGCCGCCCTTCTCCATCACTTCCGTCGAACACTTCAAGCCGTGATGGATTTCAGGATCGAGCTTCCGGTAGAGCTTTCCCTTGGAGACACGAATCTCCTCCACGGGGTAATACATCCGCAACAAGTCGTCGGTGCTATACCCGAAGGCCTTCAACAGAATCGTGGCAGGCATTTTCCGGCGGCGATCGATGCGAACGTACAGAATGTCCCGTGCGTCGAACTCGAAATCGAGCCAGGATCCGCGATAGGGAATAATCCGGGCAGAGTACAACACCTTACCGCTGGCATGGGTCCGCCCCTTATCGTGCGTGAACGACGCGCCCGGCGAGCGGTGCAACTGGCTGACCACCACTCGCTCGGTCCCGTTGATGAGAAACGTACCGCGCTCGGTCATGAGCGGAAGTTCGCCGACATAGACTTCCTGCTCCCGAACGTCCAGCACTTTCTTCTTCGGCCCCTTGTCCTCCTTATCGAAGACAATCAACCGCACACGCAGCTTCAAAGGAACGGCAAACGTCATACCCTGCTCAAGGCACTCCCGTTCATCGTACTTCGGAGTTCCCAACGAATAGTTGGAGAACTCCAAGGCCGCCGTATTGTTGTAATCGGTGATGGGAAACACGCTCGCTAACGCCGCCTGCAACCCCTGATCCTTGCGACGATCCGGTTCGACTTCCATCTGGAGAAACTCTTCGTAGGACCGCTTCTGGATTTCGATGAGATCGGGAATATCGATACTCGTACGAATCCGAGAAAAATCCTTACGTTCGACAAACTCCGAAAGAGTCGATTCCGACATTCGTTAGCCCTCCAAGCTCATAAGGAGATGAACGCCCTGCGCCATCCCAACGGACAACTCACACTGCCGCCCAACAAATCGTTACTTAACTTCGACCTTGGCTCCGCTCTCCTCGAGCTTCTTCTTCATCGTGTCGGCTTCTTCCTTCGTGGCACCGGCCTTGATGGGCTTCGGAGCGCCCTCGACCAGGTCCTTCGCTTCCTTGAGTCCGAGGCTGGTGAGCTCACGCACCACCTTGATGACCTGGATCTTCTTGTCTGCCGGAGCACTGACCAGGATCACGTCGAACGAGGTCTTCTCTTCCGCAGGTGCGGCTGCCGCTCCGCCACCACCCACCGCCGCCACGGCCACAGGCGCCGCCGCCGTCACGCCAAAGCGCGTTTCCAGTCCCTTGACCAGATCGGCCAATTCCAACACGCTCATACCCTCGATTGCCTTGATCAATTCATCTTGTGACAACTTGGTTCCTGCTGCTGCTGACATGTCGCCCTCCCCTTTCTTTTTATCCTGAATGGCTGCAATGACTCGCACAAACTTGCTTAACACTCCGCTCAACGCGTACACCACGCCGCGAATCGGGCCCTGCATGGCCGATAGCAGCATCGCAATCAACACTTCCCTTTTCGGCAGCTGCGCAATGGCGTTCAGATCCGCAGCCTGCACCAGCCTGCCCTCCAACACTCCGACCGTCACCTTGATCTTCTCAGACCGCTTTTCAGCTTGAATGAAATCGCGCAAGATTTTCGCCGGAAGCACCGGATCGTCATATCCGATCACCAGGCCGGTCGGCCCCTTGAAGTGATCTTTGGCGTCCGCGAGAATCGTGCCGGTCGAAGCGCGCACGGCCAGGGTATTCTTGATGACGCAATACTCCGCCTTGGCGCCGCGCAACTGCCTGCGCAACTCGGTCATCTGATTGACGGGCATTCCGGCACATTCCGTCAAAATCGCCAATCGGGCGCGACCGAATTTTTCCGTCAACTCTGTGATCGCTGTTGCCTTCTCTTCTTTCTTCATGCCTCTCCCCTTACTGAGAACCCGCCTGTCCTCAACTCCACAACTTCGACAGCGCCACAGGATCCAGTTTCACGCCGGGCCCCATGGTGCTCGACATCGTTACGCTCTTGATGTATCGGCCCTTGCAGGACGAGGGCTTCGCCTTCACCACAGACTCCAGCACGGCCTGCGCATTGTCATACAGCTTCTGAACGTCAAACGAGACCTTACCGACAGGCACTTGCACGATTCCGGCTTTCTCGACCTTGAACTCGACACGGCCCTTGCGAATTTCACTAACGGCCTTGCCGACCTCAAACGTGACCGTGCCGGTTTTCGGATTGGGCATCAGCCCGCGGGGACCGAGCACCTTTCCCAACTTACCGACAGAGGCCATCAGATCAGGCGTGGAGATTGCGCAATCAAACTCCATCCACCCACCTTTGATCTTTTCCATCAGGTCATCCGATCCCACGTGATCAGCGCCCGCCTGGCGAGCCTCCTGCTCCTTTTCACCTTTAGCAAATACAAGCACGCGGAGCTTCTTCCCGGTCCCATGCGGCAAGGCCGTGGTCCCGCGCACCATCTGGTCCGACCGCTTGGGATCAATCCCCAGCCGAATCGCCAAATCGACGGATTCATCGTACTTGGCAAAAGCCGCCTGCTTGACGGCCTCGACGGCCTCTTTCAACCCATAAAACCTGGGCTCGATCTTCTCCTGAGCCGCGGTCATCTTCTTTCCCATACTACTGCTCCTTCACATCCGCCGGAGGTTCACTCGGCAGACACTTACTGGACGGTGATGCCCATGCTACGCGCGGTCCCCTGGATAATCTTGATGGCGCCCTCAAGGTCGGCCGCATTCAAGTCGGACAACTTCTTCTGCGCAATTTCACGGACCTGGGCCTGACTCACTTTTCCCACCTTATCCTTATGCGGCACGCCCGACCCCTTGATGATCCCGGCGGCCTTCTTCAGGAGGTCCGATGCCGGAGGCGTCTTCATGATGAAGGTAAAGCTCCGGTCCTTATAGACCGTAATGATCACCGGGATGATGCTATCCCCGTCCTTCTGCGTTTTGGCGTTAAACTGCTTGCAGAACTCCATAATGTTCACGCCGTGCTGACCCAATGACGGACCAACGGGCGGAGCAGGATTGGCCTTGCCGGCCGGAATCTGCAATTTAATCTGCGCTGATACTTCCTTGGCCATGAGTTACTCCCTGAGAACTGCGGACTGAGCACGAGGGCTGAGAACGGCTCTCAGTCCACCATCTCGAATCCAGTGACCTCAAATACGTTCGACCTGCAAGAAACCAAGCTCGACCGGCGTAGACCGGCCAAAAATACTCACAAAAACTTTGACCCGGCTATGATCGGCATCCACATCATCGACCGCGCCATTAAAGCCGAGGAACGGACCATCCACAATGCGAACATTGTCGCCCTTGATAAACCGGACCTGCTCGCGCGGTCCCGCCGCGCCGGCATCCACCTGCTTCAGCAAGGAATCGACCTCTTCGGAAGACAGCGGAGTGGGCTGAGCCCCCCCACCGACGAACCCAGTCACCTTGGGAGTCTCCTTGATCATCTGCAAGGTTTCGTCAGCGAGCGGCGCTTCCAGCTCGATCAAGACATACCCCGGGAAAAATTTTCTCCGGGACGTACGTCGCTTTCCATCCTTGATCTCGATCACATCTTCCGTGGGAACCAAGACCTGCCCAAGTCGCTCGGTGAGCCCCATTTGACTTGCGCGCTCAAGGAGACTGGTCTTCACGCGACCCTCAAACCCCGCATAGGTATGGATGACGTACCAGTTCTTATTGCTCATCATCTCCTCTCAGCTGAACATCCAGCATCGTATCGTCCGGGCAACGCCGGACCTGTCCAGCCGCACCACGCAACTAAATGACCTTGCGCATCAGCCAGCCCAGCACGGAATCCATCATCGACAGATAAAGGGACATGAGGATACAGAACACGATCACGACCGTGGTGGCGCCGACCGTTTCCGCCCTCGTCGGGAAAGAGACCTTCTTGAGCTCACCGCGCACACCGTCGATGAATTCTCGAATAGAGGCGATCAATCGCTGAAACACGGTTACAATCCTCTCTTAGAACTTCACGGGCCCCGGTTGACCAGGACCAGCCGGCACCGGCCACGCACTCATTCACCCACAAGGGCTTGGCAGGGGCACTAGGATTTGAACCTAGACTCTCGGTTTTGGAGACCGATG
>CABVRO010000084.1:10385-14813 GCA_902500715.1 uncultured Nitrospira sp. | reverse complement strand
AGTGCCAATGCAGAATGACGGTTCCAGAACACCATCTCTCGAACGCCATGACAAGACACCAGCTCAGGCTGAACTTACTCATACCGTAAAGGAGACATGACCATGAGTGGACTCACCCGTTGGGAACCATTTCGGAGACAGATGAATCCATGGCGAGAACTTGAGGACATGGAACAGCGCTTGTCCGCCCTCTGGGGTCGGACACCGACCAAAACGGAAGGCCAGAAGGAGTCGATTTCGGTCGCAGAATGGTCTCCCCTGGTCGACATCACCGAAGACGACAAGGAATACCTGATCAAGGCGGAGCTGCCCGAGATCAAGAAGGAAGACGTGAAACTCACGGTGCAGGACAATGTGCTCGCGATCTCCGGCGAGCGCAAATACGAGAAGGAAGAAAAGGACAAGAAATATCATCGCATGGAGCGCGCGTACGGCAGTTTCTTACGAAGCTTCACCCTGCCGGAAGATGCCGACGGCAGCAAGGTCGCGGCGGAATACAAAGACGGCATCCTCACAGTGCATCTGCCGAAATCGGAGAAAGCCAAGCCCAAATCGATTGACGTGAAGGTGTCCTAAGCGGAAGGAGCACACCATGTTCCGACATCCTCGATATCTGGACATCCCCTGGGAAATCCATTGGCATCCCGAGGGTGCATCTCACCATCACCGGTGGCTGATGGTGCTCGTGATTGTCGCGGCGCTGTTCCTCATCGGCGTAGGGGTCACGAGCGGACTGTGGTAACCCCCTTCGGGCCACAGTATGCAGGGCACACGGCAGGGGGAGCGGAGAGCCATGTTCAAGAACCGTGAAGAAGCCGGCGAACTCCTCGCGCAGGAGCTGATCCAGTTTCGCAAAGATCCAAGCGCCATTCTCCTCGCGTTGCCGCGCGGGGGAGTGGCAGTGGCCTATCAATTGAGCCTGGCCCTGCATCTGCCGCTCGATGTGCTCATTACGCGAAAAATCGGCGCGCCGGGCAATCCTGAATATGCCCTGGGAGCCGTCAGCGAAACAGGCGCCGTGTACTGGAATCGAGAGGCGCTGTTGGGCTTGTCGCTCACAGAACGACAACTCTCAGCCGCCGTGCAGGCGCAGCAAAAGGAAGTCACCAGGCGTGTAGCCTTGTACCGGCAGGGGCGACCGTTCCCCGACCTGAACGACCGGACGGTGATTCTCGTCGATGACGGCCTCGCCACAGGCGCGACGTTCTTTGCCTCCGTTGCGACCGCCCGCCAGGGAAACCCGCGTCGCGTGATCGGGGCCATTCCGGTGGGCCCGCGCTCGACCGTGGAGGAGGCGCGAAAACTGGTCGACCAATTGATCGTGCTGCGGATACCGGATCCGTTTTATGCCGTCGGTAACTTCTACCGGGACTTCGAACAGGTCGAAGACCGCGAGGTGCTGCAATATCTCAATCTGGCTGAAGAAGCGTTTGTCCACAGATCCTAACATCACAACGCGGGCCACAGACCGGATGACCCGGCCCGGAAAAGGAATCGCACCGATGAACAAACACACCGAAGGCGGCCACGCCGCGCGCCGCGATCGATTCGTACAGGAAGGTCAACACGACTCCTACAAGATGCCGTGGAAGTTGAAGGAACCCACAGTCTGCAAGACCTGCAGGGCGCTGTTCCATAAGGGGCGTTGGACCTGGGGAACCAAACCGGCGGGGGCCGATGAGATCGTCTGTCCGGCTTGTCTGCGCATCGAGGACAAGAATCCGAAAGGGTTCGTCACGCTCAAGGGATCCTACAAAGACCACCACCGGGACCAAGTCATGGGCCTGATCCATAACGCTGAGGCGCAGGAAAAAAAGGAATATCCGCTGGCCCGTATCATGACGATCGAAAACCGGGCAGAGGGGCTTGTCGTCCTCACCACCGATACCCACTTGCCCCGGCGCATCGGCGAAGCGCTGAAACACGCGCACCACGGCGAATTGGAACTGCAATACGACAAGGATGAAGATTTTATCCGCGTCACATGGATCGGGTAGACAACCTCACCATCGGCAAGAAGGAGTGGTCATGGGCGGAGGGGAACGGACGTGGGATCGATGGCGCAGGGTTCTCGTCGGCGGACTTCTGATGGTCACCCTGACGGGGTCTCCGGCAACAGCCGAGATGCAGCTCCTTCCGGGGGCGGCGGCAGACCTCGATCAAGCCACCGTCGATGAAGTGTTGGCGACGTTCCGGCAGGCCGAACAGGCGCTTCGTGCCGGCGACGTGGACGGCATCATGGCCCTGTATTCGGAGCAGTACAATTATCACGGACTGAAGAAGACCGACATGCGGAAGGTCTGGATCAATCTGTTCGATGAATTCCGGGAACTGTCCGATACCCATCATTTCTCCCGGATGATCAGGGTCGGGTCCGGATCCAAAACCATCATCGAGGTCACCTGTACAGGCAGTTTGTCGGGCCTGTCGAAAACCGGCGGGTTACGTGTGCCGATCGACAGTTGGTATGAGGAAGTGCACTACATGACGTTCGATGACGGGCAGTGGCGCATTCGCGGCAACGTCGGCGATTCCCCGCGGTTCATGCCCTTCGGCACGTCACCGCATCCGTTGTTCTAGAAGGCTGCACACTGTCCGCAGAACCAGTGTGAAGAAGAGGCCAGGCATGCTGGAATGGAGATGAATATTTTCGCAGAGTGCTCAAGAATTCCGCCATCTTCGTCCGTCGTTCGTGAAACGTCGTTCGATCCTCGCTGCCAAACCGGCTGTGGCAGGTTCGGGAGATGCGCGTCACGATTCACGCTTCACGGGTGACGGGAGCGACGCTGGAGGACTTTTTCAGGATCCTGCCGGCGAAAGGAGTCTTATGCGTGCCCTCATCGCACTCGACTGGTCGGAACAGGCGTTCGCAGCCGTTCGGGAAGTCTCCTATCTGTACGACCTGCACGAGGTCATCCTGGTGCACGGTATCGACCTGGGTATGTTTCAGTATCCGATCGTCGCAGAAGTGAGCAACATGCAGGGGTACGACGACTTCCGGAAGGCAATGGGGAAAGCGGGTGAGCAGTTGCTCGACCACACATCCACCCTGCTGCCCTCCGAGGGCCTCTCCATCACACGGGTGTGCGAGTTTGGCAAACCGGCATCGCTGATTCTGGACAAGGCCAGGGAAACGCATGCAGACCTGATCGTGATCGGAGCGCGCGGACGGGGACGCGTCGGCGAATTGGTCCTCGGCAGCGTCTCCCATCGCGTCGCGCTCCATGCAGACTGCACGACCTTGATCGTGAAAGAGCGCGAGGGGCCGGTCAAACGTGTGACGGTCGCCATCGAAGGACATGAGGATGGCGCCCGTATCAAGGCCTGGCTCCTCAGCCATCCGTTCAAGAATCCGGTCGATCTCACCATCGTGAGCGTCGTACGCCAGATTCCGTCCACCGATCCGTTCAGCCTCTTTCCGCTTCAGGATTGGACCGGGATCGCCGTACGCTCGGCCGAAGACCTGGTGAAGAACTTGGCGGCCTCGGTCATGAATCACCGCTATACGGTCGGCACCCAGGTGACCGTCGGCGATCCGACCGACATCCTGACGGAGCGCGCCAAGTCGGCGGATCTCCTGGTCATCGGCTCCCATGGGCGCAAGGGGCTGGAGCGATTTCTCCTGGGAAGCATCTCCCACGCCCTCTTGCACCACGTGCCCTGTCCGGTGTTGATCGTCCGATGAGTACAGAACCAATCCGGCGCACTGCGCCGAACCATAAAGGAGCCTGCGCATGAAAACGTTCAGCATTCTTTCTGCCGTTTGCCTCGTCATCCTGGGCAGCACCTGGGCCACCGCGCAAACCAATCGCGGCAATCCTCGCGACGGCCAGGCCATCTATGAAAAGAACTGCCTGCGATGCCATGGTGACAAACTGGACGGTAACGGGCCGGATGGCCAGTATTTGATCGTGAAGCCGGCGAATTTTCAGTCGGTCAACTCACGAGCGAAAACTGATTGGGAGTTGCTGATCACGATTGCGAACGGAGCCCTGTTCAGCCCCATGCACGGCTATCGCGGGAAATTGACGGATCAACAGATGCTGGACGTGTTGTCCTACATCCGTTCCGTCGCAGCACCCGAATTCATCAGTTAGCCGACAGGCGCCACAGGCACAGCGATGCGTCGGCGGAGGATTTTTTACGCAGGCCTATTGTTCGTCTGCCTGTGGCTCCTCGGTTCAGAGGTGTCCATTCACGCCTCCGAACCGATTGCGGACCTGGAAGTCTTTGTCCGCGCCGGCTGTCCACATTGCGAAGCTGCCAAGGCATTTCTTCGCGAGCTTCGGCAACATCGTCCCGCCCTGCACATTCTGGTTCGGGATGTCGGTCAGGATCAGACCGCGCTCACCCGTTTAGAGACGTTGGCAAGGCGGCAGGCGGTGACGCTGATCGGCGTTCCGGCCTTTTATCTGCAAGGCGAATTGA
>CABVRO010000084.1:0-10285 GCA_902500715.1 uncultured Nitrospira sp. | reverse complement strand
CGGCAGGCGGTGACGCTGATCGGCGTTCCGGCCTTTTATCTGCAAGGCGAATTGATCATCGGCTATCAAGATGCCGGGACCACCGGCGCCCGCCTGCTTGCACTCCTTGATCGAGCGGCTCCCTCCCTGGATTCCGAACCGTTGTCCGCCTGCCGCCCGACACAACCGGCCTGCAGCACGCCTGCAGATCACACCTCCGCCGGAGGAGACAGCATCCTGCACCCCTGGTTCGGCCGCCTCAGTTATCCGGACATCGGGCTCCCCCTCTTCACCCTCGCCATCGGGCTGCTCGACGGCTTCAATCCCTGCGCGATGTGGGTGCTGTTGTTTCTCCTGTCGCTCCTGGTCTCATTGCAGGACCGCGTCAAAATGTCGCTCGTGGCCGGCACCTTCGTCCTGATGAGCGGGGGGCTGTATTTTGCCTTCATGGCCGCCTGGCTGAATGTCTTTCTCTTCGTGGGCCTCTCGCGCACAGTCCAACTCACGCTGGGCGGCGTGGCACTCCTGATCGGCGCAGTCAACGTGAAAGATTTCTTCGCCTTCCGGCAGGGGTTGTCGCTGAGTATTCCGGCCGCGGCCAAACCGGGGCTCTATGCGCGGCTGCGCCGGATCGTTCAGGCGGAGAATCTCACCGGCGCTCTGATCGGGATCGTAATCCTGGCCGCGCTGGTGAACGTCGTCGAGCTGCTGTGCACGGCCGGACTCCCCGCACTCTACACGCACATCCTCAGCACGCAGGCGCTCTCCACCTGGCAGTATTATGGGTACCTTGGCCTCTACAACGCGGCGTACATCTTCGATGACGCGCTGATGGTGACGATCGCGGTGATCACCCTGGGTCGTCACAAGCTAGCGGAACGCGAAGGACGATGGTTGAAACTGATCAGCGGGGCGGTCATGATCGGACTCGGCCTGCTGTTGCTCGTGAAACCGGACCTGCTCTCGGGGTAATTCATGCAACGTATCCGCCCACTCCACATGCCGCCCTCCCGTGACGAGGGTCCTGACTCCGGTCATGTCGTCTTAAGCGACGGCTCGACGGCGCTCCTGCGCATCGCGCAGCCGTCCGATGCGGATGAACTGCAGCGCTTCGTCGAACGCCTCTCGCCGGAAGCCAGACGCCACCGGTTTTTTTCCGAAACCGCGCCGCCCGCCGAGGTGATCCGCACACTCTGCGACCCTTCCGACCCGCGGCGTAGCCTCACCGTGATTGCCCTTCGCCGGCAGAATGGCGCCCTCCGTGTCATCGCCTCCGGGTCCTATCATGCCCGGGACCCGCACCAGGCCGAAGTAGCTCTGGCCGTAGACGATCGGCTTCATGGGCATGGCTTGGGCACGCTGCTTCTGGAGCGACTGGCGCTGCTGGCAGTCCGCTACGGCTTTACGAGACTCTGGGCCATCACCCACGCCGACAATGTGGCCATGCGCGAGGTGTTCGCCTCCTCCGGACTGCCCATGGAAGAACATGTCGAAGGCGGCGACATGGAGGTCGAGCTCTCGCTGACACCGACCGACCACAGCGTACGCCAATCCGAGTGGCGTGAACGGATCGCCACCACGGCGTCGCTCCGCCCCCTCTTCCATCCTCAGGCCGTCGCCGTGATCGGCGCCTCGCGCACTCCCCGGAGTATCGGCTACCGGTTGCTCGACGCGCTGAGCAGCAATGGCTTTTGCGGCCGCTGTTACGCCATCAATCCGCATGCCGCCACCATCGCCGGCATACACACCTATCCGTCGCTTCGGGCATTGCCCGAGCCGGTCGATCTGGCCGTCATCGCCGTCCCCAAAGACGCCGTCCTCTCTGTCGTGGACGACTGTGCGGCGACCGGTGTCCGCGCGCTGGTGGTCATCACCGCGGGATTCGCCGAAGTCGGACCGGATGGACGCCGTCTACAAGACCGGCTTCTCGCAACGGTTCGGCAACAGGGCCTGCGCATGGTCGGCCCCAATTGCTTCGGGATCTTGAACACCGATCCGGCCGTGCGGCTCAACGCCACGTTTACCTCCACCTTTCCCCTCGCCGGCTCCATTGCCATGTCGTCGCAAAGCGGCGCCCTGGGGTTGGCCCTGCTCGCCGCATCCGAACGATTGCAGCTCGGTCTGTCCACCTTCGTCAGTGTCGGCAACAAGGCGGATGTGTCGGTCAACGACCTCCTGCAATACTGGGAGAGCGATCCCGCCACACACGTCATCCTGCTGTATGTGGAATCGTTCGGCAATCCGAGGCGTTTTGCGCAGATCGCCCGCCGGGTCAGTCGCAACAAACCGATCGTCGTCCTGAAGGCAGGCCGTACCTCTTCGGGCAAACGCGCCGCGGGATCCCACACGGCTGCGCTGGCCGCCAATGATGTCGGGGTGGAAGCCCTGTTTCAGCAGACCGGGATCCTGCGCGCCGAGACGCTCGAAGACATGTTCGCATTGGCGGCAGGCCTCTCGGATCAACCGCTGCCGAAGGGCAACCGCGTCGGGATCATCACGAACGCCGGCGGGCCGGCCATCCTCTGCGCCGACGCCTGCGAAGCAAGCGGCCTGGAGGTTCCTGAATTGTCGCAAGCGACCATGACGCATCTGGCCTCGTTTCTGCCGCCGGCTGCGGCCCTGCGCAACCCTGTCGACCTGATCGCCTCGGCCGATCCCGAGCAATACGCCCAAGCCATTACCACGCTGCTGAAATCCGACGATATCGATGCCCTCATCGTTCTCTACATCGCCGTCACAGCCACCGATGTAGGACCGATCGCCGAAGGCATCAAGCAGGGCATCCTCGAAGCGCGAGCCACGGCCTCCATCAAGAAACCGATCTCTATCGGGTGGATGGTGGAAACCGATCGTGAACGGAGATTTTCCTTCACGAACGAAAATATCCCCACCTTTGCACTGCCGGAACTGCCCGCGCGCGCCCTGGGAAAAATCGCCGGCTACGTGCAGTGGCGAGAACGCCCCGCCGGCATGGTCCCGGATTTCGACGATCTGGATCTCTCGACCGTGAGCCGCATCTGTCAGGACGCCCTGGCCTCACGCGGAGAGGGCTGGCTGACGACAGCCGAGACACGGGCCCTGTTGAGCGCGATGTCGATATCACTGCCGCCCGGCGGCGTCGCGACCAGCGCTGAGGACGCCGCCCTGCTTGCCGAACAGATCGGGTTTCCGGTCGCCGTGAAGCTGGCGTCCCATACACTTGTCCACAAAACGGAGATCGGCGGGGTGCATCTGAACCTCAACACGAAGGCTGAGGTTCGCCGCGCGTTTGAACAGATCGCCACACGGCTCGCACAGGATCAGAGCCTGGAAGCCATGGAAGGGGTCCTGGTCCAACCGATGGTGACCGGCGGCGTCGAGGTGATGGCGGGCATGGTCCAGGATCCCTCGTTCGGTCCCTTGATCGGCTTCGGGCTGGGCGGGATTCACGTCGAAATTCTGGGAGACGTGCGCTTCCGAATCACGCCGTTGACGGAGCTGGATGCCGCCGACCTGATTCGCAGCATTAAGGGCTATCGTCTGCTGCAGGGTTATCGCGGCCATCCGCCGGGCGATGTGGATGCGATTCAAGAACTCTTGCTCAGGCTGTCACGGCTGGTCGAAGAGGTGCCGGAGATCGTGGAACTGGATCTGAATCCCATCTTCGCCATGCCGCCAGGTCAAGGCTGCCGCATCGTGGATGCGAGGATCAGGGTGGCGGGGAGGACGACGAGACCAGGAGATTAGGAAACTGTTTCAATTAGGCATCGACTGGCCAATAACAGGAGTCAGCATATGCTATGCGCACAGCTAATGCATCCGGCTGTTCTTCGCTTATAGAATCTCCCCCCAAGTCACTTCGGATGCGGACATACCCGCTTTTTCATGCCAGTACATCAAAAGCCTATTACGAAAATCGGGAAACTTCGTCTTTTGGCCCGCAAGCCGCTTCAACTTACCAAGCCATCCTGGACGACGTCCGCCGTAGATCAGGAGCATCCCATATTCGTAGTTGGCTTGATCAAGACAGGAGATGAGCGTCTCGATGTCTTTCTCCATGTCGCGAATCCCGGCGATGCCAGGCTTCACTTCGGCGGCCAAAAGATTGCCCTTCATGTTTCCGGTAGAGTGCACAAGAAAATCCGGCTTCCTGCGGTTTAAGGGAGAGGTGCGAATGATTGGGTGCCCGCTCTTGTCTACTTCTCCCGTCAAGGAGAAGTGAAAATCATGCGGCAGCGCCACTCGAAGCTGGTGATACAGCTCATAACAGTAGACTCGCTCGCGGCAGATCGGCGTATCCTTTCCGGCCACCCGTAACTGGAAGTAGTCCTGAGGCATCTCACGGGTCGCCTTTTTGAGCATCTCCAGAAACACGGCAAGAGTTTGGTGAGGCATCATTCCTTCAATTGTCTGCCTCATTAATTATGAGATCTGCTCCGACCTGCCCCTACAGCGGACTCGGCAGCTTCAGCCTAAACACGCGACTGTCCACCCAATGCTCGACTCGGTTCTGGCCTTGGAGGCGCTTGATCTCAGAGGAATCAACTTCGACTCTTCCACATATCCGGTTCTCGATGCAGGTGAAGAACCGCCAGCACTGCGATGGCATCTACCGCTTCGATGAAATACACACCATAGGGAAAGTGTCGAAGGAGGGCACGGCGGACCTCGCCTTCCATTCGCGGGAATTGCCGAGGATTGTAATCGATACGCTGGAACAAGAGATCAAGTTCGTCCAGAAATCTCACACCCAAGCCGGATCGCTGGTCTTCGTACCATACAGCAGCAGCTTGGATGTCGAGGTCGGACTGGGGTTGGACGACGAGCCGCCGTGCCATCCGTCGGATCAACGCTCCCGCAACTTACGTTCAATCTCCGACCGGGCCTCCGTCCAGGGCCGACCGGCTGCGGGATTCTCCCGGTATGCCTCAAGGCGTTCTCGAATGATCCGCCGGTGCCATTCAGGCACGGGCACTTGCTCAGGAGTCACAGCGATCCGGTCCCAGAGCGATTGCACAAAGTCGATCCGTTCATCAACTGAAAGGTCGTCGAATCCAGGAGGAGGAATTATCTTGGTCATACATGACACTCCTATGTTCGAAGTATAGCGCACGCTAAGGAGCAAGAACAGCAGTTACGACGGCTGACGATAGCTCACATCGAAGGTATTAGCTCGGTCAACTTTGAATTCACAGGATGTCGGCTCTTCAGGCAAATAAGAACCACGTCATATCGAGCAGCCTTGCTTGATTCTATGGTCTGATACACGAGAGCTACGCAGCACTGCCCTTACAAACCGTCCGCCTGCCCGCGGCGAACGTGAGAGAAGATTCTGAAGCTGCCTCTCGACATAGGCCTCGAGCAAGCGGCGAATCATGCGCTGGTATTGCGAGTGGTGCCTCGATGCTTCGCTCTTGAAGAATTCGGCGCTTTTTCCTTCCATGCTGATGTCGCTTTGACACCCTCATCACGAAATGCCAATTGTGGAGGAGGGGGGACAAAATCCGGAACGACACGGATCTCGCCCATGGATTCATCCCTATATCGTATGTTCCTACTCATACCGGCCTTACCCTTCCGCAACACCTGGCACCGATGATTCGACTAATCGAGACTCGATAGGCAGCACTTCCTACCATATCTACATATGACGATTATAGAGAATGATTCCACCTCAATCCGGCTTTGCACGCGTGCGCAAACCTAGCCTCCTTCTGCACCCGCACGGGCTTCACACTCACCGATGGAAGACTCCGGTTTGCGCCCCTCTTCATCCCACACCCGCCGTCTTGCTCCGACATGCGTCAGCAGACATTCCGCCGTCGTAAGAAGATCCCGCACCTGGCGAGCCGAGCTGTCGGCATAGTGCGCCAGGTCGAAGATGGGGACCTGCAGGCAGACTTCGGCGCGATTTTTTCGTTCAGGGGAAAACACGATCCTATGCGCGGGCGGTTGCGGATGTTCGCACGGCTTGAGCAGATCGAGCGTCTGAAAGAACACCCGGCAGAGCCGCTGCAGATCACTCAGAATGTCACGATGCTCAGTATCATCATTGAGCGGCAGCTGGGTCGGATCGTGAAATGCCGCATAGAGGTTCAGCTGGAAGCCGATCTGCACCACATCGCCGGCGCCGGTCTTGACGTAGAACGGGTCGTGGTCGAAACAGATCTTTCGCGTCACGATCATGTCGCGCAGGGCTTGCTCGGTGGGAAACGCTTGTTCGAGATTCAATCGCATCGTCACTCCATCACACTCTCTTCACGATGCTCCCCTGCCATGACAGGCGAGGCACTCGGCGATACGACCGGGTTGATGCGCGCCACGCCCGCTTTCATACAACCGCTGCACGATCGGCTCGTCTCTCAGCGTCGGCTTGGTCGCGACTCTCGGACCGAACTCGTGACAGGCCGTGCAGGAACCGGTGCCGGTCGCACGAAATACGAATTCACCGTGGGGGTTAGTCCTCGCTCGTTCGGTGATTTGAGCCAGCGCGCCGCGATGTTCGGTGTGGCAGGCCGTGCAGGCCGTGCCTTGTACTACCAGGTCACGATGCCAGGTCGTCACGGCAGGCGTCGCGCGATTCTCGAAATACCGCTCCGAATGGCAACTCACACAGCGCGCCGGACTGGGGCCACGGAATGGTTCATGGCAGTGGGTACACCCCGCTTGATCGACGTGGTATCGGCTCAAATCTCCCGGTGCCCAGAACGAGGCGGGACTTCTCACCGATCCCCAGCCGATCCAGGCGACAAGCACGAGCGTCACCAGAGCCACCACCGGCACCGCAGTTCTTGGCAGCGGATGGTATCGCATCCGTCACGAGATTCCCGCGAAGAAGAACGCACCCGCTACATGCAACAGCGTGAGCACGAGAAACATCAGCGTCATCGGCGCGTGGATCGCCTGCCACATGCGGAACGCTTCCTCTTGAGACGCCATGCCATGCAACTGCGCGTCGATATCGCCCTCGGATAATCCTTCGTGCTGGAGTCGGCGGCGTTGATCGTTGAGCGCTCTCAGGCTGAATGCATGCACCGCCTGTCCGACGATCCCGCTGACGACCACGATCACCATGGACAGCATCGCGAGAATCGGCACCAACGCGTGATAATGTGCGCCGGAGTGCAGAAAAATCAGCAGCGGGCCCACCACCCCCGCCACCATATGAACTCGAAACCAGCCTCGTGGCCAGCGGCGGGCTGGGCTGATTCGCTTGCGCAATGGATACACACATACCAGCAGGATCACGGCGAGGCCGATCCAGCCGGCTGCGTGACCATACCGCGTATGCCCGAAAGGAGTGATCTCGTCGAGACTGAGCAGGGCCTCGAAGATCAGAGCCCCAGCCACCGCCGTCACCACGACGACAGTCGCCACAAGGACACGCAGCCGAACAGACGTCATACGTGACACTCATCTCTCAGAAAAGTAGAGCTGATAACATATGGCTTCTAGCCGAGAGCCAGAACGAAACTACGTCATCAATAAGTCCTGCGACTCTTGGTTCGTTCTATAAGCCATACGCCATCGGCTCTTTGCTCCTAGTCACTTCCGGTACTTTTCCACGCCCTTATTGCCCCCGGCATGGCATCGCAGACAATCCGCGAATCGTCCGGGGCCATGAACACCCTTGGCCTTAGCTTTGAGCTCCTGGACCAATGCATTGTCCTGGACTTGCGGACTCACCGTCCCCTCTTTGCCCGCCCGATGGCAATCCAGGCAGGTGGAAGCGCCCGTCGCCCGAAAGATCAAATCGCTGTGCGGATTGGCTACCATGCCACCGGCGTCTGCCATCGTCCACGCAATCGACAGCGCCTCCACCTCCGGGGCAATCACGCTGCCGTACGGCACCGCATAGGTCCATCGCGGCACTAAGGCTACGACCAGCAATCCCAGGATGCACAGAGCAGCACCTACACTCGGGCGACTCATGAGTGCCCGCTCCCGCAACAGGTGCGGTACCGCTCTTCAGGGATGTCTTTCATCGCTTGATACAACTCTGCCCGTTCCTGATCGCTGATCACCTGATCGATCGACGGATAGAGAATCCGTTCCTCCTTCATGTTGTGCGACTTCAGAATATCCAACAGCCGCTGCTCGTCCCGATCGCTCTCCGGATCCTGCGACTGGACCTTCTGGTGAATCGCTTCCAGGCAATCGCCGATCATCCGATGCTCGGTTCTCATGACCTGCGTCGGACCGCCTTCCGCCATACCGGAGTTCTCCTCCCACTTGGGAAACAACACGTCTTCTTCCCAGACGATGTGGCGTTGCAGGCCGAACTTGAAGGCAACGAACGCCTCCTTGGCCTTGGCGAAATCCTTTCGCTTCTGCTCCTGAAACGTCGTGAACAGGGCATCGAGACGGTCGTGATCCTGCTCGAACGTGACGCTGATCTTTCCTTCGGACATGCGGATCTCCTTGGTTATGAACTACGCAGTTTGTACTCCAAGTGACAGGCAACACAGGCTTTCAGTACGTTGTTGAACTCGGGCAGGATCTGCTTCAGATCCCGCGACGGCATCGCATCGGCCAGTTTTTCCGCGGCTTCATGGTGCGCCATCGCCAGGTCATGGTAGGCCGGCGGAAAGTTCTCCGGCTGCTGGCGGGCCATCGCGTGCCGATGCATGAAAAAGCCCAAGTGGGTTTCGGCCAAGCCTTGAGCAAGCCTGTAATCCTCGTCGGCCAGCGCGGCGACGATCGCTTGAACCGTCTCCAAATGTTGGAGCATGACGGCGCGATGTTCCTGTCGGGCATCGGCATCGAGCTGGACCGGCGTGCGCACATCCGGCAAATGAACCGGCGTCACGCCATTGATGCCGGATGCAGCCTTCGGCTCCGCGCAGCCGCTCGCGAGGAGTGCCGCGAAGAACAGCAGCGGAACAGCGGTTTGTCGAATCACGATCCCTCCCTGGTTGCCCGCTCCCAGTAGGCGTCCACCCGGGCTTGAATATGCTGAATCGCCTCACTCTGCACGGTCGGCTCAAACAGGTGCCGGAACCGTCCCTGCAACTTGAGATAGGCCTCGACCGGCTTGCGCTTCGGAATGTACGTGTGAGTAACCACTCCGTTGATCGCCTCTTTCAAAGGCCAGAGTCCGGTTTCAACCGCCAGCTTGGCGACTTCCGGCGTTTCCCCTGGATCGTAGAGCCAGCCGGTCGGACAGGCGGCTAAGGCGAGAAACATCTTCGGCCCCGTGAAGGCAGCCGCCCGCGCAAATTTTTCCTCCAGATCCAGCGGGTACCGCGGCGCGACGGTCGCGATATACGGCGGTGTGTGCGCGCGCCAGATTTCAAAGATGTCTTTCTTCTCTTGAGATGCCCCGCTCGGATGCTGCAGGCTGCAAGGAGAGGTGGCCGTTCGCGCACCGTAGGGAGTCGCCGGGGACAGCTGCATGCCGGTGTTTCCGTACGCTTCGTTGTCATAACAGATGTAATAGAAATCGAGTCCGCGATTCATCGCACCCGAGGTGGAGGACAGCGCCATATCGTAGGTCGAGCCGTCGCCCCCCAGCACCACGACCTTCAGGTTTTCGCTCCTCGGTAACCGACCTTTGGCGATCAATACGTCCAACGCATCACGTACGCCCTGCGCACCGGCAGGCGCGGAGCCCATCGTCGTATAGAGCCATGAGCCCTTGAATGACGTATAGGGATAGGCCGCCAACATGGTGAAGCAACCGGCAGCGTTGACATACACGACATCGTCGCCGAGCACTTTCGCAGCGAGTCGCAACGACTCCAACCCGCCGCACCCGGCACAGAGCGCGCTTCCTGGAAGCACGTGCTCCTCACTCGGAATCTGTTTGATCTTCTTAAACGTCTCTCGTTGCCACATGGCGTCTCTCGCGGTTCGTATCTCGCAGCGTCCGAAAGGTCAGTAGGATTTCTTCTTCACGTTGCACGCTTTCTGTCGCTACCATCTGGAGCTGAGTCATCTCCCGATGTTCGGCTTGAGTGTAGAGAAGGATCGGACCGATTCCTTTCCCGCTGACTCCGGCGTTCGCCGTTTGCTCGAAGATCGCGCGAAACGCCCCCACCGATAGATTCTGTCCCCCGAGCCCTCCGATGAAGGAGCACAGTGCCCGCGGCCGCTCGACTTCGTGATACAGCGAGGCGGAAATTTCCTGAAACAGAATGCCACCCTGCCCCGGCGCGAGATTCTGATCCAACACCGCCACAGCCCGACGCCCCCGCAATGCGCCACGGATGGCATCCGCCGGCCAGGGTCGAATCATCCGAAGCCGCAACAGGCCCACCCGTTTCCCCTCTGCCCTGGCTGCATCGACCGCCGCCTTGCCCGTGCTCGAACAGGAATTCGTCATCAC
>CABVRO010000083.1:5166-14867 GCA_902500715.1 uncultured Nitrospira sp. | reverse complement strand
GTGGAGACTCGATGGCCTTTTTTCTTGCCAGAATCACGAATAATTCAGGCTAGGCCTTCTGTCCATGCACGCCAGGGAAGAGTGCTCGTTCCGAGCAGACAGCGGCATCGGCTATCATGGGTTATGGGCCTGCACATCCTGGCCATACTCACGTTACTCCTTGGTACTCCGGTCATCTCCGGTTTCGCCGCCGGTCCGACGACGGAGATCGCCCTATTGGGCGGCACGATTCTCTCGATCGATCAGGACACCCTGACCCTCACCATCCGGATGCCATCCGGGGAATCACAAACCCTCCCGGTCATCAACCGTCGTCTTCTACAGGGCCTCAGCATCGGCGACCATGTGAGCGTTGAACTGGATGAGGCTCACCGGTTGATCAAGATCACCAAATTGCCCGTCGACCCGGCCAATTGACCGGATTCGGCCACTGCGCTTCCCGCCCTACGACGTTCAAGAATCTCGCTGCGCGCGCCCCCAGTTTCTCAGACAACGGATTCTTGTATAATGCCGCGCGTTCTCGCATCGAGCGACACCCCATCACCTTCATCCGAAACGGAGGCAGAATGAACCCGGGCAGCGACCGACTTCTCCTTTCCATCAGCCTCGCACTCACTGCTTGCACCCTCCTCTCGCCTCTCGAGGTCCGGGCAGCCGGACCGGCCGGCGAGCCGGTCACCAGGCAAGCCCTGGAGCAGATGATCGAGCAGTACATTCGAGCCCATCCTGAAGTCATTGAGCAATCGTTGCAGTCGCTGGAAAACAAACGGGCGGCGGAGGAGCAAGAACGGCAGAAGGCCGCCCTCGCGACACATCAGCAAGAGCTGCTCAACGACCCGGCTAGCCCGGTCAGTGGAAATCCAGCCGGCGACGTGACCGTAGTCGAGTTCTTCGACTATCGCTGCGGGTATTGTAAGAAAGCAGCATCGGCTCTCACCCAACTGCAACAGAGCGACGCCCGGGTGCGGGTGGTGTACAAAGACTTTCCGATTCTTGGAGAGACATCGGAATGGGCGGCCAAGGCGGCGCTCGCCTCGAACCTGCAAGGCAGACACCGGGCATTTCATGAAGCTCTGCTGGCGGCGAAAGACGATCTCACCAAAGAACAACTCTTCCGTATCGCAACGGAGACCGGGCTGGACGTGAATCGACTCGATCAGGATATGACCCGACCGGAATGGCAACCGATCATCGATCGCAACCGTGCGCTCGCCAAAACCCTCGGTATCGGCGGCACACCGGCCTTCATCGTCGGCAACGATCTCGTACCGGGGGCCTTGGATCTGAAGACACTCCAGGAATTGGTCGCTCACACGCGCGCGAAGTAGCGCTTTCCGCTCGGCTGAACGGAGCCAGACCGGATCCTCCTGCCGTGCCTCCCCACACGCAACTGCGGGAAAACATCCGGGCCCTCCCGCAGGCTTGCGGACATGGAGTGCGTCCAGCTTCGTCGCAACTAGCCGGAACCGGTGCAAGAATCGCCTTCGCTGGCCCTGGTGGAACGGAGGGGAACAGAGCCCCGCCAATCCTCCTACCGAGGGCGTTCGGCCAATCCAAACAAGTCGCACAGGAACAAGCACAGGAGCCTACGGCTGCGCCGATGGGCTCAGGCGCGGGTGGTTTCCTCCGGCGTCGCCGGCAATCGTGACGGCAGAGCGGCCGCCCGGGCTCGTACCCATCGAAGCCTCAGGCGATCGAGGAAGAGGTAGACGACGGGAGTCGTATAGAGGGTGAGGACCTGGCTCACGAGCAGGCCGCCGACGATCGCAATGCCGAGCGGCCGCCGCAACTCCGATCCCACCCCCATGCCCACCGCCAGCGGAAGCGCGCCCAACAAGGCCGCCGCCGTGGTCATCATGATCGGACGGAACCGCAACAGGCAGGCTTCGTAGATCGCTTCCTGCGGAGTCTTCCCTTCCGCCATCCGTTCGCTCTGTAACGCGAAGTCGATCATCATGATGGCGTTCTTTTTCACGATGCCGATCAGCAACATGATCCCGATCAACGCGATCATGCTCAGCTCCGTCTTGAACAGAAGCAGGGCCAGCAACGCGCCGACGCCGGCTGAGGGCAACGTCGAAAGAATCGTGATCGGGTGGATGTAACTCTCGTAGAGAATGCCCAGCACGATGTACACCGTAACGAGCGCCCCCAGAATCAGCCACGGCTGATTTTCGACCGACGACTGAAACGCCTTCGCCGTGCCTTGAAACGTACCGCGCACAGTCGCGGGCAGACCGATGTCATGCATCGCCTGATCGACAGCGAGCACCGCCTGCCCGAGCGATGCGCCCGGCGCCATGTTGAACGACAACGTCACGGCGGGGAACTGCCCCTGGTGATTCACCGAGAGGATGGTGTTGGCCGGCTCGTATCGCGTCACGGCACTCAACGGCACTTGCCCGCCGTTCGGCGAGCGGACGTAGATATCGTGGAGCGCAGAGGGGTTCTGCCAATATTGCGGCGCCACCTCCATCACGACATGGTACTGATTGAGCGGCGTATACATAATCGAGACCTGCCGCTGACCGAAGGCATCGTAGAGCGTGTCGTCGATCAATTGAGGACTTAAGCCCAGTCGCGAGGCCGTGACCCGGTCGAAGACCACCAGCGATTGCTGCCCTCGATCCTGCTGATCGCTGTTCACATCCACGATCTCCGGGACAGTCCGCAACTTGGCCTCGACCTTCGGCGCCCAGGCGTTGAGCTCGGCCAGATCCACACTCTGCAGAGTATATTGATATTGCGCGCTGCTCGCTCGACCGCCGATACGCAAATCCTGAATCGCCTGTAAATAGGTCGGCGCGCCCGGCACCTTCGCCAGCTTGGGGCGCAATCGGGCAATCACTTCATCGGAACTGATCCCTCGCTCTTCCAGAGGCTTGAGCGCGATGAACATGCGTCCTGTATTGGTGGTACCCGCATGGCCGCCGCCTCCGGTAAACCCGGTGATACTCGCAACGGCGGGATCGCTCTTGATGATCTCCACCACTTCGGTAAGCTTCTGACGCATTGCCTGAAACGAGATGTCCTGCGCGGCTTGAATATTTCCGAAGAGCCGCCCCGTGTCCTGCTGAGGGAAAAAGCCCTTCGGCACGAGGATATACAAATACACCGTGAGCGCCATGGTGCCCAACGTCACCACCAGCATGGTGCGCGGATGGCGGAGCACCCAGCGCAGGCTGTTCGCATATCCGCCGGACAACACACCGAACCCCCGCTCGCTGATGCGATACCACCAGCCATGCCTAGCCGTCGGCTCCGACTTCAGCACCCGCGCGCAGAGCATGGGGATGGTCGTGAGCGACACCACCAACGACACCAGGATGGCGGTCGAGAGCGTCACCGCAAATTCACGAAACAGCCGGCCGAGCATGCCGCCCATCAAAAAGATCGGAATGAACACCGCCACCAGCGAGAAGGTCATCGACACGACGGTAAACGCAATCTCTTTCGCGCCCCGGAGGGCTGCATCCATCGGCGACAGCCCCTGCTCCCGGTAGCGCGTGATGTTTTCGAGCACCACGATGGCATCGTCCACCACGAAGCCGGTGGCGATGGTCAGCGCCATGAGGGAAAGATTGTCGAGACTGTACCCGAACAGGTACATCACGCCGAACGTGGAAATCAGCGACACAGGCACCGCCACCGCCGGGATCAAGGTGGCGCGCAGGTTTCTGAGGAACACAAACACCACCAGAATCACCAGCCCGACCGAAATGGCGAGCGTTCGTTCGACGTCGTGCAACGACGCGCGGATGACGGGCGTCCGGTCCATCACGATCGACAGCGACATACTGCCGGGCAGCGAGGCTTCCAATTGGGGCAATCGCGCACGAAGCCGGTCCACTGTTTCGATGATGTTCGCGCCGGCCTGCCGGTAGATAATCACCAGGACCGCCGGGATCCCGTTTGCCACCCCCATAGTCCGGAGATCTTCGACGGACGTCTCCACCGAGGCCACATCGGACAGTTGTACGGCCCGCCCGTTTCGATAGGCCACGATCAAGGGCAGGTACTCCTCCGCCTGGTGGAGTTGATCGTTGGTGCGGATCTCCCAGGTACGGTCGTCGCTTGTCAGTTGCCCTTTCGGACGATTCACATTCGTACCGGTCAAGACCTGGCGCACGTCTCCCAGTCCAATGCCATACTTATTCAAGGCAGTCGGATTGAGATCCACCCGGATCGCCGGCAGGGACCCGCCTCCCACGACGACCTGCCCGACGCCTTCGACCTGAGACAGTTTCTGCTGCAGGATGCTCGACGCCGCATCGTACATCTGCCCGCGAGTCACGAGTTCGGACGTCAAGGCAAGGATGAGAATGGGCCCGTCGGCAGGATTTACCTTGCCGTATCGTGGAACGGTCGGCAGATTCGAGGGCAGATCGGCGCGCGCCGCGTTGATCGCCGCCTGCACGTCCCGCGCGGCGCCGTCGATATCCCGGTTGAGCTCGAACTGCAGCGTCACGTTCGTGCCGCCGATCGTGCTCGTAGAGGTCATCTCGGTCACGCCGGCGATCCGGGTGAACTGCCGTTCCAACGGCGCGGCGACGGACGAGGCCATCGTCTCGGGGCTCGCCCCGGGCAACGATGCCGAGACGTTGATCGTGGGAAACTCGACTTGCGGGAGAGAGGCCACAGGCAGGAATTGAAACGCCACGATCCCCACCAGCGTCGCACCGATGGTGAGCAACGTCGTGGCGACCGGCCGTCGTACGAAGGGTGCTGACAGGTTCATCTCGGACCTGCCGGGACCGTCTCAGACATCGGCATCTGCACAGAGTCGCGCCGAAACCGGGCCGCCAATCGATCCAGGGCAAGATACACGACCGGGGTCGTGTAGAGAGTCAGCAACTGGCTCACCACCAATCCACCGACGATGGCAATCCCGAGTGGTTGCCGCAACTCCGATCCGACTCCCGAGCCCATCGCCAGGGGCAAGGCCCCGAAGAGCGCCGCCATGGTCGTCATCATGATCGGGCGAAAACGCAGGAGTCCGGCTTCGTAAATGGCCTGTTCCGGCGGCTTGCCCTCGTTGCGTTCCGCCTCCAAGGCGAAATCGATCATCATGATGGCATTCTTCTTCACGATGCCGATCAGGAGAATGATGCCGATCAGCGCGATGATGCTGAACTCCATACGGAACAACATCAGGGCCAGCAGCGCGCCGACTCCCGCAGAGGGCAAGGTGGACAGGATCGTGAGCGGATGAATGTAACTCTCATACAAGATCCCGAGCACGATATACACCGCAATCAGTGCGGCCAGGATCAGCAGGGGTTCATGTTCCAAAGAGCTTTGAAAGGCTTGCGCGGCGCCCTGGAAACTCCCGCGGATGCTCGCGGGCATACCGAGTTCTTGCGTCACCTGCCGGATCGCCGTCACCGCTGCACCGAGAGACTCTCCCGGCGCAAGATTGAACGAGATCGTCACGGCAGGAAACTGGCCCTGCCGGCTGATGACCAACGGCACCATGGTTTGGGTGACCCGCGTGAAGACGTTCAACGGCACCGACCCGCCGCTTCCGCGCACTTCCAACTGCTGCAGCGCCTCCGGCCCTTTCTGAAATTCCGGCATCACTTCAAGAATGACGCGGTACTGGTTCAGTTGCGTGAACATGGTGGAGACCTGTCGCTGGCCGAAAGCATCGTAGAGCGTGTCGGTGATGAGTTGCGGCGTGATGCCCATACGGGAGGCGGTATTGCGGTCGATCTCCACCAGGGACGCGAGTCCTTGCGTGAGTTGATCGCTGCTCACGTCGCGTAACTCAGGCCGTTGCTGCAGGCTCTCCAGCAGCTTTGGCGCCCAGCGGTTCAACTCCTCCGGATCGGCATCCTCCAACGTGTATTGGAACTGCGTGCGGCTGACCCGGTCTTCCACGGTGAGATCCTGCACCGGCTGCAGGTGCAGGGTAATTCCGTCCACGTCCGCCACGCGTGCTTCAATCCGCCGGATAATCTCGCCCGCCCCGGCCATCCGTTCCGCCAACGGCTTCAGATTGATATACATTCGCCCGCTGTTGAGGGTGGTATTCGTCCCATCGACCCCGATGAAGGAGGACAGGCTTTCCACGGCCGACTCTTCGAGAATCGCGCGCGCCAACGCCTGTTGCCGTTCTCCCATGGTGCCGAAGGACACGGCTTGCGGTCCTTCCGTGATCCCGAGAATGACACCGGTATCCTGAAGCGGAAAGAAACCCTTGGGAATGAGCAGGAAGAGCAGCGCGGTGAGCGCCAGGGTGCCGCCCGTCACGACCAGCGTGGCGCGCTGACGACGGAGCACCCACTGCAAACTTCGACCGTACCCGGCAATGATACGATCCAACATCCGTTGCGATGCCTGCGAAAACCGGCCCGGCTGTTCGGCCCGCCGCGCACGCAACAGCCGGGCGCACATCATCGGCGTCAGGGTGAGCGACACGACCGCGGAGATGAGGATGGTGATGCTCAGCGTGACGGCAAATTCACGGAACAGGCGCCCGACCACATCGCCCATGAACAGCAAGGGAATGAGCACGGCGATCAGAGACACCGTCAGCGACAGGATGGTAAAGGCGATCTGCTTCGATCCTTTGAGCGCCGCCTGAAGCGGCGACTCCCCCTGTTCGATGTACCGCGCGATGTTCTCGATCATCACGATGGCATCGTCCACCACGAAGCCGGTCGAGATGGTCAACGCCATCAACGTCAGGTTATTCAAACTGAAGCCCATCAGGTACATGACACCGAACGTGCCGATCAGCGACAGGGGCACCGCCACCGCCGGAATCACCGTGGCGGGTAACGTCCGGAGAAACAGGAAGATCACCAGGATGACAAGTGCCACCGCAAGCACCAACTCGAACTGCACATCGCGAACGGTCGCGCGGATCGAAGTGGTGCGGTCGGTCAACACCGAGACCTGCACCGAAGAGGGCAGGGTCCCTTGCAATTGCGGCAGCAGCCGCTTGACCCGATCGACGACTTCGATGACATTCGTCCCCGGCTGGCGCTGGATGTTGACGATCACGGCCGGCGTCTCATTCATCCATGCCGCCTGCTTGGTATTCTCGACATCGTCGATCACCTCGGCGACCTCGGATAACCGGACCGGAGCTCCGTTGCGATAGGCGACGATCAACGCTTTGTAATCTTTGCCGGCAAACAATTGGTCGGTGGCGTTGATGATGGACGCGCGCCGGGGTCCGTCGAATCCGCCTTTGGCCTGATTGACGTTCGCGGCGGCCACGACGGTGCGCAGATCCTCCAACGTCAATCCATAGGCAGCCAAGGCGCGGGGATTGGCTTGGATGCGCACGGCGGGCCGCTGTCCGCCGCTGATGCTCACCAGGCCGACGCCGGACAATTGTGAAATCTTTTGCGCGAACCGGGTTTCCGCGAAGTCCCGCACTTGGGGCAGGGGCAGCGTGGCGGAGGTCAAGGCCAGGGTGAGGATCGGCGCGTCGGCCGGATTGACCTTGCTATAGACCGGGGGAGCCGGCAGATCGCGCGGCAGAAACGTGGCCGCCGCATTCATCGCCGCCTGCACTTCCTGCTCGGCCACATCCAGATCGATATCGAGGCTGAATTGCAGGGTGACGACCGAACTGCCGCCTGAGCTCGTGGAGGTCATCTGGTTCAGCCCGGGCATTTGCCCGAACTGCCGTTCCAGCGGCGCGGTGATCGACGAGGTCATGACATCCGGTCCGGCCCCGGGATAAAACGTCATCACCTGAATGGTCGGGTAATCGACTTGCGGCAGGGCGGAGACAGGCAGCTGGCGATAGGCCAGCGCCCCGGCCAGGAGAATGGCGATCATCGTCAGGACCGTCGCCACAGGCCGGACGATGAACAGCCGCGACGGGTTCACGTCCGCTTCCCTCGTGTGCGCCCCTCACCGCCGGGCGCCGGCGCCTCCTGACTGGCCGGGACCGCTCCGGCTGCCGGACGCAGCTCGACCTTGCTGCCTTCGCGCAACTTTTCGGTCCCGTCCACGACCACCACCTCGCCTGAGGTCAAACCCGTGTCGATGGCGGCTTCTTCTCCCTGCGCGACGCCCACCGTCACGGCTCGCACGCTGACCGTTTGCTCCGCCTCGTTCACCACATAGACGAACGTGCCCTTCGGCCCGCGCTGAACGGCCGCGGACGGCACCACCGTCACACCCTGCTTGATATCCAGGAGCAACCGGGCATTCACAAACTGATTGGGAAACAGCGAGCTGTCATCGTTCGGAAACACCGCTTTCAGGCGGACGGTGCCGGTGGTCGGATCGATCTGATTATCGACGGTGAGCAGGGTTCCCGTGGCCAACTTTCGCTTTTGCTCCCGGTCGAAGGCCTCCACGACCAATTGCTTCCCGGCCTTGAGCCGCTCGAAGACAGACGGCAAATGGTCCTCCGCCAGGGCGAACACGACCGTGATAGGCTGCAATTGCGTAATCACCAACAACCCGTTGGGATCGTTGGCATGGACGATATTGCCGGCATCCACCAGGCGCAACCCCACCCGCCCGTTGATCGGCGCGGCAATGCTGGAATAGGTCAATTGCAGCTTGGCATTATCGATCTGGCCCTGATCGGCCTTGACGATGCCCTCGTACTGCCGCACCAGCGCTTCCTGCGTGTCGAGCTGCTGCTTGGGAATGAAGTTTTGTTTGTAGAGATCCCGGTAGCGCTCCAGATCCAGCTGCGCATTTTTCATTTGCGCCTGATCGCGAGCCATTTGTCCTTCGGCCTGAATCAGCTGCACCTCGAACGGCCGCGGATCGATCTGCGCCAGCAATTCGCCGCTATGCACGAGCTGCCCTTCCTTGAAGAGCACCCGCATCAACTGGCCGTCCACCCGGCTCTTCACCGTGACGGTGTTCATCGGGATTACCGAACCCAGACCGTTCAGGTAGATATTGATTTCGCTGGTTTTGGCTGCCACCGCCACGACCGGCGTGCTCCGGGCCCCCATGGCTGGCCGCTTCTCCGCCTGGCGTGGCTGGGCTTCACCGGATCGGGTCATCAACACATAGACCCCCACCGCCAGCAGGCAGGCCGCACACAGCCCGATCATCCATCGCTTCACCAGGGTTGCAAATCGCACGGATTCAGCCATCGCCGCTATTCCTTCCGTCCCTTGGTCACCTGCGCCTGCTGCGTCACCTGCTCACCGCCCACGCTCGCGAACAGCCAGGTCGTCGTTCCATCGTCGCGCACAGACATGAGCCCTTCTCATGTGAGACGTTTCATGCCGGCTGATTTCCCCCTGCTATCATACCCTATCTGACCGCGGGACCACAGATATTGCGCCTCGACGCCCCTGCCGGCAAGACCCGGAGACGACACGCCCACACACATGAACAGGTGATAAGCGGTCCGTACGGGGAGGCTGATTTCAGGCGACCTGAAGCCGACTCCCAGCCGGCTAACAGGATGCAGAAAAAGGCCGTCCAGCGGCGTTCTCGCGTCACTCAGCGGCTCACCGTACCGTAAGAGTACGATTCGCCCCTTCGCTCGCTGCGGCCTGGCTGGGCGGCCTGTTTGCGCATCCTGTAGTGTGTATTGATGCGGGACGGCACGTGGAGCCCAGCGTGCGCTTTGAGGCAAAAAGTGAGTTTTTCCGCAACCTGCTAGGACAAAGCCCGCGGGTCAGTGGAGCCGGCGAACGTGCTCATGACGGCCAATGCTCACCCACGACAGCCCGCACCTGATCGGTCAGCGCCTTGGCCGCCCC
>CABVRO010000083.1:3218-5066 GCA_902500715.1 uncultured Nitrospira sp. | reverse complement strand
GCCAATGCTCACCCACGACAGCCCGCACCTGATCGGTCAGCGCCTTGGCCGCCCCGCTCCTGTAGCCTCCCCTTTTCCATAAGAGCCCAATGCCTCGACGAGGTGTGGGGTTCTTCAGCGTAATGGCTCGGAGCGTCCGGTTACGCGCCAGCCCGAGAGACAAGCGCGGCAAGACCGTGGAGAGGTTGCTCCTGCGAACGGTCGCCAGAATCCCCTCGATGGAATTCATTTCCACGATAATCTTGGGCTGGACACCGGCCTGCTCGAAACACCCATCCAACAAGCGTCGGGTGCAGAACATATTCGGCAGCAGAATCAACGACTCCTGCGCCAGGGCCGACAGGGACAGGTGCCGGCGCCCGGCAAACCGGTGCCTGGGGGAGGCGATCAACACAAAGTCTTCTTCAAACAGCGGCTGGCTCTCGATGCGGTCCGACACCACCGGCACGAACCCGATAGCGACACCCAGCGACCCGTTCTTGACGCCGGCCTCAATGTCCGGACCGGACAGTTCGTCGAGCTTGAGCGATACCAGCGGATGCAGGGTCGAGAAGCGGCCGACGATTTCGGGAATCAGATAGGCGTTCACGGTTTGAACGACACCGACCGTGAGGGTCCCCCGCTGGAGCCCCTCTTCCTCGGCAATCGCCACTTGCGCCAGTTCCATCTCCCGCAAGGCCCGCCGGGCATGCTCGCGAAAAATCGATCCGGCCCGCGTCAATTGAACCGATCGCCCCACGCGATCGAACAGCGGCACCCCCACTTCCTGCTCCAGCTGCTTGATCTGCGCGGACAACGCCGGCTGGGAAACCGGCAGCCTTTCGGCGGCCTTGGTGAAATGCAGCGCATCGGCCACGGCGAGAAAATACCGGAGATGGCGAAATTCCATGCCGCGTTTTATCATAAATGGAAGTGATGATACTAATCAGAACAAACGCTTTGACGCCTTCTCGTCCCGGGCACTAGGTTGACTGCGGCCGGGAAAAGCGGAAAACTCGTGGCGGAAGGGACGGGGCTGTGCAGAACACAAGCGGGCTCATACGATCGATCCAGGTGGGGCTCCCGTCCAGTGAGCACAGCGACTGTGCGGACGATCCGGACTCAACGCCCTGGACAACCGGGATGTTCAAGCGCTCTACCCCGGGCCAGATCCGGCTTGGCCGGCACAATCTGGCAGGAGATGGACAGGCGGATCTCGTCCATCACGGAGGCGTCGACAAGGCGGTCTGTGCCTATCCGTCGGAGCACTGGTTGTATTGGCGCGGGATCCTGCCGCCCCATCGTCTCACCGGCGGCGCATTCGGCGAGAATTTCACGCTGGAGGGGCTCACGGAAGCCGATGTCTGCATCGGCGATGTCTTTTCAGCGGGTACGGCCGTCGTGCAGATTTCTCAACCCAGACAGCCCTGCTGGAAACTCGCCCGTCGCTGGCAGATCAAAGATTTGGCGGTACAAATGGAACGCACCGGCTTCACAGGCTGGTATGTCCGGGTCATCCAGGAAGGCACGGTCGAACCGGGCACGCCCCTGCAGCTCATGGAACGCCCCTGCCCAGAATGGACGGTCGCGACCGCCAATCGGATCATGCACCATGAACGGAACAATCTGGCCGCGGCCGAACACCTGAGCCTCTGCCCGTTACTTTCCGCAAGCTGGCAACAGACCTTGCGGCAGCGATGCCACAATCAGGCAGGGCCTGACCCGCAGCATCGACGATTCGGCACGACTCATTCTTCGTCATCATCATTCTGAGGAGGTTTCCATGAAGCGATTGGTTCTCTCCGCCTGTGCACTGACCATCGGCGCCACCCTCGCCCTGAATTCCTGGTGTGCCGCTGAAAATACGAC
>CABVRO010000083.1:0-3118 GCA_902500715.1 uncultured Nitrospira sp. | reverse complement strand
CGCCTCCCCGCCAATAGCCTACCTGTCTACTGCCCACCTTGGGTCGATGCACGCGTCGAGCTGCCCTGTAGATCCATATCCAGCAAGACAGGACCATTCGGATTCTTCGCGTCGAGCCGGATCGGCATCCGGTCTGCCACCAGCTTGACCAGCGGCACAGCCACGATATGTGGCGCCTTTTCCGACGGATTGGAATAGAGCGCGATACGGACATTCTTCGGGCGTTGGCTCGGCGCCACCTGAGTCATCAGTTCCGCGCCCATGAATCCGACCAACATTCCACTCCCATCGGCAAGCTTGTGAATCTCGTAGGCATTTTCCGCGAGCGCCACCCGAGCGACAGCGAGATCCGGGCTCTGCGTCACCAAGGCCAGGCCTAGGAGCTTCGGCACAATGAATCCAAACGTCCCCGTCGGCGCTTGCGAAAACATCACTTGCGCGGTCGAAGCCCCGAGTTCAGCCACCCCGTTCTTGGCGCGCATCTGGCGTCGCAACTCCGCTTCATTACCGAGCCCCTCAATGATCACCGCCGCCGGCGCGGCTTTTTGCACCGGCAACACCTCGGTCTTGCCTCCACCACGGGCGGCATTGAGGGGGGACGGAGCCAGACCGATGAACAGCAGGCCGACCAGGCTTGCAGCCATGAGGTGACGGAGCGGGATGTGAGGAGACGATCGGACGATGAAGTGACACATGGATGCTGGTCCTCCTGATCAAGCGATGTGTGTGCGCACGGAGGATTCTAAGAAGCTGCCGGTGGAAAATCAAACAGGAAGGACGTGAACCGAACAGACCTGGCGAGACGCGACGGGGTTCGCTCCTTCGCCAGACCGCACCTCACGGATAAAAACTGATCCGTCGTCCGGCTATAGCCTGCGCCACAGACGTGAGAATCTGCTCCCGTTCCGCCGGTTTCTCCAAACACTCCACCACACCTTGCTTGCGTAGCGAACTGGCCAACTGCTCATCGTGATACCCCGTCAACACGATGACCGGGAGGGAAGGATATTGGGCGCGGAAATAGGCAATGGCCTCGACCCCATTGATACGCGGCATCCGGATATCGCAAATGATGACATCGACCATAAACGGATTGTCGCCGCTGTTCAAGACCTCAACCGCCCTCCCGCCGTCCTCCGCCTCCTCGACGTCGTATCCCGCCTGTGCCAGCGTCATGCGGAGCAGGCTGCGAATGGAATCCTCATCGTCCACCACCAGTACCCGCCCTAGACAGACCTTCTCGTCTGCAACCAATCCGAACGGCCATGCCATTCCCATGGTGACCTCCCCTCGTCCTTCGCAACGGGTTTTCTCACACCATTCAATCGTGCAAAGAATGCAAGGAGGACGCCTGCGGCGTGGGGTGAGCAGGGTCACGCCAAATCGCCTGGTTCGCCTTGGATGGATGGCAGGACATCCGGGGATCGATGAAATCGGGTGGTGGAACCCCACCACCAGCGGTGCAAATGCACCATCATTCCCCGCGGAGATGAGGTTGAGGGCGCAAAGAGGTTGTCCTCACGATCCGTCGTTCGTGAAACGTCGCTGGTCTCTCGTCCGCAGAGGTACGTTTCACCTTTCACGTTTTACTTTTTGCGCTTCACGGGGCCACACTCGACTCACGTTCAAGTAACATCCGTTTGCGCTCAATACCCCAGCGATAGCCCGAGAGGCCACCATCGTTGCGCACGACTCGATGACAGGGAATGGCGACCGCCAACGGATTCGCCCCGCAAGCCCGCCCAACCGCTCGCACGGACTTGGGCGAACCGATGCGAGTCGCGATCTCGGTATACGTCGCCGTCGAACCCACGGGAATTCGTTGCAAGGCCTTCCACACCAGCTGCTGAAACGCCGTGCCCCGAATATCAAGCGGAAGCTTCAACCCTCGCCCCGGAGCTTCCACGAAGCCGACCACGGTTGAGACCAGCCGCTCAAATGCCGCATTCCCACCGGTGAGATTCGCCAGGGGAAACCGGTCCTGAAGATCCCGCGTCAACGCATCCGGATCATCGCCCAGCAGAATGGCGCAGACCCCACGCTCACTTTGGGCCACCAGGATCGCCCCCAATGAACACTGTCCCACAGCAAACCGGATCTTGGTCTGTGCCCCCCCGGCCCGATAGCGTGACGGGGTCATACCCAGGAGGGCATTCGAGGCTTCATAGAATCGCCCGGACGAATTGAATCCGGCCTGGTACAGTGCCTCCGTCACTGGACGATCACGCCCCAATTCAAACCGTACCCGTGTCGCGCGGTGCGCAACGGCATACCCTCGCGGCGTCAGGCCCGTGACGTGGGTAAAGACCCGATGAAAATGGGACGGGCTCATCTTCGCGCGTTGCGCCAACTCGTCGAGAGACGGCAGCCGCTCGGCCTGCTCAATGTACCGGCAGCAGGCGACCACCATTGCCGCCTGCCGATCAACCGACGAGGGCTGCTCGGGCCGACAGCGCTTGCACGGACGGAACCCGGCCTGCTCGGCATCCGCGCAGGTCGCATGAAACCGGACATTCTCCCGCAGAGGCTGCCGCGCCGCACAGGAAGGACGGCAATACACGCCTGTCGTCCTGACGGAATAATAGAAGGTGCCGTCCGCGGCAGGATCGCGGGCCAGGATCACCACCCAACGCGGGTCCTGCCTGATGTTCCGGTTGATCCGCCGTGTAGTCGAGGCCGAGGAGCTCATAGGCACGCCGTTCACCTTGCATGAGTCACTACAGGGTAGCAGGCGGAGGCACAGGCGACACTCCGGATCCTGCTTTCAAATTCGAGAAGAGCCCGGCCGCGCCTATTTGGTTTCGACCGCCGTGCCGTACACCTGCGTGCAGGCTCGCGAGAACAGAATGAAATACTGGAAATAGCCGTCGACCGTCACTTCGACCAGCGCATCCGCCAAGGGTTTCGTGCGAAGCGCATCCTCGACCGCATTTCTCATCTCATTGCCACCCGTCACCGGAATGAGGCCCAGCAGGTGATAGACACAATCCTGCCCGCGCACCTTGCCGAGTTCGGTATAACCGCCAGGAGCCAGCGGCTTGGTCGAAGGCGCGATGCCACCGGGATGATGCATACAGCCGGTGGTGAACGTCGCCGCCAACAGCACCGCACAAGTCCA
>CABVRO010000082.1 GCA_902500715.1 uncultured Nitrospira sp. | reverse complement strand
ATTGGGAAGGCATCAAAGATGCGGCGCTCTACAACCTGGAGGTCGGCGAATTCAAACGCGGGGGCAGTACCATCACCCAGCAGCTGGCGAAAAATCTGTACCTCTCTTCTGAACGGTCCTTGCTGCGGAAAGCCCGAGAGGCCTTGATCACACGCTCCCTGGAGCATCATTTAACGAAGAAACAGATTCTAGAACTCTACTTGAACGTCGCCGAATGGGGGCAGGGCGTATTCGGCGCGGAAGCGGCGGCGCGGCATCATTTTGGGAAATCGGCGGAGGAGCTTACGATTGAGGAGGCGGCCCTGCTGGCAGCGATTCTTCCTTCTCCGCGACGCTATGATCCTATCCGTCGCACCGCCTATCTCAATCGACGACAACGCCACATCGTTCGCTGGCTGGAACGAGGAAACGGTCGGAAAGCTGCCTCAATGAACCGAATCCCTTCGGAGAACCTCGACGTAGTCCCCGTAGAGTAATGACCACTCACCGCAACCGACTCCTGCGCTACGTGGATTCGCCGACTGAGGTATAGTCCCGCTCTCCAAAAATCGCCGACTCGTGGATGTAATATTTAAATTCGAGCAGATTTCCTGACGGGTCTTCCAGAAAAAATGTGCAATGCTCGATCCGTGTCCCGGGAAACCGGCGGCGTGGCTGCTGATAAAACCTGAGGTCATTGGCCTGCGCGCGATCGGCCAGCGCCTGCCATTCCTCTTCCTGCGTCAACACCAACCCGAAATGACAGGGATAGACGCCCTGCTGCGGCACAGTCGGCTGGGTTGAAAGATGGGCGACCAACTGATGCCCGGCAAGCCCGAGAGTCACGGCCGTGGAAGATTCCCGACCCAGGATACAGCCGAGACCGTCGACGTAAAACTGCTTGGCCGCGGCGAGATCGTGGACGGGAAAAGCGATGTGAAAGAGTGCCGGCATGGGCTGAGACCTCTCGTCACTGTATCAGCCACTCGCGCCACTAGGCAAACCGACCGTTCACATGCGGGCGGCCATCGCGGCCGATCACACCAGCCACCATGTTCGGTGTACTGTGCCGAATGGCGAATCGGCCATCCGGTGAGAGCACCAGCACCCCGGCCGCGCCGTGAATACGCTCCACGACTTTCCGAAGGACCCGGTTCGCCGATCGCAGCGGACTCAAACCGCTCGCCAACAGATCGCTGATCTCCTTCGCAACGGCCACTCGGATGATGCTTTCTCCCAACCCTGTCATGGAGACGGCTCCAGCCTCATTATCGGCATAGACCCCGCATCCGATCAGCGGCGTATCGCCGACCCGGCCAGGCAGCATCACATCCACCCCGCCGGTCGATGCGCCCGCAGCCACCGTTCCGGCGAGATCCAAGGCCACTGCGCCCACGGTTTCCTTTCCCAAACTGCACGCACGAAGGCGGCCTCGCGGCATGATCGCTTGATGCAAGCGAAGCGTGTGCTTCAGCCCGGCCCGCGGCCTCAATTCCTTGGGCCGTAGCCCTGCCGTCCGATTGGCACGGGGCGCGCGCTCCAAGCCGAAATAGTCGGCAAAGCGAGAAGCGGATTGCCCGACCAGCAACACATGGGCCGTTTTTTCCATCACCAGTCGCGCGGCGGTAATGGGATGAACGATACCCTCGATGGAGGCCACAGCCCCCGCCCTCAGATCGCGCCCTTCCATGATCGATGCATCCATACGCCGCACTCCATCGAGCTGACGGTTCGAGCCTCGCCCCGCATTGAACAGGCCCGACTCCTCCAGCAGGCGAATGGCTTCTTCCACCACAGACAGCGCCGGAGTACCGGCCATGAGCAAACGATGGCCCTCGGCCAAGGCGGCCTCGACGCAGGCCGCTTGAGCGACGGTCATGGCGCGGCGTCCCGCGCCACCGTGAATGAGCAGGATCGGTCGTGATGGTTTCAATTCAGCAGGAGATCTTTCACGCGGCGGCAGGCAGGATCTTGCATACGATCGAGGTCCGACCGGACGAACCCCAAACCGGTCACACACAGCTCGAAATTTTCCGACAGCTTCCGGAACAACGGGGAATCCTGCTCAGGGTCGTAGCTGCCGTACTCGGCGACCAACCCGTACGAGCGTTTGCCCGTCTTCACGTAATCCACCAGGAAATCTTTATGGTAGATGCGGCCCACGCTCTTGAGGCGGCGGAGATATTCTGGAAACAGGCCGGTCATGAAGAGTGTAAAGTCGCCGATATGGCGGTGCACCTCGCGCTCCCGCTCGAAGGATTGCGCGTCCAACAGCACTTCGGATTCGAACAGCATCTCGACGACGGAATCGACGGCGCGGCCCTGCGTATTCTTGATTTTGTAGAGTTGGTCGCTGTGCGCGAATTCGACGAGCAGGTTGGAGACGTACTCGGTGACATTCAGATCGGGCCATCCGAGGTGTTCGGTAAAGCTTTTTTCCGTCAACGCTCCGAAGAGCTGTCGGAGTGGATGGCTGCGAGAAACGGGACTTCCCATCTCGACCTCCCGGGCAATCCCTGCCCTTTGAAAATAGTATAGCAGACCATGCTCAACCCAAGCAGACTTTCTCCCTGATTCCTTATCGGCATCCGCGATCAAGACTTGAGAGTCGGAACCGATACTCCTCTCCGGCTGTCCAACAGGAAGGTCACCGGACCGTCGTTGAGCAATTCCACTTGCATGTGCGCCCCAAAGACCCCGGTTTCCACCGTCAGGCCATCCGCCCGTAATCGACCGACCGCCTGCTCGTACAATGTACGCGCCTCCTCCGGTGGGGCAGCGAGGTCGAACCCTGGCCGTCGCCCCTTGGTGGTATCGCCGAGCAGCGTAAACTGCGAGACGACCAGCAGCGCCCCGCCGGCCTCGGTGAGCGTAGGATTCATCTTCCCCTGCTCGTCGCCAAAGATCCGCAGGGTCTGAAGCTTCTCGACGAGATACAGCAGGTCGCGCTCGTCATCCCCCTTCGCGACGCCCAACAGCACCAATAGACCTCCGCCGATCCGGCCGACGATCCTACCCTCCACCTCGACTGAGGCGCGTGCGACTCGTTGAATGACCGCTTTCATGCATCGTCCTTCACAGACCGATAGCCAGGTGCACCTCACTGCGCATTTCGCAATTGATTCAACGTGCCTTCCAAACTCAACAGGCGGCGCTTCAACGGCAATCCGCAAGAAAATCCACCGAGCGAACCGTCGTGCGAGACGATCCGATGACAGGGCACCACAATGGGGACCGGGTTGGCCCCGAGCGCCATCCCCACCGCCCTGGCATACTGCTTTCCACCCACACGCATGGCCACCCATTGATAGGACCGCACCCGGCCATAGGGAATCCGTGTGATCGCCTTCCAAACTTTCCGCTGAAACAGCGTGCCGGCAGAATAATCCACAGAAAATGAAAACTCGCGACGCGTGCCTGCAATATAGGCCACAAGCTGCGCGCGCGCCTCTTCCACGATCGATGCGGCTGCGCCGCCGGCCTCAGCCGGTTGCTGCCGGGCAGCAGGATCCGATGGCGACAAATCAATGGAGGTCACGCCCTTCTCGGAAGCCGTAATCCTGATCAAGCCCCAAGCGGTCTGAAACGTGATTGCGTGCGTCATGTCAGGCCGCCCCAAACTTCTTCGCCACTCGTCCCAATTTCCGCTTCACCATTCCTAACACCACGTCCAATTCCTCCGAGCCGAGCATAATATGCACCCCGAGATATCCGATGACGCTGACTCCGATTCCACCAAACAAGGCTGCGGATTTCACGACCCACGCACCGTCCTGGTCCCACAGGGACGCATTCGCGACCCAGAGGCACATCACTGCGACCGGAATGCAGGCCCCCAGCACTCGAAAAGCCGACCATACAATCGAACCCCAATCGACACGCCCCAGACGCCGGTGCAACACGGCGACCAGGATACTCCCATTCAGCATGGAAGCCAGTGCCGTGGCCAGAGCCAGCCCCGCGGCATCCAGCAGCGTCATCAACCACAAGGACAACAGAATATTCGCCCCGACCGCAATCCCCGCAGTGACCGCCGGCGTCCTCGTATCCTGTAGGGAATAAAACGCGGAGACGATGATACGCACTCCGGCAAAGGCCCACAACCCGACGGCATAACAGAGGAGCGCCGTCGCCGTCGCCAATGTATCGGCTTTGGTGAACGACCCATGCTCGAACACCAGATGCACGATCGGGTGCCGCAAGAGGATCAGACCCAACATCGCCGGAAGAATGATGAAAAAAATCATTCGCAGGCCGAACCCGATCGTTGTCCGCAATTCATCAAGCGCCCCACGGGCGGCCTGCGCGGAGAGCGTCGGAAGAATCGCCGTCGCGAGCGCCACGCCGAATATGCCGAGCGGAAACTGGATGAGCCGCATACCGTAAAACAAATAGGTCGGGCCACCGGCAAAATACGAGGCCAGGATCGTACTCACGGTGATATTGATCTGCGTCACCGACAAGCCCAGCAACGATGGCACCATCAGCCACCCGATACGCTTCACGCCCGGATGGCTGGGTTGTAACCGCAGACCGAACAACATTCCCCGGCCTTTTAATCCCGGCAACTGCATCGCAAATTGCGCCACCCCTCCGACGACGATGCCGATCGCCACCCCGATGATGGGCTCCGGCAACCAGGGCGAGAGGAACAGCATGCAGGCAATGGTAGCAATATTGAAAAACACTGGCGAGAAAGCCGGCGCCGCAAAGGCGCGCAGCGAGTTCAGAATCCCCATCGCCAGGGCTGCCAGGCTGATAAAGATCAGATAGGGAAACATCATCTGCGTCAACAGCGTCGTCAGCGCCAGCTTGTCCGGACTTCCCCGGAAACCCGGGGCAAGGAGCCAGACAATCCCCGGTGCCGCCAGAATCCCCAGCAGGGTCACTGCGGTGACGATTGTCAGCAGCGTCGTGAAGGTGGCGCTGGCCAGTTCCCAGGCATCCCGCTTGGTCTTCAGCGTGTGATATTCGGTAAAGACCGGAATGAAGGCGGCGGACATCGACCCTTCGGCGAACAGTTCCCGCAATAAATTGGGGATGCGGTATGCGACAAAGAACGCGTCGGCGGCGGGGGTCGCGCCAAAGAGTCTCGCTAACACCATGTCGCGGACAAAACCGAGGATGCGGCTGGAAAAGGTCGCTACGCCGATGAGGCCCGCCGCCTTGACGACGGAACGGGTTTCATCCGGAGCTGGTCGAGATGGTTCAACGGACACGGCGGGATCCGACATTATCGGCGATTGTAGCGAAACAGGATGGAGCCGTCCATTGTCGGGCAAGAACCGGCCATCACGTATCCTGAATCACCTGATTCGACAACTCATTGGGATTGTCGCCGTCACGCGCTGGACAAACGCGCGCCAGGAGTGTTCCGCAGGCTTCGATACCCACGCAGAGGCCGCCGACCAGATCACCGACTTTCAGTCGTTCGACGACGACGGCGACGACCTCCTGCCACTGTTCAGCTGAGATCCGATCGCGCAAGGATTGGTCTGCCAATACAGAGACCTGCCGTTCGAGTAGGGAGACCAGCAGCAGAAGTCCTGTTCGCTCACGGGTCTGCGCGAGACCATGCTGAGCAAACGCTAAGTTCGCCCGCAACTGCACCTTCCGATGCATCCGCTCGCGGGAGGTGAAGAGTCGCAGCAGCGGAGGCCATGTCCCGACCCAGGCTCCGAGGGCATAGGCCAGCATGGTCACCCCCAGTAACCAGACGGCATTCGCCGCATGCCACCCCCACGGAAGCCACGTGGTTTCGATCGTCAGCAGCGTCGTCAAGGCGAGCACCGCGCTCAATAGCCCGGCACGATGGTGTGCCTCACGATACATACCGGAGCGCCCGACGATCATCGGCACAATTTCGGCGCTGGTTTGTCGCTCGGCCGCCTGCACCGCCGCCTCAACCCGCGCACGCTCTTCCTCTGTCAGCGCCGGTCGTCTACCAGTCGCCACTAGCGCCTCCTCCTCCGAAATCGCCGCCACCGCCTGAGAAGCCACCGGATCCTCCGAACGACCCCCCGAGACCACCGGCCCCCCATCCGCCTTGCTGCGTGCTGAACCAGGTTCCGTCAAACGCATCGCTGTCTCCCAGCCTGCGTGATCCGCTGCCTGGTCCCAGCTTACTCAGCAGGCCGACCAGAACCAGGCTCACGGCTCCGGCAATCACTGCCGGTAACACCCATGGAGCAGCCAGAAACGAAAGGCCTCCCCCGACGACGGGCCCCAACACTCGATGAGCGCGTGAGAAGAAGAGACCAACCACAACTCCCAGAATCACCGCGAACGCCGCGTTAGCGAAGGCATCGCTGGACGAAGGAGTAGCCGCCGGATGTTCCGGTGCACTGTAGGTCCCTTCAATGGTTCGCAAGATCGCTTGCACACCGGCCATCACGCCGGCCGGAACATCTCCGGCTCGAAATCTTGGCACAATCTCATTCCGGATAATCTGAGCCGACCTTGCATCCGTCAGCACTCCCTCCAATCCGTAGCCGACCTCTATGCGAATTTTACGATCCTTGATCGAGACAAGCAGGAGAACTCCGTTGTCGGTCCCCTTGCGGCCCAACGTCCACGCCGTTGCGACACGATGGGAAAAATCAAACAGCGGCTCACCCTCTAACGATGGAATGATGAGGACCGCCACCTGATTGGAAGTGTTGGCTTCGTGTGCCGCCAGATCGGCTGAGAGTCGCTCTGCGACGGCAGGCGGCAAGGCATGCGCCTGATCCACAATGCGCCCGCTGAGCGGCGGCACATCCAACGCCGCGGCTGGGAGGCTCCCCACCCCTGTGAGCCAGAGCCACCCGATGAGGAGCCCCCACCCCGTTCGCCCCATCAGCCGCATTGCAATCGCTCCCTGACTCACGAGACCGTCGTTAGAATTTTACTTCGGGTGGCTTGGCCACCGCCTTTTCGTCAGCCACGGTGAAATTGGCCTTCTCCTCCAGATGCAGGAGAAACTTGGCGGTGAGATTGGTGGGGAAATAGCGAACCATCTTGTTGAATTCTGCAACCTTGTCGATGTACCGCTTGCGTGCCACGGTGATGCGATTCTCAGTACCTTCGAGTTGGCTCTGAAGATCGCGGAACCCTTGATCCGCCTTGAGGTTGGGATAATTCTCGGCCACGGCAAGCAACCGCCCCAGGGCACCCGAGAGGCTCTGTTGAGCCTCTTGAAACTTCTTAAAGGCCACCTCGTCCTTGAGCAACTCCGGCGTCACCTGAACGCTGGTCGCCTTCGCACGCGCTTGCACGACGCTTTCCAACGTATCCTTCTCGTGCGCGGCATATCCTTTCACCGTATTCACCAGATTCGGGATCAAATCGGCCCGCCGCTGATATTGGTTGATCACTTCACTCCAGGCCGCCTTGGTATCCTCATCAAGACCTTGCAAGTCGTTATAACCGCAGCCGGACAGAGCCAACACTGCCGCAAGCAACACGACTCCACCCATCGAACGCATCAATGACATGACCATGCTCTCCTCCTTCGCGCCGGTCGCAGCGGACCACGCATTCTTATGACGTAAGGCTTTCATCGGCGAAGTCAATCACCGGCGGAACCCGCGAGATGTCGATTCTTTTATAACCTTGCTATACTTACCCATTCTTAGTCGACCAGCACACAACGGGGAAGCGGCATGGCACTCGATCGTTCGACTGATACTGCAGGGGGGTTTCAAGTCCGGCATCGAGCCTTGGGGGTGTTTCAAGGCAGTTCCATCGGATTGGCGTTTTGGCATCCATCCTCTCATATGCCGGAGTACGGGCTCTGCCGCTTTGCCACTGAGGCGAAGGCACAAGACTATGTCGATTTTCTCTCCTCACCGGCATGCCCTGAACCATTGAATCGAGCAGACCTCATCGTGGAACCCTTCGACCACACCGAACACGACCGCCTCACAACTGAGCATCCCCAGGCCTCCGCCTGGGAAACTCCACTCTAACAGAACATCGAAGAGAACGCTGTCCCCCACGCAGCAAGTCCCCCGCTGGCGTCCAAGCAGATTTTCCCGTAATCGGGCATGACTCTGGGCAAACTGGAGCGGGGCAACGGAGGAAAGAGGAGAAGTGGGTATAGTTAGCTGGAGGACCCTGCTCCGGAAGATTCAGTTTTGGCATGCACAAACGCGAGCAGCCGTTTATTTTCTTGCGCCGACCGAAGAAACTTGAATGCTATACCGCGGGAACTCACCGACCGGACCATCGCAGCCACTTCGAGCGGCGTCTGGTCATTCTCAAGCGCGATCTGAAGATAAAAGATATCATCCACGTGCACCGGAGCTTGGCTCTCGATGATGCACCCGCCCATCGAAATGTCCAAGACGGTTCCTTCTCCCCTGACTTTGCCGCCGGAGAAAGACAAAAACAGGTGCACAGGAATACGCAGATGTTTTCGCCGATCGAGCATCTGCGCCGGATATCGGCGTCCCAATCGGAAGGCCTGGAAACGGAAGCTACAAGACTGACAATGGAACGGCGCAATACAGGCAAGCGACTGCAACCGCTCCATCAGCGTGGAACAGCGTGAACGAAACACATTGTCTTGGCCACACTGCGGACACGTAAGGGGTTGGGTCATACTGAATGATCGGCGGGTGTTAGCGCCGCTCTCCTGAATACTGGATACTCTGCCGGACGCCGGTTGCGGCTCCACCTGAATACTCGCCACAGATGGTCACGAGGCAAAACCGACCGTGGGCACAGATCACAGCAACTTTCCACCGTCTATGCGCCACCGACCGTAGGAGCAGTGGAATGGCGCTGTCAGTCCAATCGATAAAGGATGGGGGAAGTTCTGTCAAGAAACTCAACGGTTCTCTCCAGAAGGAGTGCAGATTTACTGATAAGCCCATCCCTTTTCAGAGGCCAGTCAGAAGTAGTCCCGCCGATTCCGATGCTCACCACAGTGACCCTGCGATTTTTCATCTTCGGAATGTGCATCGCCATCACACATCTCATCGCATAGCTCATTTTGTACAGAACTCATCCGCGTTGCTCCGAATTTGTCCAACCATGAAACGTGAACGCCCTGATATTTATACACAATCAGGATTAAATGCTTTTAACGTCTCATTAACACCTCTTTAATCTCGCGTTGCTACTCTCTCCTCACATGGGCACGGCCCTTAACTAATACGGGCGCAATCCTAAGGAGGTGGGAACCATGACATGCGGACGATGTAAAGGTCTTATGGTCGATGAGTGGAGACCGGACTTTTCCCCGGAAACGTTTGTGTGGCGTTGCATTAATTGCGGATCGATTGTCGACCCATTGATTGAACAAAACCGCCGAACCCGGCTCGCTGAACAACTGTTATTGGAGCCAGTCGAAGTATTGCAGTAATCGGAGAGTCGCAGGACCGTCCTGATAAACGCCCAGGTCCTGTGATACTGCCGGACGAGTAGAATCTTCGCTGAGGCCTTCAAACCGGCCTTAGCGAAGATGAAGATATAGAGAACAGAGCATCTATGAGATCGGTCTGACGTCAGAATGAGACGAAGGCGAGTCCGACAAGTCTATGCAAAGCATTGCTAGGTGGAGAACTCGGCCCATAAGACAGTGTGATCGGAGGGATCGGTCACACGGCGTGGTTCTAAATCAACATCAACTCGCTGACACCTCTGAGCCAGGGGCGGCGTTGCCAGAATATGATCGATCCGCCACCCTTTGTTCGCGGCAAGGGCACTGGGTGCACGGTAGTCAAAAAACGTGAACTGCTGGCGATCTGGATACAGTCTGCAGAACACATCTTCGAAGCCCCACGCAACCGTCTTCCCATAGGCATTGCGCGCGTCTTCGTGGTAGCAGACATGTTTCAGATGTTTCTCCGGGCTGTGGACATCAATGGGTCTTGGGGCCACATTCATGTCTCCACACCAGATCGCCGGCTCCTTCGGGGAGAGATGAGTTTCGAAATGCTTCCGTAACCGGTCGTACCAACCCAGTTTGTATTGGTACTTGGGCGAATCGATCTCGAAACCCTGCGGAACATACGTGTTGATGATAGGGATACCCTGAATCACCACGCGCAACAGACGTGCATCCTCCACCTCCCTCCCGTCATCGAACCCATACCAGACTGCTTCAGGCTTCGTGCGGCTGAGAATCGCAACGCCATTGTAAGCTTTCATGCCACGAAAGGTGATTTCATAACCGGAAGACGCAAGCGCAGTCAGAGGAAATTCGCTGTCTTGAACTTTTGTTTCCTGCAAACAGAGCACATCGGGCTGATGGCGTTCGAGCCACTGCAACACGATCGGGAGGCGCTTGCGCAGCGAGTTGACGTTGAAGGTGGCGACTTTCATACAGCGGGGATTCTAGCAGAGCGCACCCGCTGCAACAACTGAAGCAGACAGAACAACAAGGCCTGTGATCGGACATTTTCCGATCACAGGCCGCAATTGTCGAATATCAGCGTTACCCAGCTCTCAGCCAACCGGCCGACCTTAGTTCCGCATCGCCCCCGTCACGTCGTTCTTCATCCCGTCAGCCTCGTGAGCCGCATCGTCGGCCACACTCCTCGCTTCTGCCGCCTTAGCGCGAGCCGCGTCTTTCTTGGCCTTGACCTTGGCTTTCATGCGTTCCTTCTTTGCCTTCAAGTCGGCCTTCGCTTGCTTTTTCTTCGCTTTCGCCTCCTCCCGCTTCGCCTTCATTTCGGTCTTCACCGATTCTTTCTTGGCTTTCAGGTCAGTCGCCAGATCTTCCTTCTGGGCATTCAGGTCGCTCGACAGCCCGCTCATGTCCTGCTTCATCCCCTCGGACATCTGACCCAGCCCCATATCATCGGCCACAGCCAACGAACTCATTCCCACAAATGCGACGGCGATCAACACAGCAATTGACCTTCTCATCGACAACTCCCCCCTGGTTGAAATATGGTGCCCGGCTCAATGGAGAACCGACCGGCATGCAGGATTCATCAATACCGTGAAGGGACAAGTTTGCCAATTATTTTGCCGGTTTTTGCCGAGACGGCGAATACTCACACGACAAGCCGGTGGCAGAAGCTTGACAGAAACTGACACGTGATTGGAAGGATCGTCGCGAGACCTTACGTCCGCACAGCGATGAGATAGCGCCTGAGAATGGCTTGTTCGACCCGTGAACGCCCACGGTCGGGGGCTGGAAACCTGAGCACCAGATGAATACGCCCCGCCTCAGGGAGCTGGATGGTAATACGTGGCTCAGGAGACGGCGCTTCCAGGAGGTTTCGCTGTTCCAGCAATTTCATCTGCCGGCCCATTTGATCCATGAAGGAGGCGCACTCGACTTTTGCGGCATTGAGCAGAGCTTGCTCAGCGGCTTGCCAATCGTCCGTGCTCTGAAGCGGAACCGACAAAACGTAGAGGCCGTATTCCTGCGACGGGCTCTCTTTGATCAAGGGATTTCCAAACAGAAGACTGTTGGGGAAGACCACGGTTCGACCGGTATAGAGGTGCGACGTCTGACCCGGCCCGATTTCCAGCAACTTCGTCGCGAAGATATCGTATTCCAGGACAACACCCCGATACGTGCCCAATTGGATACGATCGCCCACACCATACACGCCCCCGCCGACACGCAACGCTGCACCGCTCCAGCAGAGAATCAATTCCTTTGTCGCCAGCACCACGGTGGCCGCCAGCGCGACCAGCGACACAGCAAACGCTTCCAACTCGTGGGCCCAGATCACGACGAGCCCCACGAAGAGCCCCAGCACCATGCTGTTCCGAGCCGTGACGATCCATCGTCGCTTCGCATCGATGGTCAGCGTCTGATTGCCTTTGATCCAGCGGACCAGAACCGTGCGTGCGATGAGCAGAATGAGGAGGAGGAGGATGGACTTGAGCAGGTCGAAGAAAACGCTCGATCCGATCACCGGCAACAGTTCGCGCATAACGTCGTGTGTCCACTTTATTGGGACGCGGTCTCATCCTCACTGGCGCGAGGAACACATTCTTCCCGTTTCCAGTCTTTCAACAGCTTGGCTTCATCAAACGACAGCGTATATCGATAACAATAGAGCGGCTCCCGGTAGGGTTCGTCATTACCGGCCAGGCTTTTTCCGAAGGGCGAGGGCGATGGTGGGGCTTTGGTTTTCTTGCCGGCCGTCAGACTCCCGGGATCCCAGGGATGCACCTCTCGATCCCCCATGGGTACGCGATAGGTCCAGACTGTGTCACCACCCAGCACCGGTGTCTTCGCGGTACTTGGAGGACCGAATTTTTCTGCAATATCGTCCTGCGTGAGCTTCTTCACTCCCTTATCCAAATACCGGTCACGCCAAGGCCCGCCGCAACCGGATAGCACCACGACACAGAAAAGGAGCAGGAGAGTACTCCATCGACCAGGGCACACCATCGTGCTCGCCGTTTCGCGTCTCAACTGGCTACCGTTCCGAATCACGCTGCTCCCGAACCCGTCGGATGGAGCAATACATCGCATAGCCCTGAGCCATCATCCCGGTGACAAGCAGCCCCAACGCAGTTTGAAGCCACATGCTGTCGGGGAATTCCAACCCATAAATACCAAGGATGAAGCCTCCGGCAATGAAGACAATGCCCATGCCGCGCGCAATCAATGCATTGGTTCGCCAATCAGACATCGTTCGTCCTCGAGCCCCTGCGAATCTGTACGCTACACCGGCGCATCCCATCGGTTCAACTCTGCACCGCTCCGTCATCACGATTTCGGTTTTGTCCGAATCGCGCCTGCCCTCCGCTCAAGCCCCTCTGCCTCTTCGACCCGACCTAGTTTGCGCAACGCACTCGCGTAGTCCTCAAGATTTTTGGCCACATCCGGATGGTCGGGCCCCAAATGCTTCTCCCGCACCGCCAAGGCCCGCACAAATAACGCCCCTGCTTGCTCCCCGTCGCCTTGCGCCAGATGCATCGCGGCCAAATTGCTCAGGGCCAGCGCCACCTCCGGATGGTCCGGTCCCAGGAGCGTCTCCTTGATCGAGAGCGCCCGCGTCAGGAGCCGCTGCGCATCGGCATATTGTCCGTGCTTCCGATGCAAAACACCAAGGTTATTCAACATGGCCGCCACATCGAGATGGGTCTCACCATGCACATCCTGGTAAATCTTGAGCGCCTCCAGATACACCGGTTCAGCCTCGACGAATTTCCCCTGCGCACTATAGGTTTGGGCCAAATGGGCCAACGTGACCGCAACCCGGCGATCATGTAGGCCGAACTCTTCCGCCTTGGGCACGGCGGCAGAGAAAATTTTTTCGGCCTGCTCATACTGCCCTCGCTGCAACGCCGATTCGCCTGCCTGCATCGTAGCCTCCCACGTCTGTTGCCCGCAGGCCAGAGTCACCAGCAACAGAAACGCCGGCGCACCGGCGGCAACGATTCGTATCATGCTCGCCCCATCTGCTCGACAATGGACTCCGCCGGATACGTCACGATCTCCGCGAGCGTCGGATGATAGTGGGGAATGCGCAGCAGGTCATGTGCGGTGCCGCGAAAATACATCACTGCGATCAGCTCATGGATCAATTCCCCCGCCTCCGGTCCCACAATCTGGGCGCCCAGCAATGCGCCGTCGTCCGGGCAACAGAGCAACTTCACAAATCCATGCGCGGCGCCCAGACACATGGCCTTCCCATGGTCGGCAAACGGATAGGACGCCGTCAGATACGGAATCGCCGCGCCGCGACAAAGCCGCTCGCTCATGCCCGCAGCCGCAACCTGCGGTTCGGTGAACACGACTTCGCTATCCAGCCGGTGGTCGATCACTCGTGCCGGCTTATTCGGGTGCGTCGCATTGAACCCCGCCGTTTCACCCTGTTGTATGGCCAGATGCACAATAGGAGTGAGGTCATTGACGTCCCCTACAGCAAAGATGTGCGGCTGCGAGGTTCGCATATCCGCGCCTACCACCAGACGACCGTCGATGACTTGCACACCAGCCGCCTCCGGATTGAGCCCGTTCAGGTTGGGACGGCGACCGAGGGCTTGAAAAATGACCTCGGCCGATCGCGTGTGGACAACCCCGCCCTGCACAAAATGCACGGTCTTCTCAGACGAGCCCGAGGTCACACATTGGACCGACACGCCGGTCATCACCTCGATCCCTTCATCCCGAAAGGCCGCCGCCAGTGCCTGACCGATGTCTTCATCCATGTCGGACAACAAGGTCGTGCCACGCTGCAGCATGGTGACCTTTGTGCCGATTCGGGCAAAAAATTGCGCGAACTCGACGGCGACCAGGCCGCCTCCCAACACCAGGAGCGAAGCCGGTTGGCGGCGAACATCGAGCATCTCATCGCTGGTCAGGTAGCCGGCCTCGTCCAACCCCGGAATGGCCACTTCAGCCGCACTCGACCCGGTGGCAATGATAAAGGCCCCACCTCGAATTCGAACATCCCCGGCACGAAGTTCGTGAGGCGAGAGGAACTCGGCGCGGGACTCATACAAGGTAAACCGAGGGTCTCGCAATGCAGCGATACGGTAGTCAGCGAACTCCTGAACTAATCGGTTCTTGCGATCGACGATGGCCGACAGATCCGCTTGGGCGGTAACCGAGGTCAACCCGAACTCGCGCGCGCGCTTCATCAGCGCCATGATCTCAGCAGACCGCAGAATCGTTTTGGTCGGCATGCAACCCCGCAGGATGCACAGCCCCCCGAGCGGGCCCTGATCCACGATGGCCACATCGGCGCCGGCGTCGCGAGCCGTTCGCGCGGCGGCATACCCGGCCGATCCGCCGCCGATCACCACGACATCGTGCCGCCGTTCAGGTATGTGAGAGAGTTGTGATGACATTCCCGGTCCGATAAACTGTCTCGCAGGCATGAACCTGCAAGGATACACTATGATGAAACCTGGTCGCTATCGTCACTACAAGGGGAAGGACTATGAAGTGTTGGGCGTGGCTCGGCACTCCGAAACCGAGGAGGAGTATGTCGTGTATCGGCCGCTCTATGGGGCAGGCGGACTGTGGATCAGGCCGCTGGGGATGTTTCTCGAATCGGTGACCATCGGCGAGACCGTCGTCCCTCGATTCCAACGGTTAGAGGAAGGTCCAGCGTGAGAAGGTCGCGGCCTGCCCCTGACGACGCCC
>CABVRO010000081.1 GCA_902500715.1 uncultured Nitrospira sp. | reverse complement strand
GTGCCGTTCGCGCTGTTCTCGTCCACCGCCACGGTCGCGTCGATGATATTGGGGGCGTTGTCGTTGAGGTTGTTCAGGTTGATGGTGATCGCCGCCGTATCGGTCAGCGTCCCGTCGCTCGCCTGCACCGTCAGGGTAAAGCTCGGCGTGGTTTCGAAGTCCAGGGCCGCGCTGGTCGCCACGGTGATCGCCCCCGTCGCCGCGTTGATCGCAAAGGCCCCGCCCGTGTTGCCCGCCGTGATGGAATAGGTGATGGCCGCGCCGTCCCGGTCCAGGTCGGTCCCGGTGAAGCTGTCGTTCACGTTGGTCACCGCCGTGCCGTTCGCGCTGTTCTCGTCCACCGCCACGGTCGCGTCGATGATATTGGGGGGATCGTTCTGCGCCGTCACGGTGAGAGTCACGGTCTGCGTCGCGCTCGACAGCGCACCATCATTGGCCACCACAGTGATCGTACGGTCCGTCGTGGTCGGGGTGTCGCTCGTGTCGTTGTAGAGAATGCCCTGGAGAATGCTCTGGTACACTGCCGTCGTGGCTGAGCCCGTGATCGACAGCACGCCCGTCCCCGCCGTATAGCTCACCGACAAGCCCGCCCCGGAGGCCGCCGTGGTGGCCGCCGCATTGAGTGCGAGCGACTCCACCGCATTGCCATCGGGCCGTGCGGTCAGCGTCACCAGTAAGGAGGTCAGGTTTGCCGAATCCACGTCGGTCAGCGTCCCCACCGGCGCGATCAGCACCGGGGTCTGTTCCGTGAACGCCGTGGTCACATCCTGCCCCGCCCCGCCCGCGTTCAGGTCCACCACCGGCGCATCGTTGACGGCGGAGACGGTAATCGTGGCGGTTTCTGTCGCACTACTGAATGCGCCGGTTGCCGTTGCCGAGATGGACGCGATCTGCACATTGTCGACATAGAATCGGTCGTTGCCACCAGTCCCGGTGACGATGAACTGAATGCGCGTATTCGATGAGGCATAGGCTGAAATATCGAAACTGGCAGATCCGCTTCCTGTCCTGAGCGAACCGGAGAAGGTGCCGTTTGTCAGCGCCGTATAATTGGCCCCTCCATCGCTGGAGACTCTGACCTCGACCCGGTCTGCACCGCTGAGCGTGTTGTTGTAGGAGAACGACAACGTCGCCCCGGTGACGCCGCTCAGATCGACTTCCCGTGCGATGTTGTCGCCGACCGTGTCGGCATCGAAACGCAACTGATTGGAACTGATTTGAATGCTCCCGGATGACGGCCCGGAACCACCAGCATCGGTTTCAACCCACGCTCCGGCCCAGTTCTGCGTCCCGTTATTGCTACTAAACGAGGCGCTGCTGAATTGATCGAGAACGGTACTGGTCGTTCCGGTGGCAACTTTAGCCCCGGCCGTACCGGAGGTTTGATCCCAGGCACGAAAACTGATGCTTCCACTGTCGGCGCCTTCTCCGTCCGGAACGAAACGGATCGAGTCTGTTGCGCGCAGCAACAGCGCGGAGGATTCTGAGACGGTCCCAATATTCGTCCAGCCGGATCCAGTGTTGTACTGCCAGGTTCCGCTGCCGCTGCCGAGCGACGTAATCGCGATGCCTTCGGAGGCGCCGCTATCGGCGTCGGTGATGCGATCGCCACCGGCGCTCGAAACGATCGACGCCACGGTTTGCCCACTATTGTTGGTGTCGTCCTCCGTCAGGCTGGTGAAGGTCATTGTGCCGCTGTTGTCGAGCACCGGCGCATCGTTGACGCCGCTCACCGTAACGTCGATCGTATCGGTCGCACTTGAGAATGCCGTCGTGCCACCGTTCGAACTCGTGTCGGCTGTGCCACCGTTCGTGCCGCTCGTCTGATCCCAGGCCCGGAAGGTGATCGCGTTGGCAATCGTCCCGTTATAGTTTGCGTTGGGTTGGAAATAGAGGCGCGTGTTGGCATCAGCCGCCAGGAGTCGGGCACTGTTGGAAGCTACCGCGCCCAGGGCGTTCCACGTGGTTCCATTATTGGTTGAGTAGAACCAGGCGCCGTTCGTCGTATCGGCTGCCGTAACGGCGATGCCGAGCTGCGCCCCGCTGTCGGGGTCGGTGACGTTATCGACCTGACCGCTGGGCGAGGCGAAATCGACGAGATTGGAGACCAGCGTACCCACTGCTCCGGATGGCGCACCGGAATCTTCGTTCTGCGCCGTGAGGGTCGGACTCTTACTGGCATCCAAGATCGGAGCAGTGTTGATGACAAGGACGTTTGCAGAGAATTCGGATGTGTTGTTGGAGGTATCCGTCGCCGTGGCAGTGACGCGGTCGCCGAGGACGAGGGAGCCGGCTGCGAAGGTAAAGGAAAATTGACGAGCTGTCGCATCAACCGTCCCGGGGGTGCTGCCACTTACGGTCCCGCGCCCGATGAAAGTCTGACCTTCGCCGTTACTTCCGGCGGTATCCGGACTTTCAAAGAATTCGACTGTCGCCCCGGACCTTGCTTCGCCGATAATGGTGATATTAGCCCCGCTAGTCACCACGCTGTAGATCACCGGGAAGTTCATCAGATCATTAGGACCAGTGTCCCCATCGCCCGCGTCGTTGCTAGTCACGCCGTCGGCGGCAAGGTCGATGCCGAGTTGGCTGTTCGCGGTAATCGTGTTACCCAGTATCGACACACCGGTTGAGCCGGCTGTGTTGACCCTCACGCCCCAGCTGTTGTTGGCAAGCACGTTGCCCGCGTTGGTCGCCGTGCCGCCGATCGCAATCGAGGTTGCGCCATTGGCGACGGTCACGCCGCCCCAATAATTGCCCAGTGCCGTAGTGCCGTCTGCACCCACGCCGATGTAGTTGCCTTGAATTGTGTGACCGAAACCGCCGTCGACGTAGATACCGTCGGCGAAGGTCGCCGAGTTGTTGTTGCCTGAGATAACATTGCGCAGGGTCGGCGACGTACCACCGATCGTCGTGCCGCTGTTGTTGCTTAGCCAGATGCCATCACCCTCGTTGCGCAAGGCGACGTTGCCGCCGGCATTGGTGCCGATGTAGTTGCCGGCGACCAGGGTGCCGGTGGTGGTCGTGCCGGAGATTGTGATGCCTTGCCCGTTGTTGCCAGAAATCAGGTTACTCGCCGAGCCGAGCGTTCCGCCGATTGTGCTGTTGGTCGCACCGCCTTCAACGCGGACGCCGTCTGAAGTATTGCCACGGTCAAGGGTGCCGGTCACGTCGGCGCCGATGTAGTTGCCGGCCACTACCGTCCCGGTGGTGCCGGCATCGGTGATGCGCACGCCGTACACGTTACCGGAAATGACGTTGCGTTCGTCCACATCATTGGTGCCGTCGTTGTTGCTACCGATGAGCGTACTGGTCGATCCCCCCTCCACACTGATGCCGGGCCCACCGTTGCCCAAGACCGTCGTGCCGTCTGCACCGATGCCGATGTAATTGCCCTGGATGGTGGCACCGGTGCTCGCATTGCCCACGACGATACCACTGAAGGTATTCCCGGCGATCACATTGCGCGCGGCGGCCGACGAACCTCCGAAGACGTTCCCCGTGCCGGCATTCCAGAACGTCGCACCGCCGTTGATGTTGCCCAGCACCAGCAGACCCGTCACGTCGGTACCGATGTAGTTGCCCTGCAACAGATTGTTCTGCGAGCCGAACAGCACCTCGAAGCCGAAGTGGTTGTTTCCCGAGAGGATGTTTCGGGCGGCAGCCACCGTGCCGCCCACGACGTTCCCGCTGGAACCATTTGTCAGAAAGACGCCGCTTTGCGCCGTGTTGGCGGTCGACCCATTCACGTCAGCCGTGCCCGCGGCGTTGGTGCCCACATAGTTGCCTGCAATCGTGCTGTTGTCGACGTTGTCGAAAAAGATGCCCTGCTCGCTGTTGCCAGAGACGACATTGCGCTCTGCAGCATCGTTCACGCCGTCGGCATTGGTGCCGATCAGCAAGCCCGTGGAGTTGAGTGCGTAGATACCTTTGACGGCGTTGGCCGAAGCCGCAGTGCCGGCGGCATTCAGGCCGATCCGATTGCCCTGGATGACGTGACTGCCCGAGTTCTGGATCTCCAGCCCCGTGCCCGTGAAGCGATTGATGATCAGGCCCTTGATGGTGCTGCCGTCACTTCCGACGCTCAGCATGAGGCCCTGAACCAACGTCCCCACATTATTACCATTCAGCTGGATGACCGGGGTGCCGGCGAAGTCGGGTTCGCTCCAGCCGTTGATGACCACGGGGCTGGTGATGAGAGGCATCGCATCCGGTACCGTACCGGCGTCGGGGCCGTCGTAGCTCAGCGTGATCGTGTGCACACCGCCGACCAGTGCAGCCGTGATATCGAAATAGATGTAATCTGTCCCGCTCGAAGCATTCGCTGCCGTGAGGGCCTCGCGCAGCGAGATGTGGCCATCGGCACCTGCGTTCGCAATCAGGGCGGCGACGGACGTGGTCGTCCCATCCATCGTATCGTTGGTGGTGCTCACCACCAGCCCGGCGCGCGGCGAAAACTCTGAAGTGTCACCGTAGCTACCGCTGCCGAGATCGCGCGTAGCAGTGGCGGCAATGCGCGTGATCGAACTCGCCGTCACGTTATTCAGCGAGCTGCTAAATGTCTGTGCGCCGCTGCCGGTGCTGGTCACCGATAGGGCACCAAGAAAGACTTGACTTTCACCGTGGCGGCTCGAGTCGATACCGGAGGGATTCTCGAAAAACTCGATGCGGTAGTTGCCGGCGGGCACATCCAGCACAAGGGTGACATCGAGGTTCGCGCCGTTTTGCACCACCTTGGTGACGATGGGGAAGTTGAGCAAATTGTTGGCGCCGCTGTCACCGTCGTTGATGTCGTTGGTGGTGACGCCATTCGTTCCAAGATCGGCGCCAAGACCGGTGTTGCTGTAGATGCTATTCCCCAAGATCGACACACCCGTGCTCGCAGGAATGTAGATGCCGTCTCCTCCGTTGTTCGCGATCGTATTGCCTTGGCCGCCTGTCGTGCCTCCAATAATAGTGTTATTGGCCGTCGATCCATTGCCGATGAGGATACCGTGTGACGTGTTCGCCAGCGCACTCGATCCGTTCGCTTGGGTCCCGATGAGGTTTCCTTGAATGAGCGTTCCTGAAGAGTCTCCACCGCCATCGGCGAGATCGATCCCCTCGCTGTTGTTGCCGGAAATCACATTGCCGATGATGGTGGTACTATCTGCGTTGGTATCGATGTCGATGCCATCGTCCGAGTTTCCGCGATCCAACGTGCCGGACGCATCCGTCCCGATGTAGTTACCGCGAACGACGTTATTGACCACGTTGGTCCAGATCTGGACCCCGTCCCCGTTGCTATTCCCTGAGATCACGTTTCGGTCGGCCGGCGTCGTTCCGCCGATGGTGTTTCCCGACCCGCCTGCACCTACTGTACCCGTACCGATGATATGAATGCCTTCGCTGTTTCCGTTAACGGTCGTGCCATCTGCCTGGATCCCGATATAGTTCCCGGCGATGATGTTGTTATTGCTGTCGATCCGAATGCCGTAACTGGTGCTGTTCCCGTCGAAGTTGATAACCGACAGACCGCGGATGGTACTGCCGTCGCTGCCGGAACCCAAACGGAGCCCCGACCCGCTCAGACTGTTGCCGTTCAGTTGGATATTGATGACGGCGTTTGTGCCGACGCTGAGTGTGTTTTGCGAGGAGCCTCCTTGCGTGTAGCCGTCGATGATGACTGCATCCGTTATTGTCGGCAAGGCACTGGAGAGGGTGATCGTCTGGAGTCCGCCCGCGCCGATCGCGAAGCTAATGGTGTCCGTACCCGCATTTGCATTGGCATCGAGGATGGCTTGCCGCAGCGAGCCGGCTCCCAAGTTATTGGTGTTGGTGACCACGAAGTTGGTCGGAGCGCCAAACCCGACCTGAAAGGCCACGTCTTCGCCGGGTAATGCAGCGCCGTTCGTGTCGATCCGTGTGCCGTCGGCATACCCACCTGAGGAATTGAATCCGACATGCACCTTACCGGCGGTGGTGTCACTCGACACACGAATGGTGTAGGACTGTCCATCGTTTAGATTGACGCTTGGGATGCTGAAGTTGTACCAGGCCTGGCTTGTCGTCAGGCTGGTAGATGCGATGTTAGCCGTACCCAATACCGTTCCGTTCCAGCTATCACGTAGCTCCACCGTGATGGTCTGTGCTGAGGCGTCTGCGTCGCGGTGAAGCACCAGGCCGATCTGGTTCACCGCGTACGTACCTGACCCGCCGGTATAGGAAAAGGTCTGTCCATGATTGGCATCAGACTTGATCTCCAGGGATGAGCTAACGCTCGTGAACTGTGTGTAGATCGGCAGGATGTTGTGCCATTGTTCACGGGCTGTTTCGCTGACCGCGACCTCCGTTTCGATCTGGCCGGTCTGTTGCTCGAGCTGCCAATCCCCACCCAGACTGGTATGACCTGTGAGGTCGGTGCTCGCCGCCACGTCGGCGCCGGTCAGTTGGGCCAGTGTGTTCATCGCGAGTTGTCCCGCTTCGCCCCGACCGAAATTACAGCCATACACCAGAATGTCAGCGTTCTGTGAAAGGCGCTGCCCGATTAGGGCGAATTGCTCCGCGTAGATGGTGCTCAATGAGTCTTGCGTCAACGTGCTGGTGCCAAGATTTAGTTCAGCCTCGGTGCCTTTAGCGATCAGGTGAATCGCATCCACACCGATTCGCCCAGCCAGCACCTCCGCCATCTGCTGCACGCCGTCGCGGGTGGGATCGAGCACGAACACATCGACATTGGGGTCGATTCCGCCGAGTAGCGTGTGATAGTCCGGTACGGTGGGATCGACGAAGACAACTTCAGTCCGCGATTCGTTCGGCATGAACTCGGCGACTTGGAACAGGTCCTGGTTGTCCGTGGAAACTTTGGATTCGCCGCTGCTGTCGACAGAGAGAGCCGCGTCGGCCTGCTCCTGCGCGACCTGTTCTGCGGCAACGTCGGCCACCGTGGCCGCTGCTGCCGCATCGAACATCAGCCGGTGCTCCAGCGATAAAAACAACGCCTTCAGCGAGCCCGTCGAACGCGGAGCCTTCGAAGGCTTGCGAGCACGCGCCGCGACGCCCTGTTTCTTCTTCAGGAAGTCAAACCACCCCATGCTGACCCCTTCTTGGCAGCGCGATTCCCCTCTGTCTTTATCGGATGAGCGCTACAGGAGCTGAAGTCACACAGGGAGATCGGCGCGAGGTGTGGCCCGGCTCGACACGCGGAACACCGAACCGCGCACAACATGCACCAACGAGCTCGACAGGATGGACTCCCTTGGTCTCGCGCAATGGTCCGCCCATCGACCCTGATCGACCCCGCTCGCCGTCAGAATCCACTTTCTCGTATCAGGACGGCCGTCACCCGATCCCACATCCGGCCGGCGAGACTGCGGTGTTCTCCCATGACCACGGCATGCCCGGTGACGGCTTGATGGAGAGGCTCCTCCAGATCCAACACCTCGAACTCCACCCGATACACAGAGTGTTCGGCCTGGAGCCGGCCCCGCACATCTTTCCGGACCGGGACTTCCCCCCCGTAGATCGACGCGAAATACGGCGTCGAGAGATCCTGCTCGTCGAGATCTCTGATGGTGAGCACCCGCGCCTGTCTCGCGCTGCGCGTCAAGTCGTCAGGAATGAACCGCGCCTCCTGCCCTGGCGCCAGGAACCGAACATCCTCCACCGAAACCAGCGCGACCAGGCCTACCCGTCGCGGATCGACGAGGTAGGCGACCGGCACGTCGGTGCCGATCCATCGGCCGGGGTGAAGAGACTCCGCGCGGTCGGCCACCACCCCTGCGATCGGAGCCCGCAGCCGTAACTGCTCTTGCCGCTCGATCACCCCGTCCAACTCCGTCTGTTTGGCACTCAGCGCCTGCCGGATCACCGACGCCTGCGCACGATCCTCGAGGTTGCCGGCTTGACGTTGTGTCCGCAACTCCAGCAGGTCGACCTGAATCGCTGCCGTCTTGGCTGCCTTGCCCAGCCTAGGGCTTTCCATCACCAGCAACGTCTGTCCTTCCCGGACGAATTGCCCGGGCTCTGCGTTCATCGACACAATCCGTCCGGGAGCCGGTGGATAGACCGTGGCATAGGTCGCCGATTGCAGCACTGCGGGAATGGAAACGCGACCTTGCCAGGGAATGAACAGGAGCAGGACGCCGGCCGCCAGACTCGCCATCGTCAGCGCAAACCGCCTGGTCGAGGCGTACAGGGCTCGCCGGTTCCACCAGAGATCCAACTCGCGCCACATGGGAAGACAGACGAAGAACAGCATTTCGACGAGGAACAATACGATCCCGAGGAATTTGAAGCAGTAGCGATACACCAGGATGGCGATGCCGGTGAACAGCACAATCCGGTAGGCCCACACCGCCCAGGCAAAGGCGACCAACATGTTCCGCCTCGACGCGCCGACCGCTTCCGGCGGGGCAGCCCCCGGGGCGAAGAGCCATTCCCGCAGTCGCCACTGACCGAACGCAAACGCGCGATCCTGGAGGTTCGGCACGCCCAACCCATCGGCCAACAAGTAGTAGCCGTCGAATCGCATCAGCGGATTGAGATTGACCGACAAGCTCATGATCCAGCTGCTGGTGGCGACGACGAACGCCAGGCTGCGCAGGGTTCCGTCCGGTAAAAATGCCCAGAGCACGGTCGCCAAGGCAGCTAAGCCCAGTTCCGCCAGCACGCCTGCCGCCGCCACGGCCAACCGCTGCCGCTTGTCCGTCAGCCGATAGGCGTCGCTGACATCGGAGTAGAACATGGGCATCATCACCATGAACGCCACGCCGATCGTCGGGACCCGGCAGCCGAATCGCGTCGCGGTGTAGGCATGCCCAAGCTCGTGGATGCCTTTCACCGCGCAGAGCACGGCGCCATACATGACGGCGCCGCGCCAATTGAAGAAATGCAGGAAAGTCGACAGGAATGTGTCCCACTGACGGCTGACGATGAAGAGTCCGACACAGGTCAGGGCTCCGAAAATCCAGGCCGCAGCGACGCTATACAGCGGCGCGACAAAGGGAAGCGTCGCGCGAAGAAACGCATCCGGACGAATCAGCGGGATCTTGACGAACAGGTAATGGTGCAGCCACCACTGCCACCAGGTCAGACGGCGCGCGGCCTCCTGTTCGACATAGTCCTTCGTCTGCCCGCTCGCCGATTGATCGGTCAGATTGTTGACATAGAGAAAGCGAACGAAGTCCTCGACATCCTCCACGCTGAGACGCCAGGTCGTGTCGCGGCTGACCACCTTCGCCAGCGACTCGATCGTGCCGGCATTCCACCGCTCCACGAGCTGGTACACCGGCCATTCGATCTGGAAATATTTATTGCGGACCGGGTCGACGATCGTCCACGTGGGGACACCTTCCGGCGACGGAGCCCCGCGGAGAACCTGGAGGTTCTTGCGGAGTGGGGGAAGCGGGCGCTCTTTCTGAGGCTGGGGCGTGACACCGGCCATACGTTAGAGTCCCAGAAATTGACGGAGCGCGGTGAACGGGCGGCGGAACAGCAGGAAGGCCAGCGGCCCCTGCTCACCGTACACTTTGGCCGATCCCTGCCAGCCGATGCGGATACGAGGATCGACGGAAGCGAGGTCTGCCGTGACTCGATAGGCCAGGACATCCCCCGGGAGGACCTCGGCATGATAACTGGTGCGACTGACCGCGGCCGGAAACGAATCCAGCGGCAGCGCATCGAAAAATGCCACAACCTCCCCGCCTTCCTGCAGCAACAGCGCGTCACTGACGGGGAGATCGATGCGGAGATCGATGCGCCCGGGATCCGCGAGTTCCATGATACGCTCACCTACCACAACCGGTTTACCGACCCAGTCGAACTTGTCCGTATACAGTAACAATCCCGCTAGCGGCGCCCGCACCTCGACCTGCCCGAGCATCTCCTGGGCATACTCGAGTTCGGTCTCCTTGAGCGCCACTTCCGCAGCCTTCAGCGGCACCTCCGCCTTGCGCGCCGGATCGCCGAACCCCGACTGGATCGCCTGGGCATGTTCGGCCCTGGCCACCGCCAGTTGTTGTTCCGTTACCCGGAACTGGTTTCGGATGTTCGTATCGTCGTAGCGCAGCAGCAGGCGATCCTGTTGCACCATGGTATTCGGTGGGACCACGACCTCGGCAATCACCCCATCCATGGGGGCACTGACGATGACCGGATCCTTCGCCACCACTTTCACCGGAGCCACCGTCGACATCCGGACCGGGAGACAGAGCAGGCCCACGAGCGTCACGGCCATCAACAGCAGCGACGGCCGTTTCAGCCGCGCCGTCCACCCGATGCTGCGCTTCGACAGAGCCTTCCACGCATAGGCGTAACTCCCCGCCAAGCGCTGCACGATCGTCACGTCGCCGCCCCGCCAGGGGGTCTCCCGCTCGATCCACAACCCTCCCGGAATCGTATCGTCCGGATGCTTCAGCGGACACCAGAGCACGTGCCCGCGGACGAATTCCTGCCAGTCGGCGCGCAGACTTTCCGGTAGGCTTCCCTGTTCGACGACGATCGGCGCATCCCCCGGCTGCGCAGTCCGCACCGCCTGCACGACCTCCTCCAACCAGACCAGCATCGGAGCGTCCCGATCGATGACCGCCATGCTCGACGCCGTGACGGCCCGATAGGGAGCTCTCTCCGAGTCAGGGGCGCTCAGGAGGACCGCGTGGTCGTAGGGAATCAATCGGCGGGTTTCATTGACGGCGACGAACTGCAGCTCTTGCAACGTCTTCGCCGCTCGCACCTGCCCTTCCAGGTGCGTCAACCTCGTCAGATGGATCAGGGTCGCGATGTCTTGAGACGTGGGTTCGGAGGGGGTGGTCGCAGGCACAATCGCCTCCCCTATGGCTGGCCCAAGGCAAACTGAGCGGACCCGCTCATCCCGGCAAGAATTTCCTCCGGCAACCGGTCGAAGGTTCCGACAATCTTGATGGTCTGACTGGCCGGATCGACGTTGGCGCCGATCTCTTTGACGGTCGCCGGATAGCCGTGCTGCGTTTCGTCGACGACGAATGTGAACGGCGCCTTCCGCCGCAACCAGGCGAGGGCGGACGAGGGCACCACCAGTTCGATTTCCAAACTCGTATCGTCCAATACGCTCACCAACTTGTCGTTCGGAAACACGTTTTCATGTTCATTGACCATCACCGCGACGATGCGTCCGGCGAAGGGAGCGGCAATGTGGCACCCCTTCACGTTCACCTCCGCTACCCTGATTGCCGCCGACGCCTTTTTCTCTTCCGCCTCGGAGATCTCCAAATCCAGCGTACTGACGGCATTGAGCGTCATTAGGGAACGATTGTTCTGCGCGGTTTTGCCCTTGGCTTCATGCTCCGCTTTCGCCGCCGCAAGTTCCGCCCTGTACCGTTCACAATCGAGTTGAACCAGTACTTTGCCTTTCTCGAAGCGCTGCCCCTCTTTAAAGGGAACCTGATTGATGCGACCTTGCACCTGCGCATACAACACGGCCTGGGCCGCCGCCTTCACGATCCCCCGAATCACGCCTTTTTCCGCCCGCACCACCTGCAACGGACGTTCCCCCTTGGCCTCACTGGCAGGGGCCGAGAATCCTCCCCAACCCAGCGCAAGGAGCGCTATCCCGCTAAGGAACCATGGGTATCGCATCGTGTGGCCTTTCTTGAGACGATTCGGGAACGCCGGCGGGTCTCGGTTCCCAGAGCTGCCGCAAGGCGCCCGCCAGGCCGGAGAGCGTCTGGTCCGGGCCGGACGGCGGCACCGCCTCCTCCCCGATCGCGGACCGAAGGGTGGCGTAGGCCGTCTCGACTCCCGCCTGCGCCACATCCATCCTGACTTCCGCCAGAACCTGATTCACCTTTTCCCGCAACAAGACCAAGTCGCTCGTGCTGTTCGTGACCCACAGGCTATGGGTATGTTCGACGATCGCCTGCTGGGTTTCCTGGTACGTACGGGCATTGCCCAGTTCGTCTTTCGCCAACATGAACTGGGCCGCGCCCACATGCACTTCCGTCAACACGGTCATCGTCAACGCGAGGCTCTGGGCGTCAAGCACCGCCCGCTGCGCTTCGATTGCCTTGAGCTTGGCCGGGACGCGAAAGACTCCCATGAGATTCCAACTGACCTGAGCCGCATAGTTCAGCCAGTTCTGATAGAGAAAGAAGGAATTCGAGTTGTAATAGCCGCCGAACTGCAATTTCATGCTGGGGAACAACTCCAGCAGCGTTGCCTTGGCCTCTTTGGCATTGATGCGCTTTTGATAATCGATCGTTCGCAACTCCGGTCGGAACAGCAGCGCCTGTTGCTCCAAACCGTCCGCATCCAGGGTATCGAGCCACGGGGCGGCATGACGCGACGGCGGCTGCACCTCGAACGGGACTCCCGGGGGAAGACCCATCAACGACGCGAGTTGAATTTTGGCCGTGCTGAGCTCCCGGATGAGCTTTTGCACTTCCCGCTGAACGTTCAACATGTCACGCCGATAGTTCAACGGCGTGATCGGCGCCTGGAGCTTGCGCTCCACAATCGCCCGGCTTTGGCTCAACGCCTTGTCGATCATGCCGTCGAGCTGGCGGACTTGCGGCATCAACCGCTCGGCGCTGACCGCCCGCCAGTAGGCATTCCGCACATCCTGCAACAGGCGAACGGCAATCCGACGCCGTTCTTCCTCCGCGATCAGCATATTGTCGCCGGCCTGCTTCGCACGGATATAGGACAATCCGAAATCCAGCACGTCCCAACTGAGTGACAGATTCCCGCTGAACACATTTTTATCCATCGACGTAAAGGGCTCGAGAATCGGACGACCGTCCAGCAACGATTGCGCGCTTCCGCCGCTGAATACGTTGCGACCGTCGAACCCCGCATTCACAGCCGCCTGGGGCAGGAGCGAATAGTGCGCCACGTTCAGTTGCTGATGGGCCAACGCCGCCTGCATGGCCTTGACCCTTGCGTCGAGGTTGTAGCGGAGGGCCCTGGCCGTCGCCTCATAGAAATCGATGGGCTTGTCGATCGGCTCCTGCTCCTGCAAAATCGCGCGGAGATCCTGGCTGACGCGCCCCTGGATCTCGTCTTTTGTCACAGGGTTTGGCGTGATCATACAGCCGGTCACCAACCACATGGCCGTCGCAATGCACCAGACGCGATATCCCATCATTCCCCTTGCTTCCCCGAGAGACCGCACAGGAGCCCATAGAGGAGTCAGGCTGACAGTCCCCTACAGGCGTACCATCGGTCGTAGTGGAGAGAAACTTAAGCCAACGAGCAGCAAGGACCACGGAACGCGGGGGAAAATCCATCAGGATGTGAAAAGCTTGCCGCGATGACCTGTCGAAGGAACACACCGGAGGTCAGCGAGGCTAATCATCGCGCATCGCGGGGTTTCCACTTACGGATGCACCCATTGACCTCCCTTCCGCGCACCCGGTATTCTGCGACCAGACGAGATACCCGACACAGCACTTCGGCGAGGACTCCATGCAATTCGATGCCGCGTTGGCCGCGCAAGAGACAATACGGGATGCCGCAGCCGAGCTCGGCTCCGACTGGGACGAAGCCGTGGAACTCGAGGGCACGTTTTCCTCGAATGCCGGTGCCACGGCTCGCGAGGCCTATGAGGCATTACTCGCACTGGCCGACCGGCATCCTGACGCGCACCGCTTTCAGGCGTTCTGCATTTACATCACCTGGCAACAGGTAACCGAAGAGACCATCGCGCATCATTTCCAGACCGGGCTCACGCGGGCCGAGGCCTATCTCGCAACACCCGAAGGTAAGGATCCTCAGCACCTCGCCTACGTTGCCGAATTGCGCGATTCGTTTCGCGCGGGTTTGGGCCTGGATGAAGAAGACGACATCGTGGTGGAGTTTCGCAAAGACACGCCGAAGGGCGGCGACTGACCCAAGCCGTGAAACGTCACTCGTAAAACGTGAAACGTTTCAAAAACGAGATACGAGCGACGAGAAACGAACAACGGTTCTAAGGCATGGCTGAAAACGACAAACACCGCGCACGCATTTTTCTCCATCGTGGCGACCTCGTCCAGGCACGCGCCGCCTGGGAGGCAGCCGTCAAGGACGACCGGCTGACCGGAACTCAGCGTGAACTCTCGAACAGCCTCGGCAACCTCGGCAACACTTACGCCCTGGCCGGCGACTTGGAGAAGGCCGACACCTGTTACAAAGAAGTGCTGGCGATCCAACGCAGCGAACAGGACCCACAGGCCATCGCCCATACACTCGTCAATCTCGGCAACCTCTATATCGGTGCCGACAAGCCGGAGAAAGCGCGTCCCTATTATCTCGAAGCGCTGGACCTTCTCAAGCCGCTCAACGACCATCGCGCACTGGGCATCCTCTACCACAACCTGGCCATGGAAGAGGCTCGACAGCACCAATGGGATGAGTGCGTGCGGTTGTTCACGCAAGCGCTGGAGTCTCACCGGGTGGTCGGCAACGAAGAAGGCCTGGCCGGCACCTACAGTCAGCTGGGAAAGACCTTCCTCGACAGCGGCCGCACGGTTGAGGCGGAACGCTGTTTCAACAATGCCACTGAACATTTCATCAAACTCGGCAATCCGGCAGGCGAAGCGGCGGTCCTCCGTGAACTGGCCGATCTCTACGAACAACGACAGGATACGGTCGCGGCCGTCCGCTGCGTGGAGCGGCTGCACCATCTGGCGCTGGGAACCGGACGCGCGCCCGCTGCCGCCGACCGTGAACGGCTCGCCAGACTCCGGGCCGCCCGTAGCTGAACGAACGATGGTGATGGTAGAATCCGCCCTCATCACACCGATCGACCACGCTTCATAAGGAGCCTCATGGATATCAGCGCGTTTCGCACTATGGTTGAGAAAAACCCGAAAGGATTCCTGGGTCGCTACGGCCTAGGCAATAAGATTTTGCAGGAAGGCGGCAGCGTCGAAGAAGCCGCGGAGCACCTCACCGTCGCCACCCAATTGGATCCGACGCATGTGGCATCGCACCTTGCCCTCGGACGCGCCCTCGTCACACTGGGCAGGAAGGAAGAGGCCAAACCCGTCTTGAAAGCGGGTATCGACGCAGCCGTCTCCGGCCGATCCAACGGCGGAGTGGATCTGGTGCCGGAAC
>CABVRO010000080.1 GCA_902500715.1 uncultured Nitrospira sp. | reverse complement strand
AACAGCTGGAAGAGCAGCAGGCCATCCAGATCGGCATGAAGGAAAAATCAGAAGAGTTCAAGAAAGCCGGCTCCGAGATTTATTTGTAAGTTGTCAGTGGTTAGTGTTGAGTGATGAGTTAGAGTATGAAACAGAGCATCGCGCAGGGTAACAGCTACGCGTTTGCCGTGAAGATCCTGCAACTTGCGCGTCTGCTTCGCGATCGACATGAATTCGAGCTCTCAAAGCAAGTCCTACGAGCAGGCACAGGGATTGGTGCCAACATTGAGGAGGCACTGGCAGGGATCAGCCGACGGGATTTTGTGGCCAAGATGAGCATCGCTTTCAAAGAAGCCAGGGAGACACATTACTGGCTTCGATTGATACGAGACTCAGCAACAGTCCCGTCCGAAGCAACCACACCATTGCTCCACGACGCTGATGAACTTATTCGCATCTTAACCGCCATCGTAAAAACAGGCCAAGAGGGTGCATCCGAAACAACTACACACTCACGACTTACAACTCAAACCTGCAAGGATTCACATGCCTAAGCCGAAACCGGCGCCGTTACGCGAGCGCGACATCACCCGCCAGATTGCGCGGGAGTACTATAAAGAGTTCGATCAACTGATCGAGAGCGATGTCATCATCGTCGGCGCGGGGCCGTCCGGCCTCATTTGTGCCCACGATCTTGGCCGGATGGGCATCAAGACCCTCATCGTCGAGCAGAGTTTGGCCCTCGGCGGCGGCTTCTGGTCCGGCGGGTACTTGATGAACAAAGCTACCATCTGCGCCCCAGCCCATAAGATCCTCAAAGAAGTGGGCGTGCCCTGTAAGCAGATCAAGGAATGCCCCGGCATGTATATGGTCGATCCTCCGCATGCCACCGGGGCGCTGATTGCCGCCGCCTACAACGCCGGCGCGAAAATCATGAACCTGACCCGGGTCGTCGATCTGATCCTGCGCCGCGAAGGCGTGCTCGAAGGCGTCGTCGTCAACAGCACCACCGCCGAAATGGCGGGCCACGATATTATCCATGTCGATCCGATCGCCTTGGAGAGTAAAATCGTGGTCGATGCCACCGGCCACGATGCGGTGGTGGTCAACCTCCTGCATAAGCGGGGGCTCTACCAGCAGGTGCCGGGCAACGGCGCGATGTGGGTGTCGCGGTCGGAAGAAGAAGTGATGGACCGGACCGGGGAAGTCTCCCCCAATTGCTTCGTGATCGGGTTGGCCGTCGCGGCCGTATTCGGCACCCCACGGATGGGCCCGGCTTTCGGATCGATGTTGCTCTCCGGCCGCTATGGCGCAGAGTTAATTCAGAAAAAACTGAGGCACAAGTAACGCGGAGCAAACAAGGCCCTCCGGCCTGCAGGCTGATCAAAAGGGTCATCCAGCGAGGCCGCAGAAAGTGCGAACCCGCAGGCGTACTTCTCAGTACGTTGAGGAGTTCGCACGATTGAGAACGAAGCTGGGGACCTTTTTCATCAGCCTGACCACCATGGATGTACAAGATTTTCTTATACAGGGCGACGGCAGCGAAGAAGACAAGCGCGAGGCCTGGCAGCTCTTTCAGCAAGCCTACGAGCAGCAGATGAAGGGGCAGCTGGAAGAAGCGGTCAGTCTCTACAAGCTGTCGCTCGCGACGCATCAGACCGCCGAAGCCTATACGTTCCTTGGATGGACCTACAGCTTCATGGGGAAGCTGGACGAGGCGATCGACGAATGCCACAAGGCCATCGCCTGCGATCCGCATTTCGGGAACCCCTATAACGACATCGGCGCCTACTTGATCGAGAAGGGTGATCTCGACGAGGCGATTCCCTGGTTTCAAAAAGCCATGCAGGCCAGACGGTATGAGAGCCCGGCTTTCCCGCATCTGAATCTGGGCCGGGTCTACGAGCGCCAGGGCAAGTGGAGCGAGGCGATCGACTGCTACAAACAGGCGCTCGCGCTGAACCCTGACTACGCCTTGGCCAAGAAGGCCCTGGGTCGGCTCATCAGCTCACTGAATTAGGGACCATAGGACAGGAACCGGATGAGCACCACGATTTTAGTGGCCGTGACCGACATTTTCTTTTACACCAAGGTACGCGATGCCTTGCAGCCGCAGGGCTACTCGCTGGAGCGGATCCGCAGCCAGGACGAGGTGGCGGGAAAAACCGCCTCGGCTTCGCCGGCCGCCCTGATTCTCAACATGAACGACCTGGCGATCGATGCGTTCAAAGCACTGGAAACCCTCCGGCTCGATCCCGCGCGGCGTGCGCTTCCCATCCTGGCCTTTGCCAATCACGAGGAAACGGACACCTGGCGCCGCGCCAAGGAACTGGGCGTGACGAAAATTGTCTCCAGAAATGAGTTCTCTGCGCGCACCAGAGAGCTCGTCGAAGACATCATAGCCAACAGCAGTCAGCAATCACCGGGCCGCTCAGCGCCGCACGCTGAAGGCTGAGAACAGAGAGCAAGCATCCAATGAAACAATCCCGACTCCACGATCAGCACCAGCAACTGGGCGCCATTTTCGAGGACACCGCAGGATGGTCGATGCCGATCCACTACGGCGATCCCGGAGCGGAATATGCCGCCGTCCGCGGCGCCGTCGGCCTGTCCGACCTGTCGCACCGCGGAAAAATCCGGGTGACCGGCGACGATCGCATCAAGTGGCTCCAGAGCATCATCAGCAACGACATCCTCCCGCTCCAACCCGGCCAGGGGCGCTACTCCAGCTTCCTGACCCACAAGGGGAAAATGCTCGGCTACTTCCGGGTGTATGTGCAAGCCGATGCCGTGTGGCTCGAAGATGTGGGCGAGGTGGGTGATGCCACATTTCAAGCGTTGCGAAAGTTTCTGCTCTACGGCACCAAGGCCAAGATGGAAAATTGCGGAGAAAGCTGGGCCTTGTTGCTGGTGAGCGGACCGAAATCAGTAGAGGCCATCGCTGCGGCATTCGGTATTGAGGTCCGCGCCCTTCAGCCCTTGCACACCCTCCCCGTCACAATCGGCGGGCAGCAGGCGCTGGTCCTGCGTACCGAAGAAACCGGCGAACAGGACTTTGAAGTCTTGCTGCCGGCCGATGCAGTCCCCGCCGCCTGGAATCAGCTCATGACCTCAGGGGCGCCTCTCGGCATCAAGCCCGTGGGCGCACAGACGCGCGAACTGTTGCGCATCGAAGCCGGTTTGCCCAAGGCCGGTCCGGATCTCAACGAAGAGATCGTCCCCCCGGAAGCCAATCTGGAAGACAAGGCGTTCAGCCTTTCAAAGGGTTGTTACCCGGGACAGGAAGTCGTGGCACGGATGGATACGTATGGAAACGTGCGGCGGCATCTGGTCGGATTGATCATCCCGGGCCAAACGGTTCCGCCCGCGGGATCGAAGCTCTTCATCGGAGATCGGGAGGTAGGATGGGTGAGCAGCGCCGTTTTCTCTCCGCAACGCAATGCCGCACTGGCATTCGGTTTTCCGTTGCGCGACTTTTCGGCCCCAGACACCGCACTGACCGTCGAAGTGACAGGGACGCGCCATTCGGCTACCGTCCATGCCCTTCCATTTCAGAAGTACTCGTAACAGATGTTGAAAACGTTCGCCTGCGTCCTTCTTGCCTCGCTCAGCGCCTCAACATACCTCTGAGAGTAAGCATCAGCGCTTCACTAACTGCAGCCTTGCTGAACGGCCATTTCGAACTTTCTGAGAGGCTTCCATCACTCGAATCGATGACCGCTCTTTCACGAGTAGCAGAAGTTTCCTACCTTTCAGGATTGCGCACAGCCGACACGGCTGACGCGAACCCGAGCAGACTCTTCCGCTCCTCATCATCCAACGCCAACAGGAGATGCGTCTCTTCGGCATGCATCAGCCGGAGGCTCAAGAAGGGCTCTTCCCGGCGCTTTTCGCGGTTATCCCACATGGCATCGATGACCTGCACCTTATCCAGTTGACCGACGGACACGACATCGTAGCGGAAATAAGAGTCCCCGATGACGATGTCGAAAATCACGTTGCCGGCAGTGAGCAGGACCAGATTGAACCGTCCCTGATCTTCGTATCCTTCAGGCAAAAACTTGTTGATGTGGCATCGGGCCACTTTACGATCGCCTAAGGCTGCTTGAAACTTGAGCTGCAAAGCGTCGAAATCGATTTGGAGCGCCTTTTCATCGGCCGTGGTCGCCCCGACCGCCGCGTCCTTTGCCTTTTCATAAATTTCGTCTGCCGACAACAACCCTGCCATAGTTCTCTACTCCTTCGTTACAAGTACTGCCCGATGTTTATTGTGTATGAGCAATTTAGAGGCTACGCGCAGCCCGCCTGGCGCGAATCGCCCGAGCGACCCCGACCAGCGCAATGCCGGCCCACGCGAATTCCAGCAGAACAAAACCCACCCGTCGGTCTTCGATGGCCACAATTCCCAGCAGCAACGAGCCCAGGATGTTCAGCGCCAGATACCCCGCGTCCAATTCACGCCAGGTGCCGGCCTGAATGAGGCCATAGGCCACGAGCACCATCAGTGCCCCGACCACCGATATGACCTGCATCACCATACTTTGGCTTTGCTCGCGCACTCCTTGCCGGCGGCCGCGTGAGAACGGAATACGGTACCTGGCTGCTGGATGTGATTGCAAGCGGAAATTCCCCGCGAAGAAGCGGATCAGGAGACACTGAGATGGGTTGGCGCCGATGTAGTTGCGTATGACTCCCGCGGATTGCGTCGGCCTGTCTAGCTGAGCGCGCTCACCGGGTCACCACATTGCATTTCCAGAGCGATCTCCGGCATACTTTGCTGCAATAAAGGGGGGCACCGATGAGCGGACAGAGTTGTTTAATCGGCGGATGTCAGGCGAGAGTATATGCGCCGGCTGGGACCCATGCTATCTGCAAGGATCATTTTCTCGGCTTCCTCACATGGAGGCGGCGACGGGGCCCGCAGATGTTTCGTAAATATGCCGGCATGACGATGGAAGAGCGCGATGTGATTGCGGGTGAGTGGCTCCAGACCCTCGGCACCAAAGACCTGCCCCACCCCATTCCCGGCTTGTAAGTATCCCCGCTCCACCTGGGCCTTCCTGGCCTGCACCGGGTGGAAGGTCAGGCAATACAAACCAGTCTCCTTGCTGTCGGTCCTCAGCGTCGGCCTCCCCGACTGGGCCGCCTCAGTCCCGAGTCGGTCTCCAGCAGATTTCCCTCCAGCGCCGCTTTGAGTAATTGGGCAGTATTACAGGCGCGCAGCTTCTTCATCATATTCGAGCGATGGGTATCGGCCGTCTTCATGCTGATATTGAGCTGCTCTGCGATACTTCGATTGGTATGGCCATCCCAGATCAGGCGAAGAATTTCCAACTCACGCGGCGTGAGATCCTCCGGCCTTCGCTTCACGGCGGCCGGTGCAAGAGCGTCAGACGATGGACGATGTGTTGTGAAGCCCCCGTCCTCCGTCGCCTCTTGATTCCCTACCCGGCTGTCTTTTTTTTCAGCCAACATCAAGTCCCTCCTTCGTCACCCTTTCCGCATGCTTCACTTCGCGGAGGATGCCGCTTTCTTTAGTTCCCCCGCGCCAAGGTAGGCTTGGACGTGTCCCAGAGACGTTGCAGGTACCCCAACACAGCGGTAATGGCTTGTGTCCGCGGCTGCCAGGAACCCTGTGCATTCCCATTAAGCTCGACCCAAGACCCATCGACCTTTTGGCGGACAATCAACCGCTCGAACATGCCGTGGGTGGCCGGTTGAATGGCCAGCAGATACTCCTGCTCTTCACTGTCCTTAAGTAAGAACCCCTTCACCATCATGATCACTCCTCCATTTTTTTCAGCCCACTCAGGACTCTCGAATGTCGTCTCCATCAAAGTCCCCAAGGCCTTTGCCCTACGAGACATATCTCCACTAGATCAAGGGCTGTGCCAAGCCACGCCTATAAGACATTGTTCTATTTAAAACAATACTTTGCGCAATAATTCTGGATTTATCCCCAATGCCATAGGTTGTGTCACAAGAAACAAGAGTGTGCCAGAATCCAAATATGAGACAGTATCGTGAGACACTGTCAGGCGGCGGCAGTTTGCCCCGTACATCTGCCGCACAGGAACGGGTTCTGGGGAATCTTGAGGAACCGGACAGCGAGAGGGAATAGTGCGAGACCGATGGAGCGACGGTTTACAGAACCAAAGAGACCGGCAGGAAAACGGGAAGCGCACGCGTCAGGCGGCGGTCATTCAGCGCACGCACAACCGTCGAGGGAGCGAGTCGAAATATAGGTGAGGTTATTGGTGTACCGGGTAAACCCCTTCTGACGGCCGAACAATTGCAGGAGACAACCCTCGCCTTTACGCTGCATGAAGAAACTATACTCGGCGCCGGATGGCGATGAGACGCGGAAAGGACGAGGGCCCAAAGAACCGGCCGCCAACACCACGGTGGTATTCACGGCCAGGCGATTCGCGACATCACCTTGCTCACCCTCCTCCGTGAGGATCGACTGAAGCTGGGCTCTGACCTTTTGCCGACAGGATTCATCCGACCACGTCGTGACCTGAGCGACGGCCGTACAGCCGGTGAGGAAGAAGAGTCCCAGCGCCAACCACCCGGCACCGACAGTCCTTGGATCTTCGCCGGACATCCGGAGCCTGCGCAGCGATGGGGCTAACCCATCACCGGCGAGCCATGGTGATGAATCATCAACCACTCGTCGCCGATCCGCTCGAAGAGATTGGTTGCAAGGACACGCGTTTCGACCGGCTGGTCCTCCTGACGGCTGGTAAGGTGCTCCGTGCAGATGACCCAGCCCAAGTCGCCTGCGACCTGGATCTGCACGTCGGACAGCTCAAATTTCATCGAGAAGGTATTGTTGAAGATCAGCACCCAGGAATCGCGCACCGCCGGCCAGTCGCTGCGGAGGCTCCAGCCGGGATGAATGCAGGTGACGTATTCGAGATGCGCCCACACTTTGTCCATCTGGAGCATGTCCAGGCTTTCAAAGGCGGCATAAAAGGCGAGATTGGCGCGGGTGATTTCTTCGATACGCTGTTCGACCACGGCTCGCTCCTGCAACGGTGCGGCATTCTACTGCAAACACCCTCGCCGGCGCGAGCCTCATTTCTACTGTGAGGGGGCGGATTCGCGGGGAGCCGCTGCGCCGCCGGGAGTGGGACTTCCCCCGAGAACGCAGGCCGCCGCGAACCCCATCAGCCCGCATGGGTGGCGAGCAGCCCCTCTTCCAGCGCGGTCTTCAAGAGTTGCGCAATGTTGGACACGCGCAACTTTTTCATCATATTGGCGCGGTGAGCCTCAGCGGTCTTGATGCTGATATGCAGCTGCTCCGCGATCGTGCGATTGGTCAGTCCAGCCCAGACCAACTGCAAGATTTCCTGTTCGCGAGGAGTCAAATCTTCGGGACGCCGTTTGGTCGCCAGGCCACCGCCCACCGCCTGCCCCGGTGTTGAGGCATGCACTTTCGCCTCACGTTCAACCTGCGCGACATTCTGTTCTTCACTCCACATGGTGCTCTCTCCTTGGTTCTAGTCCAGGCCCCTCATTCCTTTCACGAGTCGCGGTCGGAAATCCCCATGAGATGGGCGACAACCCTTGCAGGTATGTCAGCACCGCCCCGACTGCTCTGGTTCGATCCGTCCATGTCCGGTGAGGCACTCGCGCCATATCGATCCAATATCCGTCAATCTGTTCTTTCACATCAGGCTGATCGAAGGGACCGAGGGATGAGGACGAAATCGTTACCAATACTTCGCGATCCGCATCGTGCGAGAGTAAAAATCCTGCGACATCCATATGCGTTCCCCCTTGACCTCTCCCCGTCGTTCGACTTGTGACTGCCGGTGGCAACTTGCCTCTCATGTCTCTTTATTACATCAAGGATCGTGCCATCGGCGATGGCGGGCGAAGCATCAAGAAATACTAAGGGTTTGCGCCGATCGATGAGAATCCATCCATTTCGTGTGTCAAGGACATGGCGCAATGCGTTGTGCCAGACCTGTGCCATGTTACCTCGATGCACGGTCCCGCCACATGCACGCGCGGGAGCAGCCAAGCCGAATCTGACGCGCGCGGAATGGCGCAGCAGGCAAAGAAAGTAGGAACGGTGGATTCAGAGGCAGGATCGATCTGACGCGAAGGAACAGGCTCCCGTTTGTGGATCGCCATCGAGGCGAATTCACTGAAGGGCAGCATCCCCCCCATCATCCAGCGCGGACACATCGTATTCAGCCAAGCGGCGATAGAAGGTTCGCCGGCTCATCCCTAACAATCGTGCTGCTTCCGAACGGTTGCCGCCCGTTTGCTGGAGCGCACCGACCATGCGAGTCCGTTCGTCCTGGCGTTGAAGCGGCACATAGGTCGCCGCCGGCTCCGGATTCCGGACCTCCGCAGGAAGATCCTCCACTCGCACCACGGTCCCCTTACAATGAATCAGAGCCGACTCCACCGCACTCTTGAGTTCACGCACATTGCCGGGCCACGAATGGCTGATGAGGACCTGCAACGCTTCCGGACTCACCTGCAAGACCGGCTTCTCCATCACGGACCGGAACTGTCCGAGGAAGGCATGCACCAGCAACGGAATGTCGGTGGGCCGTTCACGGAGCGGGACGAGTTGGAGTCGAGCCACCTTGATGCGATATAACAAATCCCGTCTGAACGTCCCTTTTTCCACATCTTCCACGAGATTGTGGTGTGTCGCTACCACCACCCGCACATCCACCTTGCGCGGCTTGGATTCTCCCAACCGGGTCACTTCACGTTCCTGCAGCACACGCAGGAGGCTGGTCTGCACGGCAGGAGAAATATCGCCGATCTCATCTAGAAATATGGTGCCCCCTTGCGCGGCCTCGAACACACCCTCCTGGTTGTCGATCGCGCCTGTGAAGGCCCCCTTCTTATGACCGAAGAGCTGGCTGCCCAGAATGGAGTCGGTGAACCCGGCGCAATTGACGGCGAGAAAGGTATGAGGCGCGCGGCGGCTGGAGAGATGAATGGCGCGGGCCACCAATTCCTTTCCCGTGCCGGTTTCGCCTTCGATCAGCACGGTGGCATCGACGGCGGCGATCTTCTGGATCTCTTCGTAGAGTACCACCATCGCCGGACTCCGACCGATCAAGTCATGGAACTTACCGTGATCGGCCAACTGCGACTGTAACGCCTGCGCTTGATCTTCCGCCGCGAAGCGCCGTCGCACGCTCTCTACCCATTGTTCCGCAATCGTCAGCCGCACCTTCAAGAACTCGACACCGACGGGTTTCACCAGATAGTCGTTGACCCCCGCCTGGAGCGCCGTACGCAAGGATTCTGGAGAGTCATGCCCGGTGATCATGACAATGACACAGCGGTCCCCGCCGGGACTCGATCGGATGGTCCGGCACACCTGCAGGCCGTCCATGCCACCCCCCCGCAACTCCCAATCGAGCAGCACGAGTTCATAGGGTCGACGACTGTAGGTCTCCCAGGCCGACTCACCTTCCGCACAGGCCGTGACGTCATGTCCCCGCGCCTCGATGACCTGTTCGAACAAGCGCCGGATATCGATGTTGTCTTCCACTAGCAAGACACGCATGGCTTGCTTACTCCTTACACATAGACCAGTTGCAGCCGTTCCAGAAATCGGGTGAGCCTGTGGAGCGCCTTGCGAACGCACACGCCGTCCTTCTGACTTGCCGCCGTCTCCAAGGCTCGCCCATAGGCGCTGATGGCTTCGAGGCCATAAGTCCCCCCGGCCCCCTTGAGCCCATGCCCGATCTCGCGAATCGTCTCAAAATCTCCTCGATCCAATGCGTCCGCCATCTGAACGAGTTCCTGCCGTCGGTGCTCCAGGAACCCCGGCATCAGGGGCTCAAACTCTCCGCTCACCTGCAACACGACGGATTCGGCCGACGCATCCGACGACGGCGCGACCGGAACGGAAGTTTGGAGATACAGTTGTATGGCTTCCAACAGGCGGGCCTTACGGATAGGTTTCGTCAAATGCGCCGTGCACCCTGCTTCCAGACTCCGCTGAACTTCACTCTGCAACGCGTTGGCCGTCAGCGCCAGAATCGGTACCGGACTCCGGCCCTGTGCCTGCTCCCACGACCGAATTGCTCTCGTCGCGGCATACCCATCCAGCACGGGCATCTGAATATCCATCAACACCAGATCGTACGAGCCCCGCTGGAACATTTCGACGGCAAGTTGGCCGTTGGCCGCCGTCTCAACCCGATGGGGCGTCGATTTAAAATAAAACTCCATCATGCGGCGGTTGTCGACAAAATCTTCGGCCAAGAGAATCCTCAGCCCCGGCATGTCCCCGATCGACTCCGGCGGCTGAGGCCATGCCGGATCGCCCTCAGTCAACGCCGCTTTGCCGAGCACTGCCATCATGCCGTTGAACAAATCCGATCGCCGAAACGGTTTCGTGAGATAGCGCACCACTCCGCACTCGCGGGCTCGTGCCTGGTCACCGGCGCGCCGCTCGGAGGTCAGCATGATCATGGATACTCCCGCCAGACCCGGAGTACGGGCAATCGTCTCCGCGACCTGCCACCCGCTGAGTTTCGGCATGCGCACGTCCAGGATCACCAACCGATACGGCACACCGGCCTTCGACGCGCGACGCAGTTCGAACAGCGCCCCCTCGCCACCCGGGACCTCCGCCGCGGGAATGCCCCATCCCGCCAGCGTTTCCCGCACGATCAGGCGATTGGTCGCATTGTCGTCCACGATCAAGGTCCGCAAGCTCGCCAGTTGCTCCCACTGCGCCGGCGGGATCGCCGGCGTCGGCTGAACATGCACGGCAAACTTGGCGGTGAAGCTGAACGTGCTCCCCCTGCCCAGTTCGCTGTCTACCCACATCTTGCCGCCCATCCGCTCAACCAGTCGTCGGGAAATCGTCAACCCGAGCCCGGTACCGCTGTACGGCCGGGTTGTTGAGGAATCCACCTGGGTAAATCGTTCGAAGATGGCCGCCAACTTGTCTGCTGGAACTCCAATGCCGGTATCCCGTACCGTAAACAGGAGGTTCCCGGGACCGTCCGCCTGCTGGTCCCGTTCCACACGCAACACCACTTCGCCTTCATCGGTAAACTTGATGGCATTGCCCAGCAGGTTGAGCAACACTTGCCGGAGACGATTGGGATCCCCCACCAGCGACGTCGGCACATCCGGCTGAATCTGGTAGGCCAACTCCAGGTTTTTCTCGCTGGCGCGCACGGCAACTAGCTCAGCCGCCCGTTGCACCAGGTCGTTGAGATCGAAGTCCGCCACATCCAGATCCAAGTGGCCGGCTTCGATTTTTGACAGGTCCAGCACATCGTTGATCAGGCTGAGCAGATTGCTCCCGGCATCGCGAAAAATCTGCACATATTCCCGCTGATCCTCGCTCAAGGGGGTTTCCGACAACAGATCGGCCATGCCGACGATCGCGTTCATCGGAGTCCGGATCTCGTGGCTCATGGTCGCCAGGAAGTCGCTCTTCGCCCGGTTTGCGAACTCGGCCGCCTCCTTCGCCGTCATCAACGCATTTTCAGCCTCCAGCCGTTGCTTCGCTTCGTAGGCCAGGGTCACTAGATTCCCAACGGACGTGGCGAACTGTACTTCTTCGCGCGTCCACTCGCATGGCAGGCCGACCCGCTCATGACAGACCACGCCGGCCAATCGACCGCCGAAGAAAATGGGCACGTCCAACAACGAGGCGATCCCGAGAGCCCCGAGATAGGGCCGTACCAATTCGCTCGTGCGCGAATCAGCGGCGACATCATGCGCATCGACCACTTGCTCCTGGAGCAATTCGGCGAAGTAGCGCGGGTACTCGGCCACATTCAATCGTTGTCCCCGTGAATGCCGCGCCTGACCTTGCTCATACAGCTCCACACAGTCCAGAATCGTTCCGGTTCGATCCAGCAACCAGACACTCGCCCGATCCACGGCCAGCACCAGTGCCGACGTCTGCATCAGTTCTTCCAGCGCCGACTGCCAGTCTCCCGACCCGATATGCTGGCTTTTTGTCAGCCGCATCAACGCATGTTGGTGAGCCTGCAGCACTGCTTGACTGCGACGCAACGCCGCCTCCGCTTCCGTACGTCTCGTGATGTCCAGCACGAGGGTGAGCACGCAGGTCTCTCGGCCGATGCAGACCGGCTCGACATTGAACAGCCCGTGCCGCACCTCGCCGGATTTCGTGCGGAACTCTTTTTCCAGATGTCGCAAAAACCCGTCTCGCCTCAATATCTCGGCCAAGTGCCGGCGATCCTCCGGATTCACCCAGATTCCGATGTCGAGCGAGGACATGCCGATCAGCTCTTCACGGGAAAATCCGGACACCCGCACGAACGCCTCATTCACGTCGAGCACCCGGCCGTCCTCAAGTCGGCTGATCGCCATCCCGGCCGGACTGCTGTGAAACGCCTTGGAAAACCGCTCCTCGCTTTCGCGCAACGCCTGCTCGACACCTTTCCGCTCGGTGATATCCCGGGCCACCACTTGAAAGCCGCTGACGACGCCCCCCTCCAGTAACAGCTGCGTATGCTGCCCCAACCACACTTCCCGGCCGTCCTTAGTGGCCACCGGCACCTCATACACGGTACGAGGTGTCTTACGGACAAACTGCCGGCCATAGAACCGTTCGGCTTGCGAACGGCACCGCGGCAGAACGATGTCTAGGTAGTGCCGACCGAGCAACTCCTCGGGAAGATAGCCCAAGACACGAAGCGAGGTCGGGTTACAGTAGGTCAACCTCCCGGAGGCATCGGTCCGATAGATAATATCGCCGGCCTGTTCCACCAACGCGCGATATCGGTCTTCGCTTTCTCGTCTCGCCTCCTCGGCCTGTGTCCTCGCGGTCACATCGAGGTGAATACCGGTCATCCGGATCATCCGTCCCTGCTCATCGAACACTCCCGCTCCCAGCGAGGAGATCCAACGATAGGACCCATCGTGATGCCGGAGGCGATGGTCCAGACGATACTGTTTGGTATATCCTTCCTGAAACAAGGTGACCGTCGCCAGTGCCCGCGCGCGATCGTCAGGATGAAGACGCGCCTCCCAGTCGGCGACCGTCTCCCCGATTTCCGATTCGGCACATCCAAGCTGGCTTTTCCAGCGCGGGGAATAGTACGCGGTTTGTTCCTGCAGGTTCCATTCCCACACCCCAACATCCGCACCCTCCGCGGCCAGTTCGAACCGCTGCCGACTCTCGCGCAACTCAGCCTCTATCCGCCGCTGCTCAACCAATTGAGTCGTCAGCCGGTCGTTGGCAGACACCAGATTCTTCGTCTGCTCCGCCACTCGCAATTCCAAACGGCTATTGGCGGCACGCAGTGCGTCCTCGGCTTCACGCCGCTGCGATAGCAGGTAGGCGGCTCCCCAAATCACGACGGTACCCAGTGCACGACTGAACATCACCGTCGTCACATCGACACCGGGAGGCGCGAGCCACAATCCTCCGGCAAGTAAGACCGTGCATACCGAGGCATATCGCAGGGGAGCTGCAGGCGGGGCCAGTCGCGAACTCAGCCAGAGCGGGAACAGGTACAGAATCCAGATCCCATGCCCCAGCGGAATCGCCACATCTAAGGCAAAGACGCCGAGAGTGATGAAGCAAATTGCGGGGAGCATTCTCGAATCGTCTCCTCACATCGCTACGAAAGACCAATTCACGACTTAGCTTCGGGAAAACTCTTGCTAAGATACGCTCATGACGCCATGCGGTAAACCCTGACAATCGGCCCTAGTACGGCCCTACTCCGTGGAGCAGTGGTCAGAAGAGGTTGAAGGAGAAACCGTCACGTTCACGGCAGACAGGCACGCGATCACATCATGCGAGACCAGGAGAAGGGAAGAGGGTTATGAGCCGGTCGACTCCTGCATGCGGCTCCGGATCACGGAGGGGGCTTGCCTGACAGACCGTTGTAACGGGCGGAACTACGATTTGAGGAGATAGGGCTCCCAGAAGGCGCGATCGTACCGCGGCCAGGCATGGCAGCCGAAAGGGAGTCGCCGATTATTGAGTTCAAAACAATGCCCTGGAACAACCTCGAAGGCGAACCTTAGTCCCATGTCGAACGGGGCGACCTTGAACTGATCGTCATATCGCACCGCCTCATCGGACCAGAAATGGTCTTCATTTTTGGTTCCATCGGGACGTAGATGCCATTGTGCGACCTGTCGCTTCACCCCATTGAACCGTTTGATATATTTGAACCACTTCCATGGCAGATACACCCCCCGCACGTACCAGGGCGTCGTGGAGACGACTCGCTGCCAATACACATCCGGATGGATCCAGTAGGCGTCCGACGACAAGACCCGCAGAAAGCTCGAGACTTTGCGGAGCGACAACCCGCCGTTTCCAACACGCGGCGTCCCCACCCAGGGACTATCGGCGCACTGTAACCAAGGCGCACCAACGTAATCCACATCCGTGGCGCACCATTCCAGCAACTGATCCGAAAACACCAGGGCATCGAGCTGATAAATGAGGATATAGCGATACTTTTGGAAAGACTCGTAAAAGGCAGGCGACAGCATCAGTTTCCCATTTGCAATCGCACTCCCGAAGTAGTAGTCGTCGAACCGTTGAATCTGATAGCCCGGCCGCTCAATCTCCAAACTCCGCGGCACCACCAGAAATTTGTCGTACCGGCCGAGATAATGATCCAGATGCCGGAAGGAGATTTCTTCGTCCGGGGTAAATTGCGCCCTGTTGTAGCCGGGCACCACCACCGCGACGCTTCCCGTATCGAGCGCACCGTCTTGCTGGTTCCTCATTCGGTTTTCCCTCGCCTGTTCGGCCATATCACCGTCTCCGCCTCGCACGTCTCGTCATCCTCTGTCGCAATCAGGCTTCGCCCTTCCGGTGACTCCTGGAGCGGCGGCTAAGCCCGCGCTGAGTTTGAATGGAGAGTCTGCTTGCGACACGCTGCCGAAGGCCCTGGTCCGGACTATTCATGACTACCGTCGCCAGAGGTTCGAGACGGAAGACCGACGCAGGCGTACTGGCGGTCCGTCGAGGAGGCCGAACGAGAACAGCCTCGCTGAGCGAGAGGATCGGACGCCGGAGCAGGAATTCATGAATCGTCCGGGCTAGGATCGAAATCGGCGTCCAGGGAGATTGCAGTGGGTTCGGCTGAGGATTGTCGCACCGCATCCATGGCGCGCTGCACGGCGA
>CABVRO010000079.1 GCA_902500715.1 uncultured Nitrospira sp. | reverse complement strand
AGCGGCTCCTGCAAGACAAGCGCGAGATCCGCGTCCTGCTCATGTCCAGCAGCCCAAGTTCTGAGTTGCAGGATCGCGGCCTCGTGCGAGCGGGATTACCCTTTCTCAAGAAACCCTTCACAAGCGAAACGCTGTTGTCGCTGGTCCGAGAGGTCTTAGCCGGCCCGCCCGCCGCTCCCGAACAGAAAAACGCGACGCGGCCCGGCACCGGCGATGTCGAGTGGGTTGACTAACCACTCGCCCGCCCGTTCGCGCCTCCGGACTCACGGATAGAAACAGTGATTTCTTGCCAGATAGTACCCGCTTGGATAGACTTTTCTCAATAGAGGGACAGCACACATGGCACGAGCGAAAGCAAGCGAACCGCAACGCGGCCGATCGAAACAGAACGCCGTCGAAGAACTCAACCGCGGCATCACCACGTTGCGCGAACTGAGCTCACAGATCGATGACCTGAGCAGAGATGGATTCCCGTATCGTGACGCAGTCCGCGCCAGAACCGAACTTTCCTTCCGGGAATCGATCCGGCGACTATTCGGTGAAAAGTCGCCGGAATACCAGGCCCACAAGAATCACAAGCTCCGAATCGGCAATCGCACGGAGTCGGCACAGAGCACCACTCTGCTCAAAGAATTGATCGTCCAGCTGGAGAATCAGAAGGCAGAGCTTTTGGGCCTCACGCCGGCCGAAACCGCGCCACCTCCACCGGCCCCTGAACGCCCCACACTGAAGGCAGTTCCTCCGACTCAACCCGCTATTCCAGTCATGCCACCCCAGACTCCGAGCACCGCCCCCCTCGCGACCGTCGGTACGACCAACTCTCCGGCAACCGTCTCAGTGGCGACAACCAGCATCAGTCAACCCGCTCAGCCTATCGCTCCGATCGTCAGGACAACACCCGTCAAGTCCATTTCCGCCTCCCCGCCGGTCACCCAGGGGACCGCCTCACAACCGATTCGCGATACATCGATACAACGTCTGCCCCCGCAACCGCCATCACCCCCGCTGCACTCCGCACTGGCTGAAGCCACCGAGCTCCCGGCTGAGAACACTGCGTCGGCATCCTTACCCGCTTCACCATCACTGCTCGCAGAACCTGTTGTGGCCGCGCCATCAACGAAGAGCGGAACGTCCTCGGAGCAGACAGTGCGCGGCGAAGCCACCCCGACACCATTACCGGCAATGATGTCGGCGCGGCCCACGATTCCATCCGGAACCATTCCACCCCTTCCAGGAATGAATCCCGTCCCGGCACAGATGCCGACTGCTCCTATCGAGCCTCCTCCGACACTGCAGCAGGCATCTAAGCCGACAGACAGCCAGGCATCCAAACCGGCTCCGGCCCCCGTCGCGGCGATTCCGGCAGGCCAAGCCACAACCGAGATCGCAGCAGAAAATCAAGCGCGCGATACTCAGCCGCCCGTTTACGAAGTTCGAACCGAGGTATCGCTCCCACCAACCCTACACGCGCTCGCATCAGTCCCCGAGTCCAGACCGGAACCGCCGGTCGGCTCTTTCGTCATACCGTCAGACACTCCAACGGTATTCACAACGCCGCTAGATACGAATATGACCCATCATCAATCGGAGGCCGCAACGCTCGACACACTCCGCCGAATGTGTGCGCGATTCCACCTGGTCGCTCGACAACTACGGCTACGAAAAGAATACCGGCCTACACTGGAGATCACGGACGAGTACGATCTGCAGGACCTGTTTTACGCACTTCTCCGGTTACAATTCGATGAGGTGGGCACGGAAGAATGGACCCCGCCTTATGCCGACGGTGCTCGCCGGACGAGCTATCTCCTCGACTGGGAAAAAACGGTGGTGGTGGTCAAACAGACTCGCTCAGGATTGACGAGCAGAGACATCGCCGAGCAGATCGCCACAGACAAAGCCCATTACTCCGGGCGTCCGAACGGAGCCACGTTGTTGTGCTTCATCTACGATCCTGACGGGCGAGTGGGCAACCCCCGAGGGTTGGAGGCAGATCTTTCGACAGTCGGCGACACGTACAGAGTAGAAGTCATCGTGGCTCCCAAGTAACAGCGCGCGACGCCGGCTATCCTGCCCGAGCTGGGTGCGTTCTGTTGACATCATCCGGAGCAATCCGCTAGGTTTCGGTTCGTTGGCAGGCATTGACGCCACACACCTCACGGGAGATTCACGACATGCCGGACCGAGCCTACGTATTGATCAATGTTCAGCCCGGCCAAACCGCTGATGTCGTCAAAGCCCTCGGAGACATTAAGGAAATCAAACAAATCGACCCCTGCTGGGGAAAGCCGGATATCTTCACCATCGTTGAAATTCCCCACCAGGACGCGCTGACCCAGCTCGTGCTCGCAAAAATTCACGCCATCCCCGGTGTCGATCAAACAGATACGCACATGGTCTATCGCCTTCAGGAGGGGAAGCCGAAATGAGAACTCGTGTCTCTGGTATCGGGGCGTTCGTGCTCGTCTCGGCGCTCGCCGGATGTGCGGGCGGCCCGCCCGCCCCGGAGCCCGATGTGATGGAGGTGACACTTCCGGTGCCTGCCGAAAAGGCGAGAACGGCACTGTCCGATGTCCTGACACAAGGAGGCTATACGGTCGACCAGGACGACACCGGCAACATCACGACCGGAATGCGACAGGAGATCAGTAGCCCTTGGAACGGGCTGTTGCGTTGGAGATTCGGCGTAGGCAAAACTCGGGTCGAGGCACGGATCGTCCCGCAAGACGACAGCACCACACGATTACGGCTGCAAGTATTCCATCGCGGGAAAGACGGGATATTCGATTCGTGGGAGGACGCAGAAACACCGCTGCCGCAAAGCGCCGCAAACGAAATTCGCTTGCTCAAGAACGCGCTCCGAGTATTGTAGGATCGCCCTACTTCTCCTCGGCCTCATCGCCGAAATCCAATCCGAATCGCTCCGCCATCCGATATAACGTCCGCCGATCGATCCCCAAAATTTTCGCCGCCTTGACCTTGTTTCCTCGCGTTTCTTTCAGCACGCGGGCCAGATGCCGCTTCTCGACCTCGTCTAAGGTCAACAGCGCATCCTGATCCCCCTCGGCTGGTTGCCCCTTGAAAAGCTCACCTGAATCCGGCTCAGCCCTGATCGACTCGGGAAGATCTTCGGGAAGCAGCAGCGGGCCGTGACTGAGCGACACCGCCCGTTCCACCGCATTCTCCAGTTCACGCACATTCCCGGGCCAGTGATAGCGCTTTAAGAGCGCCATCGTTTCCGGCAAGAATCCTCTCACATGCAACGACTGCTTGGCGTATTTTTGCAGAAAGTGATGCGCGAGCATCGTGATGTCCTCACGCCGCTCCGCCAGAGACGGCAGGACAATCCGCACCACATTGAGACGATAGTATAAATCGTCGCGAAACTTGCCTTCCTTCACGAGCGTGGCCAGATCCCGATTGGTCGCGGCAATGATGCGCACATCGACTTTCACCGATGCCGTACTGCCGACACGCCGCACCTCGTGCTCTTGCATCACCCGCAGAAGCTTGACCTGAAGCGCCTGGCCGAGATCGCCGATTTCATCGAGAAACAGGGTGCCGCCATCGGCCGCCTCGAACAGCCCCGCTTTGGCCCCGACGGCGCCCGTAAACGCGCCCTTCTCATACCCGAACATTTCCGACTCCAGAAGCTGATCGGGCAAGGCGCCGCAATTCACCGGAATGAACGGTTTGTCGCGACGCGGACTGTTCAAATGGACCGCCCGCGCAATCAGTTCTTTCCCGGTTCCACTTTCTCCTTCGATGAGCACGGTGCTGCGCCCCTCGGAAACACGAGCCACCAGCTTATACACCTCCAGCATTGCCGGGCTGCTGCCGACCAACTGCGACCAGGGTTCGCGTGTGCGCGCATCTTCGCGAAAGCGGGCGTTTTCCCGCACCAGGCGACAATGCTCCAGACTGCGCTGGACGACGAGACGGATCTCATCTTTCTTAAACGGCTTCGCCAGATAGTCGTAGGCCCCTTGCTTGATCGCTTCGATCGCGCCCTCCAGGGATCCGAACGCGGTCAGCAAGACGATCGAGGTGTCCGGGCTGACCTTCCTGAACTCCTTCAACACGAGAAATCCGTCGCCCTGTTCCATTCGGATATCGGTCAGGACGACATCGGCCCGCGATTGTTTGCCGCGTTCCACCGCAGCCTGGCCGCTGGAAAAGGCCTCAACCTCATAGCCCTCCTTCACCAGCGCTTCCGCCAACAAGGTTCGGGCGGCCTCGTCGTCATCCACTACGAATAACTTCGCCTGACTCATGACTCTCCTTCTCCTCTACCGCTATCCCGCAGCCGAGTCGGACGGCAAACCAGGCAGCACGACCGTCACCGTCGTGCCCTTGCCGACCTCACTTTCCAGTGTCAACCGGCCGCCGTGAGCAGACACTGCCTCCCGACTCAAAAACAAGCCTAACCCGGTTCCCTTGCCCGCCGCCTTTGTGGTGAAGAACGGTTGGAAGGCTCGCCCGACATCCTCCGGAGGCATCCCACAACCTGAATCACTCACCACCAGCGTGACCACCGTACTGAGATCGGACCGGCCTGTGCAGGACGCGCTCTCCATCTCCTCCGAGGAAGCCTGACGAATGGTCGCGGCAACCGTGACATGGTCCCCCGCCCCGGTGGCCGCAAGTGCATTGCTCAGGAGATTGACCAACACTTGGTGGATCTTTTCGGCATCGGCCCACACCAGCAAGGCCGGCGCCACCTCCGTGTGAAGCGTCACACCCTTAGCATGGTATCCCGGCTCCATCAGCGCGACGACCGGTTCGATCAGGCGTTCGGCCGGATACCATGTCGGCTCAGGTTTGCGTTGCCGGGTGGACGATAAGAGATCTTGAATGATCCGCACCACACGATTCAACTGTTCATCGATAATACCGATTCGTTTCTGCATCGCAGGGGTGACACCGGGCTCCTCCGCCAACGCTTCCACATGCCAGGCAATCGAATGTAACGGTGTGCCGACCTCATGCGCCACCGACGCCACCAACTGGCCCACGGCAGCCAGCCGTTCGGATCGCGCCAACTTGTCTTTAATCTCGACCAGCTGCGTATTCGCCAGCAACAGGTGTTCGGTTTGCGTCGCCAGCGCGGCCTTGGCGGCTTCTTCGCGGGCTTTCCGCTCCTCCCATGTCACGCCGATATAGGCCACCCCGGTCAACACACAGGCCACCATAATGCGATTAAACACGACGGCGGTGAACCGTTCCCGCTTCTTGCCCGGCTGGAAGAGTCCCACAAATGTCACCAGGATGCACAGCGCCAGCGTCACGATCATGAGCCGCCGGTTTCTGACGGTGGCCACCAGTAAGATCGGGAGCACGAAACCGAATGCGCCGACGACATTCAGCGGGAACATCCATTCCATCACCATGACGATGAGGAAGAGGATTGCGGCGATGACCAGGACCACGTGATTCCGGCTCTTCATCACGATGTCGTGCCGCGCAGGAAGGACAGTTTAGGCAGTTGCGGCCGGAGGGCGGAGAGTACACACGGCTGCGGCGAGTGCTTGTACGCGTTCATCCCGTTGGAGCTCCTCCAGAGACAGCGACAGTTTGCGCGACCAGTTCGGATAGGCGTCCACGGTGCCCGGGAGATTCATTTGTGTCACTTCACCGATCACGTCGTCAAGGTTGGCCATGACCACCCAGGCCGGCGACGTCGCAAGGTAGACATGAATCGCGCGACACAGAGCGGGCGTCATCACTGGAACCGCATTGGGCTGATCACTCACGCCGGACGGCAACAACCCCGCCCCGCTCAAAGCCCGAAGGATATGCCCCCGGTGGTGCGTGCGCTCCTCGAATGCTTGCTGGAGGACCTGTTCGTTCGCATACATGCCAAGCCTTGTGCGCAATCGGATATCTTCCCCCGTCCAGTAACCGGTCAGCGTCGGAAGGTCGTGTGTCGTGACGACTGCGAGCGATTGCTCGGGATAGGCCGACGGAGACTTGCAAGACCCATCCCAATTCCGTTCGAAATAAAAGACTCGATAGGAAAGAATTTTATAACGCGCCAGCTGTTCCCGCACATAGTCCGGCACCGTCCCCAGATCTTCTCCGATGACCAGAGTCTGCGCGCGCAGGCTTTCCAGTGCGAGAATCCTCAGCAGGTCCTCGGCCGGATACTGCACATAGGCTCCCGCCTCTGCACTCATCCCGCGCGGCACCCAGAACAGTCTGAACAAGGTCATGACATGGTCGATACGGATCGCCCCGCCTTGCCGGAGCGTTTTCCTGAGCAACTCGATAAACGAGCGATAGCCCGTGGACTTGAGGCGCAGCGGATGAAACGGAGCAAATCCCCAATTCTGCCCTTGCGGCGCAAACGCGTCCGGGGGCGCGCCGCAGTCTGCGCCGAGCGCAAGCACGTCTTGCAGCATCCACGCCTCCGCGCCATTTCGATCGCTGCCCAATGCAAGATCGGGATACAAGCCGACCGTCATGTGCACCTGAGCCGCCCGGGTCTTAGCGGCTCGCAACTGATCCGCCGCCACCCACTGCATATATTGGAAAAACCGGACCCGCTTGCGATGCCGTCTGGAAAATTCACGCAACGCCGGCGAATCGGGAGTCCGGTACTGTTCCGGCCACTCAGGCCACAGCTTAAGCGACTGTTCGATCAGGCGTCGTTCCTCTTCCAGCACCTGAAATAACGCAAATCGCTCCAGCGAGTCTCCTTCGTCCCGAATAAACTGGTGCAACAGCCATCCCCGCGCAGTGGTCGGCTCCAGCGACGGTTCGGTTCCCGAATAATTATCCTTCAGAAACTGCTGGTACGCGAGATCCAGCATCGTGCGCTTCGCCTTGACCACAGATTCGGAATCCACCAGGTCGGCGGCGCGGGCTTGCTCCAGCCCTTGCTGAAACTCTGCGCTGTGCCGAAGCCGTTGCGCATCCGGCGATGCGTGATACTCCGGAAGCTGGTCGAGGTCGATATACAGCTCGTTCAAAAACAGCCTGCTGGTCGGGGAATAGGGGCTGAGATGGTGGGGGCGCGAATTTTTCAGCGCATGGAGCGGATTCAGGCCGACGATGCCGGCGCCCAGATCTTTCCCTGCCCATTCGACCAACCGAGACAAATCCGTAAAATCGCCCACGCCCCAATTGGTCTGGGAGCGAAGCGAATAGAGTTGCACCGCCAAGCCCCAGACCCTTCCGCCCCGAGCCATCCCCTCCGGCACAAAACAATGCGGCGGGGTCACCACGACGCGGAGCGTGCCCCTGGTCTCCGCCTTGCTACCGAGGGTGCCGACCGACAAGTCGTAATAGCCGAGCGCCAGGTCCGGCAGCAGCGGCAGTTCCACGCGCACCATGCGCCGCCCGGCCAGCGAGCGGACTTCGCATGGAGTCAGACCGGGACCGGTTTCTTCGCGATGCACGATGATCCCTGTTTCATCCGTGAGAGTCCACGCGACCGCAACCTGTTGCTCCTCTCCTTCCTCCAGCGCGAGGCGAAACGACCACGCCGTAGGACCATAGTCGTACTGGAGAATGAGAATCGGATCGCAGGGGTGTTGCCAGGGCGCCTCGTCCAAGGCGGTCAGTTCCTGGGACAGTACCGCACCGGACTCGACCCGAAAACCCATGGCGGACAGAATGGCTCGACGCGTCTCGTCACTGGTCACATGGAGAGTACCGGCAATGTCGTGATATTCGGGTGAAATACCGGCCCGTGAGGCGAGGAGACGAAGCAGGTCTTGCTCGGTGCCGTCATACATAGTGTCCGGGACGAGTGTGAGTGAAGACCTCCCCCAAGTCAAGGTATCCTACGCTTTTTCGCAGAGTTGCGACATGGTTCACGCCGCTCCAGGACGCGACCGACCGTCGAACCGATGCACGGTCCTTCACACGACGCGGCTCATGGCCGGTTGATGGCAGCTTCGTTCCGAGCAAAAGTGCCGAGCGGCGTCGCATTGCTGCGCCCCCTCACGCGTGGTAGCATAACTTCAGCGCCGAGAGGCGATGACTGTCCGTACTCATCAGATGGAACCGGGCACGGAAAGGGAGGTGACTCCTATGACCCCGCAGCTGTCGCGTTCAGGAAGCGTTGCCTTGCTCGCAATCGCCGCTCAATGTCTCGTGTACGCCGCAACGGCCCAGGCCTCGCCAGAACACTCGCGGGTCGATGTCACCGGGGATTATCGGTACACCTATCACGAGCCGGAAACTCCGGAAGAAGCCAAACAACATGCCTGCACCGAGGCGCTCTATCAGGCAGTCAGTAGCTCAGCGGCGGTGCGGGAGCAGACCGCTTCGATTGTCGATTCCAAATTGTTCCGCAATCTCGTGCATACCCTCGCCTCGAAACATGTCACCGATCGGCAGATCGTTCAGCAGAGCGCAAAGGGCCGCACGGTGTATTGTAAGATGAAGGCCGTCTTCCACGCGGATGAGGTGGAACGGGTGCTGATCGCACAGACAACGGGCGGAACCGAACCCGGCTTGGATCAGAATCGGGCGCTGAAGATCGTCAGTGCCCGCGAAGAGACCGATGGCACCCTCGTCATCGTGTACCAGGCGCTTAAGCGTCTCGATTGGCTGGGAACCGCCTACCAAGGCGGCTTGCGCGAATCAGCGGATGTGATGGTAGACTTCTATGACGATCAGGGCGTCCTCGTACGAAGTAGTCGGCATCCGGCCAGAAAAACAGCGACCGGTGACGATGTCATGAGCCCAGGCGAGGTGAGCACGCTGAGAATTGCGAAACCACTCAATGCGAAAACCTACCGCGTGTGGGTGGTAAAGTAGTTCTCCGAGGCTCCGGGGACAGGACGGGAAGTCCTCCGTTCCTGCCCCCAACCCGATATACCTAACCCAGTTCCTTCCGTGTGTCTTACCGATCACCTGCCAGGGGCGGCATGTTGATGCCGACACGTTCCAATCCCATGATGACCGTCAAGGCCGAAGGGGAATGCTGCACGATTTCCTTCTGCACTTCGATGCGGCGCAGATCGACGAATTCCGGCGCCGTCAGTCCCAACGATTCCCGATAGGCGCGATCGGCGATCCCGCGCTGCTTTTCAGCTTTTTCGCGCGCCTCTTCCGCTTTTTGGAACTCGACCATCGTGATCTTGCGCTGCTCCTGAACGATGGTTTGAGTCGTCTGCTCGACGACCCCTTTCGGCGGCAGAATGCTGCCGACCACGACTCGATTGAGCCGGATCGGCATATTTTGCTTATCGATGAGTTTGGTCTGCACTTCACGCGCAATGGCATCCTGCAGTTTGGTCCTGGTCGTCGGATCGGTCGTCAATTGAAACAGCGGGTACTTTTGCACTTCTTCCCGAACGAACGTGCGGAAGGCTTCCTTCACGTTGTTTTGGTACCAATTAGTGCCGTACCGCCCCACGATCTCCGGCGAGCGCCCTTCCACCACATTGGCGATCATAAAGGCATCGAAGGACACCGGAGCGTTTTCTGCCGAAATAATGTCGAAATGTTCCGAATACTGTAATGGCCGGACATCCACCTCGATGACCTTCGTCGTCGGCGCCACCCAGACCCGGCCGGTCTTGGAGGGAGCCGGATCAACACCTCCGTGGCCGAAGAAGAATGGTTGTTCGACCATCACCCCCTCATGGCCCGCCTCGATAGCCACGCAACCCGACGTCAGCAGCAATACCCCCACAGCCCCCAGCATGGACCAGGCTCCGTGTCTCATAGGTTCCTCCCGTGAAAAGGTCTGGCCAACGAGGCTCGTCTGGCGACATGCTGCAAGCATCGAAGGCCTCGTGATGGCATGCAAATACCTTACGAACCGCAGGTTGAGATTGTCAAACGAAGGGGTTTCGAGGGCACGTGGAGACGGTGACCATACTACCTGAACTACCTGACAGGGGACACGACCCGGCCGTGACGTTAATAAATCCCGGCCTCCCGCTGCAACCATCGCACATATCGAATGATATGCTCCACGTCTCCGGACGTCACGCCTTCGATCTTCGGCATGTTGCCGAACTCCCAGTGGTGAGCGCGGACGCCGTTCTCTGCGGCCCGCTGAAACGCCATGTCGGCGTGATGATTCGGTTCATAAATCTTATGCACCAGCGGCGGACCTTGCTTGGTCCCGACACCGCGCACACCATGACAGGCGGCACAATTAGCAGTGAATTTCGCCTCCCCGACCTGCATCTCCGCCGGAGTCGCGCCTCCAGCCGGCTTTGCAGCGTCTTGGTTGGTCGCATTGGATTCACAGGCCGCCAGGGCGGCGACTATCACCGCGAGCCCGACTCCCATCACCCAGATCTTCACCTGAATACTCCTGACACTCATTCGCTTCATCGCGGCGGCTCAGAAGGCGGAATTGTCGTCTGAGGTCCCTGCGATTGCTTCAACTGATTCCGAAGCATTTGCGTCGTGCGATTCAAGGTCAACCGGCGGTAGAGCCGCGCACCGATCGGCGCAATGATCACGAGGGCGATGATCAAGTACATAAAGAATTCTTCAGGCGTCATAGGCACAGCTCTCCAGATTCTTGTGTGATCGCAGGCGGAAATACGAACCGGGCTCACGTCACCGCGCGACCGTCACCTCAGTCGCCTCGATGGCCGTTAGAGTATCGCATAGGGGACAGGATCCACAACTCCCGCCAGGCGGAAGCCTTCACGCCGAATCCGGCAACTGTCGCACCGGCCGCAGGCCACGCCATCAGCGCCGGGGTCATAGCAACTATGCGTGAGTTGCAAGGGAGCCCGAAGCTCCTGCCCGCGCTGCACGATTTCGGCTTTTGACATCATCAGCAACGGCGCACGCACGTCGACAGACCGCCCCTCAATCCCCATCTTGGTCCCAAGCCTGGCGACCGTTTCAAATGCGCGGATAAAATCCGGTCGGCAATCGGGATATCCGGAATAGTCCAACACATTCGCCCCGAAATAAATCGTCTGCGCCTCAAGCGTTTCAGCATAGGCCAGGGCCAGAGAAAGGAAAATGGTGTTCCTGGCAGGCACGTAGGTGACGGGAATCCCGCCGGTTCGTTCTGTTTGGGTGCGGTCCTTGGGCACGCTCACATCGTCCGTGAGAGCGGATCCTCCGAACGCCCGCAGATCCACACCTACCACGATATGGCCGGCGGCACCCAATGCCTGGGCAACAGCCTTCGCCCGCTCGACCTCAACATGATGGCGCTGGCCATAGGAGATAGTCAGGCAATAGAGCCGGTAACCATCCTGCTTGGCAATGGCGGCCGTGACAGTAGAATCCAACCCACCGCTGAGTAGGATCACGGCCTTCGGATCGACGTGAATCATAGGAGACAGGAAAGGACCGGGCAGATTACAGAGAACAGGGTACCGGAAAAAGTGGCACCGGTATGAACTCCCAGACAGGCTGAATGGGGGACAGAGAAATGGACGCGGCTAGCTCCCGTGAGCTAGTCGCGATCCTCTTCCTTCTCGATTTTCTCGAGCAGTTCCTGTCGAGACTGGCATTGGACGCACAGCTTGGCGAACGGCACCGCCTCCAACCGCTTCTCACTGACCTCGATGCCGCATTCGGCGCAAATCCCGTATGTGCCCTCGCTGAGTCGGGTCAACGCCTCATCGATCGCTTGCCGCTTCCGGTTCCGCATTTCCATCAACGAAATGCCGAGTTCCCGATCCAGATCCATGAGGGCTTGATCCCCCACGTCACGGGCTGATTCCAAGCGACGCTGCTGATCTTCGGTCAACGATTGACCGAGGTTGCCCTCGATCTCGCGCATGATTTCCTGGCGTTTGCTCAGAAGCATTCGCTGCAGGACTTCACGCCGGCGCTGACGCTCTTCTCGTTCCTTGGGCGTTTCTTTCAGTGTCAGCGCTGCCACAACACGCGCGGCAACACTGTCTTCGTCTTTTTCAGTCATAGCCGTAACCGGAGCCGGCCGCTCTTTTTTCACAGGCTTCTCAGGAGCGGGGGCTTTTGCTTTCGTCGTTGGTGTTTTTTTCTTCGCGTGGACTTTCGTCGCCATAGAGTCTCATGCCCTTTCGTGATGAGTGCAAGGCGAAAAAGTTCGGCAGGTATATCACGCTACAGATCGTTTGACAAGTACCTGGCTCCCCAAGATCTTGGGGGATCTACGGATAACTGATCATCGAATGCACATCGTAACCCGCCAGCCGATCACGTCCGTTGAGGCCTTTCAGCTCGATCAGGAAATCCAACCCCGCAATCTCCCCGCCGAGTTGCCGCACCAAGTCGATCGTGGCCGCCGCCGTGCCGCCTGTGGCCAACAGGTCGTCCACGATCAGGACCCGTTCTCCGGCGGAGACGGCGTCCCGATGAATCGCCAACACGCTGGATCCATACTCCAGATTGTATTCGACCTCATAAATATCGGCCGGCAGCTTCCCCGGCTTGCGCACCGGAACGAAGCCGGCGCCGAGACGGGCAGCCAACGTCCCGCCCATAATGAAGCCTCGCGACTCGATCCCGACGATCTTTGCGATACGCTGTCCTGCGTAACGAGCGGCAAGCTCATCCGCGATGGAGCGGAAAGCCTGCGCATTCTTGAGAAGGGTTGTAATGTCGTAGAAGAGGATACCGGGCTTAGGAAAATCTGCTACTTCTCGAATGAGAGCTTTGTAATTCATACGTGCAATCGAATCGGGAGGTCCTCATAAGAGATCCGCCCGTTTCATGGTTTTCCGCTCAATAATTCCGCGGAGCCTGGCCAGTGCAGCCGTTTCAATCTGGCGGACCCGCTCACGGGTCAACCCCATCTCCTGGCCGATCTCTTCTAACGTCCTCGACTCGGCCCCGTCAAGTCCAAACCGCGCCAAGATCACCGTGCGTTCCTTTTCAGGCAGCTCTTTCACCCAGGCCATGAGTTCGGCCCGCCGCATCACACCTTCGGTCGTCTCCGCAGGCGTCAGGCAGAGCGGATCCTCGATCACATCGCGCAGAAACGTATCCTGCCGGTCGCTGATCGGGCTGTCGAGTGAGCAGGTCGTACGAACCAGTTGTTTGAGGTCATCGACTTCTGCAACGCTGGTTTTCAGCTTGGCGGCGACTTCGTCGGCCCTGGGTTCTCGTCCCAGCTCATGGACCAGCTGTTCGACCTTGCCCAGATACCGATTCAACCGTTCGACGACATGGACCGGCAACCTGACGAGCTTTCCCTGATTGATGATGGCCCGTTCAATAAACTGACGAATCCACCATGAAGCGTAGGTGCTGAAGCGAAACCCCCGCTTGTAATTAAACTTCTCAACCGCTTTAATCAGGCCGAGATTGCCCTCTTCGACGATATCCGCAAAGGGAAACCCCCGATTCATGTACCGCTTGCCGATACTGATCACCAGGCGGAGATTCGCCTCGATCATCTCCTGGCGGGCCGCTTCGTCTCCCTCCATGACCCGCTTGCCCAATGCCTGTTCCTGTTTAAAATTGAGCAGGGTCGACTTGCGTACCTCGCGCAGATAACTCTTAATCGTGTCGAGGCCCTCGGCCCGCCCGGATTCCGCCGGACGATTGTCCGCTCCGGACTCTTCGGCCTCGGCGTGACTCCCCGACTCCGCATCCTCGTCCTCATCCCCCCGCGCCACGCGTGGGCGGCGAGCCGAGACGGGTGAATTCACCGCGTTGTCCTGTCGCACTGCTGCACGTCGAGCCATAATTCCGTTACCTACTACTTAATCGTAAAGTCCTGAGATCGGCCCGTGGCGCGACTCCACTCCACCTGCACCTGCGTCACGCGCGACCCGACGGGGCCCTGCTTGAGATCCGACAGGAATTCCTCAAGGACGCCCCGATTCCCCTCGGCATCCACCGCCACCTGCCCGCTATCGAGATTCTCGACGTGACCCGTCACTCCACGCGCAGCCGCCATTCGACAGGTAAAGGCCCGGTACCCAACCCCCTGCACACGCCCGCTGACAAGCATTCGCGCGCGCACTGATTCGCCGGTATCGGTCATCGCCTCGCAGCCCTCCCACAGGTCGAACGTCACGCACAGAGCGAACGCTGCGCCTGGCATTGGATACTCTCACAGCTCCCGGAGAGCGTCACGCGATTTGCAAGTTTACGCGGCATCACCAGACCCATACTCCTACCTTATCGGCAGGTACCTGGCGAAGCATGAGAGGGGGGCAGGAGGCCATTCCGATACGCGGCGGGAGCAGGAGAATCACCGTGAAGTACGACACCGAGAGACGAGCGCTGAGGCAGGATGCTCACCCTTGCCAGGAGGAAGGACAAGGTCCGAATCAAACAGGCGGTGTCTGGACTGTGTTGGGAGGACGGGTATCCGACCTATATTCGAGAGACAGGGTCGCACGAAATGCGGTTTGGTCGGGGCGAGAGGATTTGAACCTCCGACCCCTGCGTCCCGAACGCAGTGCGCTACCGGGCTGCGCTACGCCCCGACCGGGCAGAACCGAAAACGGGAAGTTGGATTGTCTTACATCACGGGGGTAAAACGCAAGCCGTGTGCGTCAGCCACACCTTGGCAGGTAATTCTACCGTTCATCACGTTCACACCCCTGGCAAAACCGGGATCCGATCGGATCGCTTTCTCGACTCCTTCCGATGCGAGCCGGACGATATAAGGGAGCGTGGTGTTGGTCAAGGCTAGCGTTGAGGTATGGGGCACGATGCCGGGCATGTTCGTGACGCAGTAATGCAGGACGCCATCCACCACATAGACCGGATCCGAGTGCGTGGTCGGCCTGGTGGTTTCACAACATCCGCCTTGATCCACGGCCACATCGACAATCACGGAACCCGGCTTCATTTTCTTCACTAGTGCTCTCGAAACGACCTTCGGCGCGCGCGCTCCCGGCACTAACACCGCTCCGATGACCAGGTCGGCGTCGACAACGGCGCGTTCGATAGCCGACTCGGTCGCTGCGCATGTCGCAATTCGTCCGCCGTACAGATCATCGAGAAACCGTAACCGATCAAGATCCAGATTGATCACGGTCACCCGCGCTCCCATACCCGCGGCGATTCTGACGGCCGACGTTCCCACCACGCCGGCTCCCAGTACCACGACATGAGCCGGCGGTACCCCGGGCACGCCGGCCAGCAGGAGACCGCGCCCTCCCTGTACCGTCCCGAGATACTGGGCCCCGACCTGCACGGCCAGACGCCCGGCAATCTCGCTCATCGGCCGCAACATGGGCAAGCTGCGATCTCTGGCCTCGACGGTCTCGTAGGCAATAGCCGTGATATCGGCCGCAACCAACGCCTTGGTCAGATCCGGCAACGAGGCCAGATGCAAATAGGTAAACAGCACCTGGCCAGGTCGAAAGAGTGCGCACTCGGACAGCTGCGGCTCCTTCACCTTCACGATCAGGTCCGC
>CABVRO010000078.1 GCA_902500715.1 uncultured Nitrospira sp. | reverse complement strand
TCGTGATCGAGCCCTTCCGCCAGGACAACCGTATCGCAGGATGGATCAGACTGGTCGTCGCAACCCCGCCGGAGGCCGCAGTCCTTCGTTCGGAGAATGATCTGGGGCGGGACGTGGCCCTGGTCATCGGACCGTTGCTCCTCGCGATGGTTATCCTCTTGACCTTGACCATGCGGGGACTCATGAGCCGGGTTCGCGCGCTCTTGGCCGACATCCTCATGGAAGCCGAGGAACAGCGCTTCGTTCCGGACGGGAATCCCGTCGAGACACCGGAGAGGGGTTGATTCACCGGCACGGATATTCCTACCGTGAGCCTTGCGCGCCCCAGCTTTTCCCAGGTAGGGAAGGGCCTTTCCTGCTGTTCAGCAAGTGCTAATTATGTAGCGCTCATTCAAAAGTTTGATACTCTCGCATGAGAGCGAGACAGGCAGGCCCGTCAGAGACGCCCGAGGCGTTGTCGCCCCCGGAAGGAGCGACGCAGGCCCCATGCACCCGTGCGATAACCACGTTCTCCTGAAGACCATACGATGACTCAAACCCGTCCCACGATCCTGATCGCCGACGACGACCCGCTCTCACGGCTCTTTGTTCGGAACGCATTGGAACCGGCCGGCATGACCGTGGCCGAGGCCACCGGAGGGCAGGATGCGCTGGTGAAATTCGAGGCACTGGCACCTGATCTGGTCGTCCTGGATATTATGATGCCGGACATGGACGGGTATCTGACCTGTTCCCGGCTTCGCACGCTCCCACGCGGAAAACGCGTCCCGATTTTGATCCTCACGGGATTGGATGACGCGCATTCGATCGCTCAGGCCTATCAGCACGGCGCCACGGATTTCATCACCAAACCGGTCAACGCCACGATTCTCTGTCACCATGTCCGATACATGCTCAGAACCAACAACGTGTTACACGCGCTCATCCGAAGCGAATCGCGGCTGGAATTGGCTCAACGTATCGCCAGGATCGGCAACTGGGACTGGAATCCCAAGACCAATCGTTTGAGCATGTCCAACGAATTATGCCGCCTGCTGGGCGTGCGTCCGCAGGATTTCGGGGGCACCTTCGAGGCCTTCCTGAATCTGATTCACCCGGACGATCGACCGGTCGTCACCGGCGCGCTGGAGCGATTGGTCTCCCAGCACACGCCCTGCGATATCGACCACCGCGTCGTGTTGCCGAACGGGACCGACTTCATCATTCATCTCCAGGCCGAAGGGGTGCGCGAAGAAGAGACGGACGAGCTGACGGTCATCGGGACCGCCCAGGACATCACCGAACGCAAACAGGCTGAACGGGCCATCCATCAACTCGCGTACTACGACAGCCTGACGGGCCTGGCCAACCGTGTGTTGTTCAAAGATCGCCTCTCCAACGCCCTGTCCTACGCCGGACGCTACCATCAGCATCTGGCCACCCTCTTTATCGACTTGGATCGGTTCAAGGTCATCAACGATACCCTGGGGCATACGGTGGGAGACCGCTTGCTGACACATGTGGCCGAACGGTTGAGCGAGTCGGTACGTCAGAGCGACTCGGTCGGCCGGCATGCCGATCACGAACCGACGCATGCCCTTGCGCGACTCGGCGGTGACGAATTCACCATTCTGCTCACGGCATTGCCGACACCGGAAGACGCAGGACGAGTCGCCCGGCGGATACTGGAGGCACTGGCGCATCCCTTCAGCATCGACGGACATGAAATTTTTATTTCCGCAAGCATCGGCATTTCCATCTTTCCCTCGGACGGCGCCACCGTGGAAGCCTTGCTCAAGAACGCCGACACCGCGATGTACCACGCGAAAGAGCAGGGGCGGAACAACTGCCAGTTCTATTCGTCCGGCTTGAACGCCGCGGCGGCCGAACGCCTCGACCTGGAGAACGAGCTTCGCCGCGCCTTGGAACGGGAGGAGTTTGTCGTTTTTTATCAGCCGAAACTGAATATCCATTCACGCAAAATACTGGGTGCGGAAGCGCTCGTCCGTTGGAAACATCCCAAACGCGGACTGGTGCCGCCGGGAGTCTTCTTGAATGCGGCCATCGACACAGGCCTCATCCGCCCGATGGACGAATGGGTGCTTCGTGAAGCCTGCCGCCAGGTGAAGGCCTGGGAAACGGCCGGCCTGCCGCCCATCACCGTGTCGGCCAACGTGTCCAATTCCCTGTTTCATGGACGGACGCTGCCCGCCACGGTGGCCGATGCGCTTCGGGACTCCGGGCTGAATCCATCGCAACTGGAGCTGGAACTGACCGAGTCCATCGCCATGCGGGACGTCGAGGCGTCGGTCACCATGCTGGAAGGCCTCCGCACCATGGGTGTCCGCCTCTCCATCGACGACTTCGGCACCGGGTATTCGTCGCTCAGTTATCTTCAGCGTTTTCCCCTGAGCCGTTTGAAGATCGATCAATCGTTTGTCCGCGATCTGCTCACCAACGAAAACAACGTGAAGATCACCCGGGCGATCATCGCGATGGCGCACAGTCTGAATCTCTCGGTCTTGGCCGAAGGAGTGGAAACAGAAGGCCAGTTGGCACGGTTACGGGAAGAAGGATGCGACGAGGTGCAAGGCTACCTATTCAGCCGGCCCGTCTGCGCGGAAGATTTCGAGAAGTTACTCAGGGGCGATGCCGATGCCCGTACAGCAGCGTGATATTGATGCGGCGGTTGGTGAATCCTTCTTTGAATGCAATGTCATCGGTTTCGTGAAACAAATCTGAATTGAACACCACCGCCCGGTTCGCCCGATAGGGGATCTTGATTTCCTTCGCCCTCTGGGTCTTCAGCCACTCGTAAATACTGCCCCGGGCCTTGTCGCTATTGTACGTCTTGAAATCCCACTCCCTGGGCGCTTCCTTATCCCACACCACCAATCCACCACTCTCCGGATTCAGGTTCGCCTCATCCGGCGTGATCCAGAAATTGACGTTGACCGCCGCAGCATCGGCGTGAATGTTCAGACCGCGCCTGGCGCTGTCGTGCTTGAATGCCCAGGCCTGCGTCAGGCGATGGGGGCCGAAGATGCGAGGAAACCGGCGGCGTAACTCCTCGGCAATTTGAAGCAGCAGGGGAGAGGCGAATCCATCGCCGAGAAAGGCTCCGATATAGCCGTTTTCGTAATCCTTCTTCCAGATCGTGGACGTCCAGCAGAACCGCCTCAACCGTTGCAACGCCTCGTCCGTCAACAACCCGTCGATGTACGTCACCTCCGGGTTCGTCGCCAGGTACCGGGCCTCCACGATTGCGCTGTCCAGATCCGCTGCCAGCGCCCCTCCCGCGATCGCCTCACAAGGAGCGATATGGATCAGCCGGTTATACGAGGCGGCTATGGGCTGCATGTCGGCAGGCAACAGCGGCACACGATTGGGAGAGCCGGCCGCTCCGGTCGCTGAGTGTTCCAGTTTCGCACACAGATGAGTGAGGGCCTCGTGATAGGGATTCCATTCATCGCCCAACAGGCCGCTCTCGCGAAGATACTGTAGCTGCTCGCCATCATGCTTGAGCCGGGAGCGAAAGACGGTCGTCTCCGTCACTGGGCGGCCGTGGGCATGTTTGGCTTGCGCGGTTTGGGAAAAACAGCGCAGCGCCCGCGGCATATCCTCCCGCCAGATCCAGGCAATACCGAGATTGTAGAGCGCGGTTCCATAACCGGGGACGATCTGAAGCGCGCGTTCGAAGCAGCCAATGGCATCGTCCAACCGACCCTGTTCCAGGAGCACCAAGCCGAGATTGTTCTGTGCCTCCGCATGGGTCGGCTTCAAGGCGATGGCACGCCGGTACGACTCTGCGGCGTCATCCAATCGCCCCTGTTCTTTGAGGACGACGCCCATGTTGTTGTGCGCCTCGGCAAGGTCGGGGTTGAGCGCCAATACTTGCTCATAAGCGGCTTGCGCGTCTGCAAGACGCCCCAGCTCCTTGTAAGCGTTCCCGAGATTGGTGCGGGCGTCGATGTAGCGGGGGTTCCATTGGATGGCCTGGCCATAGGCCTCGACTGCGTCCGCTGTGCGTCCTGCACGTTGCAGCACGACGCCGTGATTGAACCAGTAGACCGGATTACGCGGGCCGGCGGCACAGGCCTTCGCCAGCCAACCGATGGCATCCGTCAGATTGCCGCACCGATAGGTCAGCAGACCTAAACCATGGAGTGCGTCCGGCTGTGTCGGTGCGCGCTCGAGCAGGGACCGGTAGCCCCGTTCCGCTTCATCCAGACGTCCGGCCTGATGATGCTTCTGCGCCTCGCGCAGAAGCGCCGCCGAGACATCGGCACCTCCGGTCTGCTTCCCATGCAATTTTTCATCGCGCCGGCGCTCATTGCGATTCACGACGATCCCTCCAGCAACGCCCTTGCGGGTCGCCCCGGAGAGTAGCGCACATAGGGCATGGGGGTCAAAGAGCGATGAGACGGCGGGGAGCGGGAAATCAGGCGGCTTGAGCGGTGCTCTGCCGCTTGCGGCGTTGGCCCAGAATATCGAGGGCGGCGACGCGATAGCCTTCAGTGAATGTGGGAAAACTAAAAATGGTATCGATAAACCGATCGATGGTCGCCCCGTCCTGCAAGGCCATCTGGCCGATGTGAATCAATTCGGTCGCATGCTCGCCGACGATCTGCACGCCCAGCAATCGTTCGCCGGACGGGTCGGCGACGAGCTTCAGGAGTCCGTCGCAGGCGCCCGTGATCTGCCCCTTGGCAATTTCCGTGAACCGTGCGCGCCCTACGAGTGGGCCCCGGTACCGCGCCGCAGCCTGTTCCTCATCGAGCCCGATGGAGGCAATCTCGGGAATGGTATAGATCCCGATCGGCACCTGATTGGCCGATTCTCCGACCGGAAGACCTAATGCATGGCTGACGGCCCGGCGACCATCCTCCATCGCTTGTGACGCCAAGGCCGGAGGACGACCTAACATGTCGCCGGCGGCAAATATATGCGGGACGGGGGTTTGTCCGTATTCGTTGACGGGGATCCGGCCCTTCTCGTCCAACGTGAGCCCGGCCGCCTCAAGATTCAATTCTTCAATATTCGGTTGACGCCCCAGCGCGACCAACATCTTTTCGCTCTTGACCGCCATGCCGTTCCCCAGCCTGGCGACGACAGAGGACACACCGTCCCACGCTACTTCCTTGACGGTCTGCCCCACATAAAATCGTCCGCCCTGCTGTTCGATGCTGCGTTGAAACACTTCGACGATTTCCGCGTCCATGAACGACAGGGGGCGCTGGGCCCTGTCGATGAGTGTCACTTCGACTCCCAGCAGCGCAAAGGTCGAGGCATATTCACAGGCTATGACTCCTCCGCCCAAGACCGTCAACGAGCGTGGTAGGTAGATCATCGACAGGATCGAATCGCTGTCCAGAACATGTTCATGATCGACGGTAATTTCGGGAATCGAACGCGGCCGGGACCCCGTCGCCAGCACAATCGTATCGGCTCGCAGGGCCTCGCGGGCGCCGTCGATGGTCTCCAATTCCACTTCATTCGGCGAGAGGAAGCGCGCACGTCCATGCCGATAGATCACACTGTTGCGGGTGAGCTGGTCGGCCATGTAACACTCGTGCGCCTTCACCACCTCATCCAGACGGTGCAGCAGTACAGACATCGGCACATCGAGCCGCATCCGTCCTTCGAACACTTCGCTCGAGCGTTTGAGACGCTCGAACTGCAATGCCGTCTCGCGCAGCGTCTTACTGGGAATCGTGCCCCGGTAGACACAGTTTCCGCCGATGCCTTGCTCCTGTTCGATCAGGACGACTTTCTTGCCGGCCTTGGCCCCTTGAATGGCGGCTTTCTGCCCGGCGGGACCGCTTCCCACTACCACAATGTCATAGGCATTGGGGGACATCACAACGGCATCGCCTCCACGACGGCTTGCACCTTGTCTTTTAAGGCCAGCAGCGCATCGATATCTTTGGGATAGAGGTTCAGATCGGCAAAGACCGCATGCTCACGGACCGTCGCCTCATCGAATGTTACGGGATCGAGAAAATGGGTCGCCAAACGACCGGCCAGACAGGTGGTCATACACTCCTGCTTGGCCGCCTTAGCATACTGGTAATCACTGTGAAAACCGATCGATTCCACGACGGGGGGCGGGAGCCCCCAGTCTTCGGCGACGAGCAAGCCCACCTGGATGTAATAGCCTTCCAGGAGTTGATGCAGCAACTCCTGCGTCAAGGCGAGATTCTGCTCCTTGGCCAAGGCGACCAGCGTCTGCAACACCACCGGTTTACCGATCCCGTGCAGGAGTCCGCAGAGATAGGCGCTTTCAACGTTGAAGCGGCGGACGCGGGCAATTTCTTTGGCGTAGGCGCCGCTTGCCAGTGAATACTGCCAGAGGCGCTTGACTTCATCATCCCACCCCGGCACCTTGAAGGCACTGCCTTTGATGGAGGCGGAGAACGCCAATTCCGACATCAAGTTCATGCCCAGCATCGAGACGGCATGTTGTAACGACACCACAGGATTGCGCGTCATGTACGCCGGAGAGTTGGCGATCCGGATGACATGGGCGGCCAGGGCCTGGTCCTGATGAATGAGCGCGGCAAGCTTGGCCGCCTCCGCATCCGGATCGTAGACCATACTCAAAATTCTGGAGGCCACTTGAGGCAAGAGAGGGAGCTCGATCGCTCCCTTCTGAATTCGCTCGATCAGATGCTGTTCCAACGCATCCGTTGAGGCCGCGTCCGTCGCTTTGGGAAGTTCAGCGCTCATAGGGCTTGCACCACAGGTCAAGGTTACGGGATTGTCTGTCTCGTAGATCCTTTTCGGCTCGTTCTTCCCAAAACCTTAACCGTCCGGGAGGAGATCGACGGACACAGAACATGCCGGAGAATGGGTATAATGTGACCGCGTAGGGCCGAATGGCTGCCTCCCATCTGACAACAAAAAGGAGTTCACGCATGGCCGTAGCTAACACGCTGGTGGTTCTGTGCATCCTCGGTATCTCCCTCTCATTTCCTTCCCGGGCGACCGCCGGAGACCAGCCGCAACCGTCTACAACGGACAGGGTGATCCGGGATACCACAGAGGCCGTCCAAGCGACCAAACAGTATACGCTTCAGCAAAAGGAGACCTTCCGGAAGGCGATGCAGGCCGAACTGGCCGAGATGCAGGTCGAAATTGCGGAGCTCCGAAAGAAGACCACCGCTGCCTCAGCGGAAGCCCGGATTGAAATGCAGAAGGCGCTTCAGGAGCTGGAACACAAAAAAGACGAGGCGGGAAGGCAGCTCGCGGAGGTGAATGCCTCCACCAGCTCAGCCTGGAGTAAGCTGAAAGACAACATGAACGCCGCCGTCGAGGACCTGAAGAGAAGCTATAAGGAGACCATCTCGAAACTTCCCTGATCCCGCCAAGGCTCACGCACTTGAGAGAATCCCGATCCCGTCTGTTCATCGAGGGGTGAAATACGTTATGTTGGGAGGGACAGGCCGGACGAACAGGCGACCCACTCTATGCCGCTAAAATTTGCCCTCTATCCCGGTTGCGCAGCCAAAGGCGCCACCCCTGAACTCTATCAATCCACGATGGCCATCGTCGGCCGGTTAGGCATTGAGATCGTCGAACTGGCCGCCTCTTCCTGCTGCGGCGCCGGCGTGATCGGGGAGGCCGATCCGGATCTGGCACTCGCGCTCAACGCCCGGACCTTCGCTCAAGCGGAGCGGCTCGGGCTGGACGTGATGACCATCTGCGGCACCTGCCAGGGGGTAATGAGCGCAGCAAACCGACGCCTGAAGAACGAACCGGGCACCCTTGAGCGGGTGAATAAGATCCTCGCGCAAGACGGCATCAGCTACGGCGGCGGGGTTCAGGTGAAACATCTGCTCTGGATCGCGGTGCGGGATATCGGACTCACCCGCGTGGCCGAGACCGTCCAATCTCCATTTCGTCATTTCCGTATCGCCCCCTTCTACGGATGTTACATGCTCCGGCCCTCCTGGGAGCTGGGGTTCGACGATCCTGAGAACCCCAGCTCGCTCGAAAAAATTATTCGTGCCGTCGGCGGGGAACCGGTCGCTTATGCGGGACGGACCAAGTGCTGCGGCTTTCCTATCATTCTAGAGAAGGAAGCCATCGCGGTAGCCATGGCCGGCACGAATATGAAAGATGCGAAGGACCATGGCGCGGACTTTATGGTGACCCCCTGTCCGCTCTGCCACATGAGCCTCGACATTTACCAGGAACGAGCAGGACAGGCCGTCAAAACGGCGCTGAACCTTCCCATCCTGCATCTTCCCCAGCTACTTGGCCTCGCGATGGGTCTCCCTGCACAGGACTTGGGGCTCTCACGCCACCTGATCTCCGTCGACCGTATCGTCACGCGCCTGCACGAGCCGGACACCACACATTCATCCTGACCCCTGGAGCCCACAACATGAAGGTGATCGCCCTCTCGGATTTTCAGCAGTTTAGTCCAGAAAAGATGAAGAAAAATAACCTCTTCCAAACCCCACGCTTTTTTTGCGACATCTATTGCTTTGAGCCAGGCCAGGAACAGAAGGGCCACATTCACGGCGAGCAGGATAAGGTCTACATCGTGTTGGAAGGGGAAGGGACGTTTCAGGTCGGCTCAGAAAAGCAGGTGCTGGGAGCGGGCCAGGGCACCATGGCCCCGGCAGGCGATGAGCATGGAGTGAAAAATCACACGCCACATCGGCTGAAAGTCCTGGTGTTCGTCGCGCCGAATCAGGCCTGACATTCGGCAATCGCCATGCGTCAATCGGCGATCGTTTCTGTTTTCAGAAACCCGAACAACGCATAACCTCTCATTTTCTTGGCGTCAGCGGGGCTGTTACAGTGATGGCCCCGGCAAGGTCGCCTTCCTTGTGCCCTTCTTTGGGATAGCCGGAGATGTCGAGATCCCCCTTCGGTTCGCCGTGGCAGGCGAGACAGTCCTGGGCGTAATAGATCGGCATGACGACGCGCAACGTACTCCCCTCGTCCGTCAGCTCACTGACATAGGCTTCCGCACGTGGCCTTGCAGAGAGCCATTTGAGCACCGACGCCTCATATTCATCCGGCTCGTTTTTCGGATTGCGCGGCGCGATGGCCGTCTGTTTCAGGCGCACGTGCGCCGACTTGGAGAAACGGGCCGAGGCCTGACTCCCATACGTCGCCGGGATGAAATTCTTGTAGCCGATGCCGCGCTGGTTGATGACGACTTGCGCATCCCGCACCACTTCCCGGCTGGCCTGCACCAGCGCAGGCAAGAGTTCTTTCGCCAACGGCGGGATAAGGATGGACACCGGCGCTGCGGGCAGTGCGGTGAGATCGATCCCGGTCTTGGCCAGAAACTCCCGCACGAGCTGCTGCTCGAACAGTTCCGGCGTGAACCCCTTCTCACCCTTGTGGGGATCATCGATCAACGCCTGATTCCGTTCGATCACGATGCGGCCGGATTGCAGGAGCTTTGCCAACAATCGCGCCGTTTCCTCCGCCTCCACCCGCTCGACCGCACCGACCATCGACGGTGGCGCGATCACCAATAGGACTGCGGCCGCCAGGATGCAGAACGCGTGACTTCTCATGACTATTCTCCTATCTGCGATATTACGGCTCGACCTTGTGGCGACAGGTCCCTTGTGCGTAATGGGCCGCCATCTGTTCCACGTCAAACGGTAGTCCCTCCAACGATGCCCGGCGTGGAAAGGCATAGTCTTCATCGAGCCACCTGGTTCGCATCTCGCGAAGTCGACCCGACTCATCGAGTTTCAACAGCAGGTCGTTCAACAACCACCGCAGGTGGTAACTCTCTTCGGCCACCACAACTCCGTAATCGGCTTTGGTCAAAAACAAGGGGCGGCCGTTTTCCCTCGTCAACGGCGACCAGTCTTTACGAACCCGTTTAACCATATACTCTAAAACCGGTTGCGCACCGAGAATCACCTCGACACGTGGCTCCGTCTGCGAGTCGGCATACTCAAACGCAGCCGGCAGCGAATCGCAGAGAATCAACCGGTGGGGGCTCAGATTCGCCTCCGCGTAATAATAGGCGCTGGTTTCGCCCTGCACTGCGATCGTCAATCCGTCCAGCGCATGGCTGGTCGCCGCCAGCCGGTCGGGAGTGGGATGCATCGCCTGCTCCCGTACATTTGCGCGGACTCGCTCAAGAACCGCGGGACTTGTCGTGATCCCGCTGACCCCACCGCCGTAAAAGTAGGGCAGGGAATAGGCCACACCGGCCCGGGCCGGCGCGGGGGTGTTGATCGCCACGGCGGACATAAACCAATCGAGATGCCCTTCATTCAGCAGCCGGAATAGATCCCTGAACCGGACCAGGTGTAAGACAGGGGTCACCGCGCGGCCGCACCGTCGGGACAATTCGTCGGTCATCGCCCGCACCAGTTCCACGTCGAGCCCGGTGACCCGAGCGCCCTCGTCGGTCCAGATCGTCGGGAACACAAACGGACGAAAGGGCTCCATCGCGAGGCCGACTTGCACCCGTTCACGCTGGCAGATGACATCGACCTTATTGCCTGACACGGGCCAGACGTGCTCGACCGCGTCGATCAACAGCCCGCACCCGGGAAGGCACAGACAGAGCACTGCCATCCATCCCATGCGAACTCGCGACGCCCGCATCAAAACCGAACGCCTGTGAGAAATACCCATTGTTGCGCCTGTCCCGCCTCGCCGCGAAAATCTACGCCGTACTGGCTATATTGCACGCTGATATCGACCGACAGACTGCGTGCCACAGGAAATCGTACGCCCAGCTGACCTCCGATCAAATGGCCCGGCGCCCGGTTCCCCGGACCGGGCAGCACACCTCCGGCCAGGAGCCCGACATACGGGACCGCCCGATCCTCCAAGGGACCGAACAGGATATGACGGAGCAGGCGACTGATCGGTTTGTGTGTGGGAAAATCCAGGATGTCGATGAAGTTGTTCCAACGGGGATTGAGGAACAGGGAATGCTGGTCGGTCCGGAATTCCTGGGTATGGATGCTGAAGTATTGGTAGATGGTCCGAACCTCCACGTTTCCGTAGCGGAGCGCCGTGATCCCGAGTTGCACGCCGATCTCGCGGTCGTCCGGGGCGAACGTCTGTTGGCGAAGCATGACATCGACATTGAAGGGCCGGATGGGAAATTCCAGCATCGCCTCCTGGGCCGACAGAGACGCGGCAGAGGCCAGACACCACCCAACGATTGCGATCACGATCCACAGTAGACCGGTCCATTTGTGCGCCATGATGCCGGTAGTCTCCGCAGAGAGCTTCGGATAGACCGTGCCTCGTCTGGCCGAACGGTTCAAACGTCGCACCCGCCGCCTATCTGGACATCGGAACGGGACCCGCAGAAATACAGGACTGCATGATCTCGACCCGGCAACCTGTATCGGGGCGCACGTGACGGCGCGCGACCGCTAAGAGGTCGTCCGGTGTGACCTGGCCGCTGACTACATCGATCAGTACATGATCAGGAACGCTGTCCGGCTCCACGCGCGTGACGCCGGGAACCTTCGCCAACTCCGCAGCGAGACTCCGGCTGAAGGAGTGACAGTCTTGGCCGGACAAGAAGAGCGCCACGCGCTCGTGCGAGGTGTCGGCATTAACTGGGCTCGCTAGGCATCCGACGAACAGGAGCATGCAGCACCGCGTCATCCCACGAAATGGCATCAGCATCTCCCAAAAACCACAAGCCTTGGACAAAATGATTGGTCATGATCTTTCTTTCGGACTCTCCGGCCGACCCTTTCGAGCCGGCCGGGTGAATCAACCCAACGTCCGGCGTTATTTCGCCGGCAATTCCCACGGCACCATCGGCATCAACGGCGCCGGCTTGGCATCCGGTCCGGCCAGTAACACCGCAATGGCTCCTCGCAACGCGCCCGTGAGTGAATGGGTCACCAGCGGGTAGGCGCCGGCAGATTCCACCACCACGTCGAAGGTGGCCGCACTGCCCGGTCCCACCACGTAGGTTTGCACGCCTTTCAAATTGTTCTCGGGATTGCCGCTCTCATAGACGTTGTCCCAAATCTCTCCGATCGGGTGAAACGACGAGAACTCGTTCGGGCCCGCATTGACGAAATAAATCCGCACCCGTTCTCCCGGCTTGGCATCCAGCTTCCCGCCGCCCGTCACGAACGGGTGATACTTGAAGATGCCGCCATTGAACATCATGCCGTCGTACTTACGATCGAACATCGCCTGCACGTCGTTCGGATTCTTGAAATACTCGGACTGCACCAACACGTACTCCCGGTCCGCCTTGGGCCAGACCTTGGCGTTTTTGGGGTCCACGATGATGGCCCCGAACATCCCGCGCGCGACGTGCTGAATCATGGGCGGGGCGCCGCAGTGGTAAAAGAACACTCCCGGCTTCTTGGCCGTGAATGAGAAGCTGTGCGTCTCGCCGGTGTTGACGGCCCGGTAGTTTGCCAAGAAATCGACTTCCGCGGCATGGAAATCCATCGCATGCGGATTCTTATTGGTAGCGGGATTCGTCAGGGTGAAGTTGATCGTATCGCCCTCCGTCACCCGAACGACCGGACCTGGAAACTGCCCATTGAAGGTCCAGGCTGCATACTTTTCACCGCCGCCGTCGATGACGATGTCGGTTTCCACCGCGGTCATCTGCACATCGTGGGTCTTAGCCTGGACGGGAAAGGCCATGCTTGCCACTACCCCCAAGGCCACCCCCAACAAAGACGCTGCCTTGCACCGACTGCGGCCTTGCTTGTTGTTTCGTACCTGCTCTTGCATGCCTGCCTCCTGTAGTTCGTTGATTCCCTTGGCGCCCGAGAGCCCTCTCGCTCCCATGATCATCAACATCCGTCGCGACCGAACGCTGCGCCTCTGCCTGCACCATACGAGAGGCACGTCCAATAAAACATGACAATAGTCATGTTTTGTGACATTACGACGTTGTGGCGAAAATAATTACGTGGAGGCGAGAAGTTTCAGCTTCGGAAGGTCTCGAATGACGAGGCGGGCGGCGGTCCCGGTAACCAGTCGATCTTTTTTGAAACGCGCCATGATGCGGATGGCGGTCTCGGTAGTGATCCCCACCATGTTGGCCATATCCTGACGAGTCAAACGCACGGTGATGCGAAGTCCGTTCGACTCCTGCACGCCGCTCCGTTCGGCCAGATTGACCAGGAGCGAGGCCAACCGTTGATCGGCGCGGTCGAGCGCGAACACCTTGGCCTTTTCCTGTGCCTCGTTGAGCCGGTTGCCGAGGTAGCGGATGACCTCCATGGCGGCATCGGGGTTGGCACGAAGCATCTTGAAGTAGGCCTCTTTCTTCATGCGCAATACGCTGACATCGCCCATGGGCTGTGCGGTCCCCGGATGATAGGCCCCGTCGAAGGTCGCCGCGTCGCAACAGAAGAGATCGCCCGGCATGAGCACCTTCAGCGTGCACTCCTTGCCGTCGAGCGACAATTTGACACACTTCACCGACCCTTCCTTCACGATGTGGAAGTATTCGGTCGGATCGCCTTCGCGAAAAATATACTCACCCTTGCCGTAGCGGGTTTCGGTCATCTCGCCCAGGACCTTTTGTCGATCCTGGGCGTTGAGAATCTGAAGGAGGGGAATTTGGCTCAACCCGGCATGCGCACCAGGATCTGACCGTTCAACGGTTGGCAGTGTTGGCGATTTCTTTGGCCGCTTCGACAATCGAGCGTACTCCAATTCCAAAATGATCGACAAGCTCATCCGGCTTTCCACTGCGCGGAATTTCCCGGACAGCCAATTTGCAAACCCGCACGCCTTCCGAAGCCAGCGCGCTCAACACGGCATCTCCGATGCCTCCATGTGCGTAATGATCCTCGACCGTCAGGAATCGTCCGCCGGTCGCACGAGCACACTCGATCAAAGTCGCCTGATCCACCGGCACGAGGCTGTAGAGATCCACGACCCGGGTCGCGATGCCCGCCGCCTTCAATTGGTCATGGGCTTTTAAGGCCTCGAACAAAGTCACACCAGCCGCCACGATCGTCAGCCGGTCGGTGGCACTCTGCCGGACCACCTTGGAGCCTCCAATCTTAAACTGCTCATCCAGGCCATAAATCACCGGCGTCTTGGGGCGACCGGCGCGGAGATACACCATGCCCTTGTGAGCGGCAGCCGCTTCAACCAGTTTGTACATCGAGAGCGCGTCGGACGGGTACAGCACGGTCACGCCGGGCTGAGCCGACATCATCGCCAAGTCTTCCAACCCCATCTGAGAGGGACCGTCCTCGCCGATGCTGACGCCCACATGGGTGCCGACCAGCTTGATATTCGACTGACTGATCGCCGCCATGCGGATGAAGTCATAGGCCCGAGTGAAGAACGCGGCGAAGGTCGCCACAAAGGGAATTTTTCCGCAGGCGGCGATACCGGCGGCGGCGCCCAACATGTTCTGCTCCGCGATAAAGTTCTCCAGGAAACGGTCCGGAAACCGTTTCCCGAACTTGTCGCTATAGGTGGAATTCTTCACATCCGCATCCAGTGCGACTACCTGAGAGTTCGCCTCACCGATTGCCAGAAGGGCGGACCCGAATGCTTCACGTGTCGCCGCTGAGTCACCGAGTTTATACGGCGGAGGCGCCATCGTTCCCTTGGCAGGAGCAGGGGCTTTGAGGGCTGTCGGCATCGAAATCTGCGGTTGCGTCGAGCCGGGCTTGAGTTGCCGCGTCAGTTCATCTAAGGCCTTCTGCGATTCTTCACCCTTCTTCAGAGGCTTTCCGTGCCACTCCGGATGATTCTCCATGAAAGAGATGCCGCGCCCCTTGAAGGTCTTCGCCAACAACACCGTCGGCCGCCCCTTGGTCCGCGCCGCTTCTTCAAACGCTGTTACGAGGGCGCCGATATCGTGACCGTCCACCACGATGGCATGCCAGCCGAACCCGGCCCATCGGGCACGATAGGCGTCCATGTCGTGCTGCAACATCGTGGGGTCGCTTTGTCCCAGCCGGTTCACGTCCACAATCGCGCACAGATTATCCAACGCCGCGTGCCGCGCCACTTCCGCCGCTTCCCACACGGAGCCTTCGACGGACTCGCCATCGCCCATCAACACATAGGTCCGGTAGTCGGTCTTGTCGATCGATTTGGCATTAAATGCGAGACCCACTCCGGCCGGCAGGCCTTGCCCCAACGAGCCGGTCGCCATGTCCACGAAGGAAAGGCGGGGCGTCGGATGACCTTCGAGATCGGACCCGAGCGTGCGCAATTTGAGCAATTCCGATTTGGGAAACAACCCGGCTTCGGCCCAGGCCGCATAGAGCAGGGGGGCTGCATGGCCTTTCGAGAGGACGAAGCGATCGCTATTAGGCAGTTTCGGGTTCTTCGGGTCGTACCGCATCACGGAGAAAAACAAGACCGCGACGATGTCTGCGGCCGAACAGCAGCTGGAGGGATGTCCGCTCCCGGCTTCAGTCGTCGCCTTCACACTGTCCATGC
>CABVRO010000077.1 GCA_902500715.1 uncultured Nitrospira sp. | reverse complement strand
TGCAGCCGGAGCAATTGCCTGACGCGATGCGCGACACCTGCCGCACCTGTTACCTGGACGATGTGGACGGCAAGTACAAGCTGCCGTTGCAGAGCCAGTTCCGGATATTGGCCGGTCTGGGCGATCAGATGGGGCAGGCGTTTCTCCGTGATTGGCCCAAGATGAAACCGCTTTTCGACGCCGCCAACCACGCAGTGCTGGGCCACGGGTTTGAGGCGATCAGAGCCGAGCGCGTGCAGCAGTTGTCCGATGTGGTCATGAAACTCACGGGCGTGAGCGAGTCTTCGTTGCCGAATTTTCCCATCCTCAGTCTCTAGCCGACCGTCGTTCGTGAAGCGTGAAGCGTATCTCGTTGGGCCCGAGCGTCCGGATGGAAAAGATACGAAACTTTCGGGATCTTGAAATATGGAAGCTGGGGAAGAGTGTCGTGGTGGATGTCTATCGAGTCACCAAGGAGTTCCCCAAGGAAGAAATCTACGGATTGGTGTCCCAAATGCGTCGCGCAGCGGTATCGATTCCCTCAAATGTAGCGGAGGGATTTAATCGGAAGCATAATACGGAATACCGACAATTTCTCTATGTCGCGCTTGGGTCTTGTGCTGAATTGGAAACCCACGTTGAAATCGCTCACGACCTCGCATTCATTACGGTCGTTCAGCGAGACGAGCTTTTGGAGCGACTCGACCATGAGCCCAAGATGGTCAGAGGTCTCATCAAACGGCTCTGACGAGATACGAACGACGATGGAGATTCGCATTTATTACGAAGACACCGATTGTGGCGGAGTGGTGTATTACGCCAACTATTTGAAGTATTTCGAGCGGGCGCGTACGCACTATCTCGAAGAGCGGGGCCTGTCGGTTGCAGAGTTACGGGCCGGCGGGACGCAGTTTATGGTCGTGCATGCAGCACTGGACTATCGGTCACCTGCCCGCTATGGTGACACTTTAACCATCGACACGAACCTCCCGGCGGTAGGCCAGGCTTCTCTCACCTTCGCCCATGTCATGAGAGAACGGACGAGCGGGCGCGTGGTGGTCGAAGGCTCGGCCAAGCTGGTGACGGTGGATGACAACTTGAAAGTAAAGCGGCTCGACAAACCCACTCTGGCTGCGCTACAAGGACCTCCAGACACGAGGAGCTAATGGATAAACTCGGCACATGGCTGGCAGTGACTGGTGTGGCGATCGGTTTCGTCGTCCTCGCCTGGTTGCTCTTTTCCGATAATCCCGCCGACAAGAAAAAGAAGAAACCGTAAGTCCTCCGCGCCCCTCCTCCCGCAAAGGCATGTGTCCGCCGTTGGGGCAGTGCTATTCTCAACGAGTGTGATTTCTCACTGCCGTTCGGACGTTGCGTCCACCAACCGGTTCCATTGACTCAAGGCTCGGCTGCGATCTGAGGTGGGTGGAGCAGACTGTCGAGGGCGGTATTCGCCAGCGCCGCCACAATGCGGTGGCCGCGTTCATCCGGATGGGCGAGGTCGAGGTAGAGACTCGCGTCCTGGGCGAGGACCCGACCGGCCTCGACGACGATCGCACCATGCCGGCGGGCAACGGTTCGCATGATGTCGTTGTATTCACTATCGAGGCGGAGCGGCCTCCCGCCGTGGCTCATTTTCCAGGCGGGGAGGGTGAGGCTTGCCGTGATCGTCGCTTCTTCTGTCGCCCCGCGTTGCTCCAGGACTACGGCGAGGTATTTCCTGGCGAGATCCGAGAACCAATTCTCCATGTTCACGGCAATCCGAAGTTCCGCTTCGGCCTGTGCCTGCCGACCGGCATTCAGGTGGGCGATGCCTGCCCGCAGATGCTCGGAGTGAGCCGGATTATCCTGAAACGCAATGAAGACCAGCGGCACGTGCCGTTCCTGACAGAATCGCGCGATGCGCTCAAGATTCTGTCGATACCGGTCCGGCGAAACCCGGGTCGGCGCTGTTCTTGCGTCGACGGTCATGCTGCCGTCGCCGCTTCGTTTCATGAGGTGGAGTTTCATCAGCAGGCGTTGCAATCCTCGATACAGATAAATCTTTTCGCTGAAGTCCATCCGATGCAGCACCGCCTCCCGCTCGAATTTTTCGTGGCTGTCAGTGGCCGCTTCCGAGGGTACCACGCGACGATCGTTGAAATTGAACGAGGCGATAACGACATCGGGTCGGATGCGGTCAAAATATTTGAGTAGCGCCGTATAACCCTGGAAAGAACTGTATCCGCTTACGCCCAGGTTGATCACGTCGGCATCCGGGCGCAAATCGTCCAGCACTTCCGGGTAGGCATTGCGGGTCGGCACACCCCAACCGAAGGTATTGGAGTCGCCGATCGCAAGGACGCGCTTACGGGTCGTATCGCTGATCTGTGCCGTATCGACGGCGAAGAGTCCCTGCCCATCGAATTCGCGCAGGTATCGAACGGGCTCATGCCGATGCACCTCTCCCGCCACCAGCCCCTTGAAATGCGGACGACGTTCCCACCCCAACTCCGGCGTGTATTGATACCAGTCAGGCTGCTCCGAGGCCAGGTCGGCCTGCGCCGTAAGCAGGGCTCGCGATAACCCTTCAAGGAGCAGTAACCCGGCCAGTGTGAGTGTCGCGCCGATCAGGGCTGCGGTCAGACGAGACTTCATGCACAGACTCCGATCGTTGCGGAGGGAAAGAGTGTCGAGCTCGGTTCGTGAACGACCGATGCTGTGACTTAGTATTGAGGAAGAGGCCCGACTTGCCAAGCAAAGCGTAAAGTTTGGCATGGGCGCGTCGAGCCCTGTCGGAGATCTGCGAGGCGAACGGACGTGGTTGCGATGAGAGGTGCGAGGCACGGGATGGTTCGCGGCCCCGTTGGCGTGGCGGGGTCAGGATTCATTCATGAGCGTCTTGACGAGGTCTTCCATGCCTTCAGCCCAGAGACGGTACCCGCGTTCGTTGGGGTGCAAGGCGTCCGGCATGACGTTCTCGGAGAGTCGTCCCCCCTTGTCGAGAAAATGCGGGCCCAGGTCGAGGAAAAACACATGGCGCTGGTCGGCGAAGGCACGCACTCGTTCGTTGACGGCCTGGTTCACGCGACGCAGTTGGTCGTTGGCGGACTGTCCTCTGGGAAACACCGCCAATAACAAGATTTTTGTTTGCGGCAGGCGAGTGCGTAACGTAGCCAGAATCGCGTGGATGCCGGCGGCGGTATGTTCAGGCGGATCTTCCCGCACCGTCGCGTTATTCGTTCCGATCATCACGATCGCCAGTTTGGGAGTGATGCCGTCGATTTCGCCATGTTGGAGCCGCCACAACACATTGTCGGTCTGATCACTGTTGAATCCCAGGTTCACCGCCCGACGGCGCCCGTAAAAGGTGTCCCAAACCCGGCGCCCATCTTCTTCCCATCCCTGCGTGATGGAGTCCCCGATGAACAGCAGATCGACGGCGCCTTGCTGAATGCGGGTCACAGTATGCGTATGTCGTTCAGCCCACCAGGATGCGGTCTGAGGGGCGGGAACCGCGGCGAGGATAGGGTCGGCGGCGGCGAGGGTGGAACTTATGGAAGACAGCATCGACCCAAGCCACAAGGTCAGACAGAAGAATGCAGGGACAGACCGGTGCTTCATCAGGGTCCTCACGAACTGGTCGTGCAACTTTCGATGAGTCGTACAGGCGCGTCAAGGGTGTCGGCTGGGATCTTGCGCCGTCGATTCGCTGGTATATCGGATGGGATACAGGTGCGTTTCCGTCTGCGAGACAGATGGCCTGTATTCCAAAGACTTGGATGAAATACGTGTATCCATGCGCTCATGGCTTGTTCCTTGCTCCTACGTATGACGAGACGACAACAAGTGAACGGATGAAGCCGACGCGACCTCACGCCGCGAGTAAGGCTTCGAAAGGAGGCTTAGCCATGAAACGCTTGTACACCATACTGGGCTCGATCGGGATCTTGGTGCTCTTCTCCGGCTGTGTCGCGCAGCACACTTGCAGCAGCGAGGAGATGATCGGAATGAAGGAAAAGGGTTTCGGGGTGGACGAAATCAATCGCCTTTGCGTCACGTATAAGATTCATGATGAAGCGGTACAGGTCATGTCGGAGGCGGTGCGGAGTGAACTTGTGAAAACGCGCCAGGGAAGAAATCAGGCGACACCGGTCGGTGCGACAAATTCAGAACAGGCGCGTTCATTCCGAGGCGGCCCGAGACAAGCAGCGCTCTGTGCGACGCAAGTCGGGACCTGCCGTTTGGCACAGCCTGTAGACGGTGGGTTGTCCTGCGTTTGTTATACGCCGTACGGACAGATCCCGGGTGTGACGCAGTAGGCCGGAAGGTGTCGGAAGGATGCGTGGCCCGGTGCCATGTGGCAACCGCGGCCGCGCTCTGGTACCTGCCGGATGCGTCATCACGATTGCGAATTTGGGTTCGGACCACATGGGTTCGAGTGCCTGTCATCCGTGGCAACAGCCCTCATGGTCGGTGGTCGATTTTATGGAAGAGGCCGGTTGCGCGTCCAACGCGATGGACGGAACCCCATCTTCCGCATCCGGCGTGAGGACGAGTTTCTTGAGGCGTGCCCAGGGAAAAGCCGTGCCCGGATCGCTACGCCGCGCCGGGTCCAGCTTCGCGTGCGAGACGACATGTTTTAAGTTGGGATATTTCGCCCAGCAGTAACGCACGAGCTGCGCGGTGGCTTGGATCTGCCAGTCGGAAAAGCGGTCGCGGCTCGCCTGACTATTGACCACCTCGATTCCGAGCGACCAGTGGTTGACCTTATCGGCGCCGTCGTTGACGTTCGGGTGCGAGCAGGAATTTCTCACATGCCAGGCGGCTCTGGCTTCAGGCGCGCAGGCCCACACCACCCGACCATGCTGTGGTTCATCTTCATCCGGCAACAGCCAATGAAACGACGCCTTGCCTTCCTTCATGACGGAGATGGCTCCGGCCGAACTGGAGCCGGCCGTGGCGTGAATGACGACCGCTTTGATCCCCAGGATCGCGTCGAAGATGCGGCTCGACGTGCTGCCCTCCCAATAGGCTTGAATGCCGGGGTACCAGACCTCGTGGAGCATCACATCGGACGGGCGTCCCCGTCGCGGCAGATTGAATTGATAGGTCGCAGGATCAGCCATAGTGGTGCCTCGGTGAATGTCTTTATCGGCACCCGCGCCGCCCGTGAGAGAAACTCGGGCGACGCGGGCCCGGCTCGCTGTTATCGCGCCGCATTCTCTTTCTGCGGCGGTTGTCCGACCACCAAACTTCCCCACATGCCGCCGGCCCACATGTGCGCCGGTCCGTCCCGATAGAGCCAGTATCCCGGTTTGGCATTTTGGATGTTCACCGTCAGCCCTTTTCCAACGGAGATGAGCGGGCTGTGCGGCGATCCGAAACTTCGCAGGAGATCCTGGAAGTCATGGCCGTAGACCAGAAACGCATGCTGCCGGTTTCGTCCATGTGGCTGAAGGACCCGGAAACGGAGCTCCTTGCCGGCCTCAGCAAGATAGGTCGTGGTCGGAATCGACTGGTACTCGGAGGAGAAAAAATCAGTCGGATAGAATGCGCCGTTGAGATTCGCCAACGGCTTCTGCCCCAACCTCACCTGGAAGGGCGCCGTGTGATAGTTGAATCCCTTTTCTCCCAGGTCGTAGGAGTCGTCGCAGATGCGACAGTCCGGCATCGGTTCCATCTTCCCGGCGGTCGTTCTGTAATGCAGATTCAAGCCGTCGCGATAAAGCACGACATGCTCGCGGAAGGAAATGGGCTTGCCGTTGCTCGGGTCGGGATAGGTGATCTGTGCCGAGACCCCGCCGTTGGTAAAGTCCGGGTCGGACAGCAGGTGGTACGTTGCGCCGGCCGGTTCCGTAATCAGGGCGCCCACCAATCCATGAGGACCATGGTTGATGATGTCGCCCCATGAGGTCAGACTCGCGGGCAGGAATTCATGGGGAGTATGCTTCAACTGGGTGCCTTCAACGGTCACCGTGCCCGCATACCAATAGTAGCGCTGCCTCTGCCCGGGGCCGACCGGCTGTTCACCGTTGAAGCCGGCGGCTGTGCCGTTGTAACTCGCGACATTGTACGACACCAGTTGCGGATGCAGGCTGACGAAGGACGAGGGCCGGAGATCCGCTGCCGGTTGTGCATCATCAGACGGAGGTTGGTCCACATTCAATGGTACGATCTTGGGCATCAGCGCATCTCCATCCAGGTCACGGAGCGACTCGGGCAGTCGATTGGCAAGATCCACCCTGATGCAATCTCCCGCATTCACCCGCAGGACTAACGGCTCGATCGGATCAGCGACCGCAGAATCTTGCAGGCGGGCCTGATAGTGTGCACGAAGGTCTTTGCGCCGCTGGTCGAGGTCCTGCTCGCTGGGCGGTGTGTCGCCGGGCGCCAACCGTTTGAGCAGGATAAAAGTCAGGGCGTCTGGATCGACGATGCCGGCCTTGCGATCGTAGGGCAGATCGGCGCCCAGCCAGTCTCGAACGCTGACGGCATCGATATAGAAGGTCACTTCCGTCGCCTTGCCTTGTGCGCTGAGTGGCGCGAAATTGCCGGGGACCGGACAGGTGCCGTCGTAGAGGCTCTGTTGCCCGGCCAACTCGACCTTCCCTGACGGGTTTCCCGGAAGGGGGCGCAGCCGATGACCGATGGCCTTGTACGACGGATCGGTCTTTGTAAGTACCTGGGGTGAGCCAGTGCCGGGTTTGATTCGACATCGATGGTGGGTGTCTCCCGCCTTTCGACAGAGCTGTTCCGGGTCTGCCGCCTCAACGCCGTTGTAACTGCGAATCAAACCCCAGGCGCCGTTCCAGAGATCGTCCACCGCGCCGAAGTCGTACTGATAGTCTGCAAAGTGCAGGCCGCGGAAGACGTTGGAGAGCGGAAGCTTCAGCTCGAAATGCTCCGAGATGCCGATCTCCTGCGCGGCGATCAACGGACTCTCGGGATTGTCGATTTCCCGCGGCCAGTGCATGCCGTGGATGGTGATCATGTGCTGCACTTCCTGCGCGCCCTGAATAATGCGTAATTGAGCCAGCTCTCCTTCGTATCCTTCGAAGACTTCGGTGAACGGGTCGCCGTGGACCGTGGAATCAAAGACGAAGGCCATATCGCCACAGCGTGTTTTCAGTTTCGCCGTCAGCTCGATTCGTTGTGGCTCCGGCAGTTCGCGCCGTTGCGTGGGCGGTTCAAGCCAGCACTCTTCCGGCTTGATTTGCCGCCGAATACTGCCGTCGCTCTCGCGAAGTCCGATCCGCAATGGAATCGGCTCATGCCGGTAGTTCACGAGATAGGGGTTGTGATGGTCTTTGGAAATCGCTTCCGGCAGCAATGGGGGATCCACCGGCCGTCCATGCCGGGTCCAGTAGTTCGTCGCGTGGGCCTGGAGTTGCCGGATGACTGCGGGATCGGTGACTTCCTTCTTGGCTCGCGCGATTTGGTGCTCCATCCCGTGATGCTCGCCTCCGCTCTGCTTCAGGTGCGGGTCGTACAGGAGCGCAAAGTCCGCCACCGCGAGCGCAAATTCGCGATGGTCCTGGTGCGGGCCGGTCTCGTGGGGGACCAAGATCCTGGCCTGCGTCCCCTCGCCGTTCAGCAGGGGATCGCCGTTCGGCTTGGTCCAGACGGACTTGAAGGGCTCGATCAGCAGCGCACTGTAGAAACCATGGTGCTGGATGGAGGAGGGCCCGAAATGATCGTGGGTGAACACGGTGCGGATCGTGCGATCCTCGCAGGCCTTCGGGGCCTGGGCCGGTTTGCCACGGACGCCACCTTCCGCTTCGCAGACCCGATGATCTTTCATTAACGGGTCGGCAAACCAGCGTTGCACCGTAGTCTGGTATTGGTCAGGACGAGGCGGCGTCAACGCGACCGGTTGACCCGCTTCATCGCGAGCGGCTCCGTCCGGTCGACGGCTGGCTTCGATCCGTTCTCGAATCGCCCCCTGCGCGAAGGTGCCGTCTTCATAGTTCCAGCCGTTGCCGGATCCGTCGGACGACATGACATCGAACTTCACAAGGTGGATGTGTTGGCCGATCGTATCCGTGGGAGTTCGGACCTGAAAGTCGTCCAGTTCCAGCTCGTGCGATGTGCGATTGGTGTGTTCGAAACGGATGCAGGTGCCGGAATTCGCGCGAAAGAAAAATGGCCTGGCTTGATCGGTCTTCGCCTTGCTCCGTCCGTCACGGCCGGTATAGGCCTTCACATCTTCATCCAGCACGTTGATGCGTCCTTGCGGATCGTGCCATCCGTCCTTGTTGACGACCAGGTCGACATCGATGGCTGAGACCTTGTACGTAAGCCCGTACAGGTTGCCCTGTTCATCGACTTCACCGGCCAGTTTCGCCACTTCGACATCGCAGGGATCGGCAAAGGGGGCTCCCGGTTGGGGTGGGCGACCATTCACACGATAGGTGGCCGGGGCGCCTTCCGGTGTCGTGCTGGCATGACCGTTCGCATTGGCGTGAAAGGCCATGGCGGCCTGTTCGAGCGGCGTTCCATCGTTGGAAAGCAAGTCGAGTTGTGCGGTTTCCAGCGCCGTGGACAGATCCCCCGTGGCCAGTGCGCGGCGGAGTATCTCCTTGGGCTCCATGGTCGCGGCTTGAGCATGAGCGACATGCGAGACCGTTCTGGTCCCACCCTTGACGACGTGGCGCCGGAGTCCGCCGTCCTGGACCAGATCCATCGGTGGCTGCGGGGCGCGATGGCCTGCGGTTCCGGGAATGAAGAAGGGGAATCCTGGGTTCTTGCCGGGGCCGTAGGCCGGCGTCGGCGGCATGGCTTGTCGCGGCAGCGGAATGATCGCCGGAATCGGCGTGCCGCTGGACGCACCGGTCGCTCCGGTCAACGGATCGGTGCCTGCACCCAACTCGCCGTCGGGCAGCCGGCGGGTCCCGTCCTCCAGCACGTCATGGACGCGCCACAACTCCCACATGCCCTGCGCGAAGTGTGGATACAGGTGACAATGGAAAATGGAATCGCCGGTCGCTCGATTGCGGTTTCCGCTGCCACCGTAATAAATCGGATAAACGAATCCCTGCTGAGGGGCGATCGTCTGGGAGTCGAGGTAGGTGCCGGTGCCGGTCTTCTGTTGAGCCAGCCATTGATGGGCATGGAGGTGAAAGACATGCGTTTCCTTCGGGCCTGCGTGAAGATTGCGGAATTCCACCCGATCGTTCAGATATGAGTGATGCACGTTGGACGGGTCATCCGCGTAGGCGACCAGCAAGGCCGGATCGCCGTTGGCCCAGGATTCCAGAAAAAACTCTTCGTAGGCGCATTCCACGCATCGCTTGGCAGGTCCTATGCCGAGGCGATTCGCCAGCAGAATGGTGCCCATGCCGCTCGCGCCGTAGTTGATGCCGAAGCCGTCGCGGACTCCCGCCAGCGTGAATTCCGTTTCCAGCGCTGTGAATTCGTCTCGATAGAAGGTCTTCAGCTCGTCGTGAAAAATGGCGGTGAATTCCCGGAAGGCCGGTGACCCCGGCACCTTATCGTCGACGATGATGGCATTGAGGGCTCCGTAGACCAGTTCGTAGTCGCTGGGCCCCAGTTGCTTCAGCATATTCAGGAGAGGGGTGCCGTCATCCCGCGCGGCTTGGTAGTTGATGAACGCCGCGCCGTGACGTTGGGCGCGCGCAGCGGCGAAGTCGGCCAGGGTAGTCTCGCTGCGGTACCAATGACTGTTTTGAGGTTCGACATGAAGGGCGCCGAACAGGCCGTGGACGAGGCTCCCGCCGTCTCCCTCGCCGCCCGCAGGCGCGGCGTTGCTGAAGAACAGATGCGTCGAGGGTTCGGCTGCAAGAGGAATGTTCCATTGATAGGTAAGCCTGCGCCCCGGAGCGATACCGGCGAGTCCCGTCACGGCAGGATCGAATCCATCGCCTGCGGGAGTGAGGCCTGAAATCGTGATGGAGGCGCAACGGGTGCGCGGCCAATCATTACGGCGATCGACAGGGTTCGGAGGCGTCTGCTTGGCTCGATCAGAGCCACAACCGCGGAGAGCCGCTTCTCCGGCAATCGGCGGGGGAGGCGGTTCCTCTTCTTCCACGCCGCCCGGGAGTTCCTTTTCATTCAGATTCGTGTAGGGCGCGGTCCAGTGCGTGGAGCTGAGATTCGGCTGCTCGGGCGACAACATGTTGTAGAAGTGGACGATCAACTGATCGCCTGGATTGGCCCGCAGCACCAATGGACGAGGCCGTTTGCCGTCGGCGAGCCGCACCTCGCCCGGTTGTGATCGGTCGTTCATCGGCAAGCCGTCGGCTTTGTTCACCACGTCCTGTTTCAAGGCGTAGATCATGCCATAGGGGTTCATGGAACCGAACCGGTTGTAGACGATCGGCTGTTCCAGAGCCACCACGTGGGCATGGATGGCGCGCGGCGGCTGCGGCAGGGAGTTGCAGCCTGTCTGGGCAGAGAGTGCCATGGCCATCAACATGAACGAGAGGGCGACCGGGCTGCCTCTTCCGCCGGAATGCTTTTCAGATACGACTGTCAGGTTCGTGAACCGCATGACTGCCTCCTCACTGGGTCTCTTGATTGTCGTCGTTACACCGTTCGTTCGAGTTCCACGCAATCGAGCAAGAGGGCCGATGGCCGGGCGTCTCCGCCCGGCCGTGGTACCGGGAGCGCGGTCGATAGGCCGTTGGAGACGATCCACCGCAGCGTGCCGGTGAACGTGGCGGCGGGGCACCAGGCGAATGCCTGCCACTCGGTAAACCAACGATTCTGCCGTTCCAGTTCGAGGGATTCCGCAAGCCGCCGGCTAAAGACCGGCGGGGCGTTCGTGTTCGCGCCGTTATAGGCGGCGAAGAGGGCGAAATCGTTCGCCGGAGACCAGTCAAAGCGCGCGAAGGCCCAGTGAAACCAGAGGGTCTGACCGGCCTGAATGGTGACCTCGCGGCATTCGAGGATGGCGCCGTCGACTCCGAGCGTGGTTTTGCCGTCGGCATCGGGGGGAAAGGTGAACCGCGTCGTATCCGCCGGTTTCGGGTCGCCTTGGTCCGGCTTTCTGGCGCCGTCCCCATCGATTTTTGCCGGGTCGTCGAGCACGATGAAATGCGCGCCCCGCACCGGGCTGTAGCGGTGCGCTCCGTGGATCGCGTCGAACGACTGGACGATACGCACGATTCCTTCTGTGGCAAAACCCTGCAGGGTCCCATCCTGAAAATACGAATTGGTCGTGGGTAGCGGCATGGATCGTTCCTTCCAATGAATTCGTCGAGGTGCTCCCGGATTGTCGAACAATCAACCGACATCCTTTTCGATTGATCGAGGACTCGTCGCTGCCGGGGGCAGCATCTCGGCTGCGTGTGACGATGAGGCGCGAAAGGCTATGGTTCGTTTCTGGAGAAGTCCGGTTACAGGCCCGTTATTCTGTGGCTCCGGCAATGAGCACGAGAAGGGCATGCCCACGCGTCGCTCTGGGGTACGAGAAAAGCAAAGCATATGCCAGTCGTGATGCAGCAACTGATGCCGTCATTTCATAGAATTAGGTGGGCGTTCTCCATCGACGATACCTTCTGAAAAGAGAGGAACTGTATCTAGGTAGTGTGAGAAGTTATCTCAATAGATACACTGCTACTGCCTGCGGGATCTGCATGGCGCGAAGAAGGATCGGCCCAAAAGCAACGGATGCGATGATGAAGTCGAACGGTCATCTCAGCGGAATGGAGTTGGTGCAACGCATGTCGACGCAGCACGGATTCGAGAGGCACCTGAGGGTGGTCGAACTCGGAGTCGAATTGCCTCCAGAGAGGGAGGGCTGGGTGGAGTGGGCGAAATGCTATGAAAAGTGTATGTGCGATTGCACCACCTGTCCCGGCTAGGCTGTTTTGCGCAGCTTCAGCACGAGGTGGCGACGAGAGAAAGCAAATGGCATTGAGACCCGTGCATTCGCCGTGGATCTCGTCACAGACGGCTCCGTAATGCATAGCATAAACGGAGAAAACTGTAAGGAGTTCGGCAACCTGAGAGCGTGAGTATCATTCTGACGGCGAGTCCGGCCAGGCTGACGTAGAAGCCCAAAGTGAGCCACAGCTTGATGATCGTCGCACAGTTGGAAATCCTGACCCACCGGCTCTGAATACGACCCTCAGTCGAGGGGAGGTAGTGACGGAGCTGCACCAGTTGAAGAAGGTGCTCCGTCCAGTCGGCCGTCAGGATCATCGCAAGCGGCGCTGCGATCCAGGCGGGGTGGAACGGGTGCCCCGATGTCGTCCAGACCCACCAGAGACTGCTTGCGAGTGCTCCTCCATAGACGAATGGGAAAAGTACGTCTATGAACTGGAACGTCTCTCCGGCCTGCTGCCCCACACCAATGAGCCAAGACCAGTATCTCGCCGCTGCTTCCAATCCATGGCCGAACCAACGCAGATGTCGCGGCTTGAGTAATACGTGCTCCTCGGCGTTCAGAGGATTTAGGGCGGCTGCGGGATCACTCGCGTGAGGCAGCATCTGACCTCCGCCGGACGGCATTACGATTGGGAAGCCAAGAGGGAAGATAGTGCTGATGGTCGGGAGCGTCATGATGTGTCGTTCCAGTCTCAGCCATTAGGTGAGCAAAACCGATGCCGAGGCGAGGAGAAGCATAGTCGCCAAAAGGTAGGTCGATTCTGAGCGGGGTGAGCGAAGATGCAACGTGGAAAGGGCGGTGTGGAGGACGCAGATCGGTATCAGAAGCGATGCTCTGTCGTATCGAAAGGGATACGACGTCGGAACTAAGAGGTGGGAGAGTGAATCAATTCGGGCCCGGATCGGCAAGAGAGGTCGAAAGTTTCTGATCAGTCCAGGGGACGACGGTAAAACTCCAACGGCGGAGCGATGTCGCTTTCGAACAGCAAGCTTTCGCCGTCCACGTGGTAACGGGTCGAGGCTTCAAATGCCCGGATAAACGATGTTTCAAACTCCATATGCCGGGGCTCACAGGCCATGCGGGTGGTGATGCCATGAGAGACCTTTACCTCTCCCCTACGGGGTCCGAAGACGAGTGCCGCACTATAACGATTGCACCCGGCATGGCCCGACACTCTCCCATCTGTGAACGAGAGGATCACGGGTGCTCCGTCGTCACCGTAGGGAACCGAACGATCACCCCAATGTGTCAGCTCCCATCGGTTTTGCTCGGCGCGCCGTCTCATCTCCTCCGGCGAAGGGGAGGTGACGCAGGCCGTCAGCATCAATGTGGAGGAGATGAAGAGGGAAAGATGATGCAAGAATGTTCGCATGGGTTGGTCATCCTTGAGCTCGGTCGTCAATAGTGGACGCCGTGAATTGCCGCCTCATGCCACCGGCTGTTGACGGGCCCACTGTTGGGCGAAGGCCACCGGCGAGAGATTCCCCAGTCGGGAATGTCGCCGCTGACGGTTATAGAAGAGCTCGATGTATTCCGCGATCTCGTGCCGGGCCTGCGCCCGCGTGGCATACCGCCGGTGGTGCACCAGCTCATTCTTGAGCGTGCCCCAGAAACTCTCCATCGGTGCGTTGTCATAACAGTTGCCCTTCCGGCTCATGGACGGGACGAGGCCGAACTGCCGCAACTGCTCCTGATAATCCTGAGCACAATATTGGGAGCCGCGATCGGAGTGATGCAGGAGCCCCGGTCCCGGGCGCTTGGTCGTGAGGGCCTTCCTGAGCGCCTCCGACACCAAGTCCGTCGTCATCCGGGCGTTCATCGCATGCCCGACCACCTCGCAGGTGAACAGATCTTTGATGCCGGCGAGACACAACCAGCCTTCCGTGGTCGGCACGTAGGTGATGTCGGTCACCCACGTCTCGTTTGGGCGTGTCGCGACAAACGTTTGGGCCAAGACATTCTCCGCCACCGGCAGGGCATGCTTGGACTCGGTGGTCGTCGTGAATCGCCGAACCTGTGTGCAGCGAAGCCCCAACTTCTTGCGCAGCCGCTTGATGCGTCCGATCCCAGCGGGGAACCCGTAGTCCCGCAATTCCGTCTGGAGGCGTGCCGGTCCGTAGGTCTGCCGGGTGCCCACATGCGCGGCCTGGATCGCCACTTCTAGCCGTGCGTTCTCTTGGGCCCGTTTCGAGGGGCGGCGGTTCCGCCACGCATAATACCCACTTCGGGACACCTCCAGCATCCGACACAAGAGATGCAGAGGATATTGGGGGCGCAGCGTCGTCATCAGTGCGTACCGGGCAGCTGCGCCTTGGCAAAGTACGCGGCTTTTTTTAGAATGTCACGCTCCATCCGCGCCTTGGTGAGTTCGCGCTTCAGCCGAGAGACCTCGGCCTCCAACTCCGTCACGGGCCGTCGGCTCTCGCCCAGTGTCGCGAGCTGGCCACGCCGAGCTCGAAACACCCAGTTTGCAAGCGTCTTGTCCGACATCGCCAGTCGTCTCGGAGCCTCCGGAGTCGTCAAGTCCTGTTCAAGCATGAGTCGCACCGCCTGCTCCCGGAACTCCTTCGTGTACTTCTGTCGGGGAATCCGTTCCATTGCACACCTCCAGACCTCTGATTGTAGGTTGAAGGCGTCCACTTTTTCGACCTTACGTCAATGCCTCCCTTATATAGTCTCTGGCTCGGGACACCCAAGTGCTTCCTTCGCGGTTCTTCCTTGTGTGTACATGCAATGATGAAAATTGGTCACCTGGTGCGGCCTTGAATCTAAGAGCCGTGTTACTCTCGATCGACGTATGACCGTTGACGATTAAAGGGCCTTTGTGGTGAGGGCTACCCCCTCCCCCCGAACCCCTCCTTCATCATCACCTCCGCCACGTTTTGCCCGTTCACGAACACGTCGGCGAGGGTGCGGCCATAGACATCGTGTCCGTGGGGAACGATGCTGATCTCGCCCTCGTGCAAAAGCTGTTGGAGCCGCAAAGTTGCTTCGAGGCCACCCGCTTCCGATCGTTCTGGGGCGTTGTAGCCACGGATGCGAATGCGGTCGTGGCCGTACCGAAGTGTGTCTCCGTCGATGGCGCGAACCAGTTGTCGCTCGACGCGGTGTCCCGGCTGCTCTTGCTCCAGATGATGGTGGGGGAGCAGGCGGAAGTGGCTGCCACCGGAATGCGATTTCTTCGCGAAAGGATTCTTGTGCGGTCGGGGGCCGCGTTCATGGTGCCCGCGTCGATACCGTTGCGCCTGGTGCTGGGATAGCGGTTGGCGCTCTTCCGGCTTCACCGGCTTCAGTCCCCAGCAATCATTGCAGTGGAACGGACTCGGATCGCTCGGAATTGCCGGGGTATAGGTATGTAAGGTGGAACGGCTCTCTTCCACGGCACCGACGGCTTGTGCGGTCGGCGAGGCGACGAGGAACAGCAGGGTCAACCGGCTCAGGAGGCGGGAGCTGTATACGGCCATCGGTAGCATGTGATCAGGTCCTCCGTTTCTCTATCGGCGAAGGAAGCACGCTCCATGCCATAACCCACTGCGCAAGTATGGCGCGGTTGACAAGCCGAAAAACCGCGTGCTCAAATGCCCCACTGATGCAGAGCGTATGGCTGATGGCCAATGGCGAACGGTAGGATTTTGGGATGCGCTTCCTCTCTTCCTATCAGCTGTAAGCCATTCGCTCCGAAGGAAGTTTTACGAATTATTACAGGAGAGCCGCTCATGGATATGTTTGGAAAAGTGGGGCTGGTCGAGGTGCCG
>CABVRO010000076.1 GCA_902500715.1 uncultured Nitrospira sp. | reverse complement strand
GCTTCACGGGCTTTGATCGATTCGCGACGATCGTATTGTTTCTTGCCCTTCGCCAGGGCTAACTCCACTTTGGCGTGACCGCGCTTCGAAAAGTAGATGCGCAAGGGGACGAGTGTGAGGCCCTTCAACTGGGTCTTTCCGATCAGCTTGTTGATCTCTTTGCGATGCAACAACAGCTTTCGCTTGCGGAGCGGGTCGTGATTCATCAGATTGCCATGCGAATAGGGGCTGATGTGGCAATGCTGCAGATAGACCTCGCCGTCGTCCACCGAGGCATAACTATCCTGGAGATTCACGCGACCTTCCCGCAACGACTTCACCTCAGTCCCCCGCAGGATGACCCCGGCTTCGAACTTCTCTTCGATGAAGTAGTCGTGATACGCCTTGCGATTGGTGGCGACGACTTTGTACTGGTCCTCTTTGTCGTCCGATTTCGTCATCTCATGCCGACGCGAGCTATTTCCCTCGGGCAGATTTTGTTATCATAGCACCATGCGTGGACAGGGCAGACTCGATTCCTTCGGCTCGATCTTGACCGGTGTCGCCCACAGGCTGGGCCTGGAGAGTAAGCTGTTCGAAGCGCGCCTGCGGCGCCAGTGGCCCGACATCGTGGGCGAGCCGATCGCGGCCCACACGCGCCCCGATCAGGTCCGGTTCAAGAAACTCTACGTCCTGGTGCACAACTCGGTGTGGCTACAGCAACTCACCTTCCTCAAACCGGTCCTGCTGGACAAGGTCAATGCAATGGCGGGCCAGCCATTGGTGACGGAAATCGTCTTGCGCATCGGAGAGTTCACCGCAGACCATTCATCGACTGCCGAAGCGACTCCTGACTCCGGACCGCTTGCGATTCAACCGTCGCCCCAGTTACTCCAAGAAGTCACGCTCCACGCCCAGGGCATTCAAGACCAAGCCCTGCGTGAACACCTGGTGACCCTCATGGCGCAGGCGTTGAGTCAGCCGGAGACGCCCCCGCGTTCCGCGCGACGGTCCCCTTAAACAACTGCCGCGAATAAGCCGCAGTGGCCGCACTGTCTTTTCCTTTGGGCACCGGCCCGATGCGACCTTCCTCTTCCTGTCCATCCAGCCGGTAATATCCGCGCACGGACCCTTCAAACCCATCCCGCACCTTCGCGTCTTCGCCGGTGACGTACTGGTGCAGCACTTCCGGCTCCGTCCAGCCCTCATCGGTGAAGATGTAAATCGCAATGTGCTGATAACGCCCCTTGGGATCATCCAGGGTGGTGGGCTGGATTTTCATGCTGCCGAAATTCCGGCTTTCCGCGCCGACTTTCCGGAACCGCTCGATCAGGGTTTCGATCTCGGTGTCGCTGGTCCAGGACGGCACATGTACCGCCACCACGGTGCGCTCCTGGGAGCCGATACTATAGGGGGGGATCGAACGATCCGGACGGCTGAGAAACATCCCGCCCCAGATCAAGGCAAAGGAGCCGAACAGAACGCCCAGCGCCATTTTGACCACGGTGTCCAGCGGCCGCTTGGCCGGGTTTTTGGTCGGAGCCCCTGCCGATGGCGGAGTCGGGTGGTTCATAACCATGATGAGATGAGCCGCTGGAAACCGGTGCGGCCCTAAGGAGTCATGACTCGCTCTCTTCGGGGACTCCTTCTTCGCGTTCGACCAGTCTCACGACGGCGACCACGCGATCCTCATCTCCATCCATATCGAGCAGGCGGACACCCTGAGTGTTGCGGCCGATTTCACGAATGTCGTCCACCTTGCAGCGCAACACTTTCCCCTGCGCCGCCATCAACATGATCTCATCCTCGTCGCGAACCTGGAGGAAGCCGACAGCCGGCCCGTTCCGCTCGGTCGTCTTGACACTGATGATGCCTTTGCCGCCACGGCCCTGCACGCGATAGTCGTTCACCGGTGTCCGTTTGCCGTACCCGCCTTCGGTCACGGTGAGGATCGCGGTGGTCGAATCGGGCGTGATCGTCTCCATGCCGATGACTTCATCGCCGGGCTCAAGGGTGATTCCGCGCACTCCGTGGGCCGTGCGTCCCATCGCGCGCACATCTTCTTCCTTGAACCGGATGGTGATGCCCTGCTTCGTGCCCAACAGAATCTCACGCTGGCCGTCGGTCAGATCCACACCGATCAGCTTGTCGCCCGCATCGAGCGAGAGCGCAATGATGCCGCCCTGGCGCGGATTGCTGTAGGCCGACAGTTCCGTTTTCTTGATGACGCCCTGCTTGGTCCCCATGATGACAAACCGATCGGCACGGTATTCTTTCACCGGAAGGGTTGCCGTGACCTTCTCGTCTTTGGAGAGGGCCAAGAGATTGACCAGCGCCTTGCCCTTCGCGGCCCGGCTCGCTTCAGGAATTTCGTGCACCTTGAGCCAGTAAACCTTGCCCGCGTCGGTAAAGAACAGCAGGGAGTCGTGGGTAGAGGCCGTAAAGAGGGTTTCAACGAAATCCTCTTCCTTAATCCCCATCGCAATTTTGCCCTTGCCGCCGCGCCGTTGCGCCCGGTAGAGCGTGACGGCGTTCCGCTTGATATAGCCGGCGTGGGAAATCGTCACGACGACTTCTTCTTCGGCGATCAGGTCTTCAAGTGTCAACTCGGCCTCTTCCTTGACGATCTTGGTGCGCCGGTCGTCCTGGTACTTGTCCTTGATCTCGGTCAGTTCGTCACGGATGATCTGCCGCACCAACGCTTCGCTGCCGAGGACCGACCGCAGATACTCGATGGTCTTCAACACTTCGCGGTATTCTTCCACGAGTTTGTCGCGCTCCAGTTGGGTGAGGCGTTGGAGGCGCATTTCGAGGATGGCATTGGCTTGGATTTCAGACAGCCGGAATTGCTGCATCAAGCCTGTGCGCGCCACATCGGGCGACTGCGACCGGCGGATCAGCGCGATCACGGCATCCAAGTTATCCAGCGCGATCTTGAGGCCTTCGAGGATATGGGCGCGTTCTTCCGCCTTGCGCAAATCGTAGGACGTGCGACGCACCACCACTTCGCGCCGATGCTCGACAAAGGCCTCCAGGATGCGCTTGAGGTTCAGCACCTCCGGCCGGTTGTTGACGAGCGCCAGCATGTTGACGCCGAAGGTGGTCTGCAACTGGCTGTGTTTATACAGGTTGTTCAACACCACGAGCGGAATCTCGTTGCGCTTCAGCTCGATCACGACACGCACACCCTCGCGGTCCGACTCGTCGCGGATATCGGAGATGCCCGTGACGCGATCCTCCTGCGCCAGGTCGGCGATCTTTTCGATGAGTTTCGACTTGTTCACCTGGTACGGAATTTCGGTCACGATGAGCCGTTCACGGTCGGTGCGCTCGTCCGTCTCGATGGCGACCTTGGCGCGAACCGTCAACAGCCCGCGTCCCGTCTCGTACGCATCCTTGATCCCAGAGGTGCCGTAAATGAATCCGGCGGTCGGGAAGTCGGGCCCGGGAATTTTCTTCATCAGCTGCGCGATGGTGACGTCGGGGTTCTCCAGCAACAGGAGCAGTCCTTCGATCACTTCGCCTAAATTGTGCGTGGGAATGTTGGTCGCATACCCGACGGCAATACCACCGGCGCCGTTCACCAGGAGGTTCGGCACTCGGGAGGGCAGGACGAGCGGCTCCACGCGCGACTCGTCGTAGTTGGGACCGAAATCGACCGTCTCTTTTTCGATATCCGCCAGCAGTTCTTCGGCGAGCTTGGTCAACCGGGCTTCGGTATACCGCATGGCGGCGGCGGCGTCACCGTCCATCGAACCGTAGTTGCCCTGGCCGTCCACCAGCATGTAGCGCATGTTGAAGTTCTGCGCCATACGCACGAGCGTGTCGTAGATCGCGGAATCGCCATGGGGGTGGTAGTTACCCATGATCTCGCCGACGATCTTGGCCGACTTTCTGTACGGCCGGTTCGCGGCCAGGCCCATTTCATTCATGCCGTGCAGAATGCGGCGGTGCACCGGCTTCAACCCGTCCCGCACGTCGGGGAGCGCGCGACCGACGATCACGCTCATGGCGTAATCGAGGTACGACGAGCGCATCTCGTCTTCGATCGCAATCTGTCCTAGTCGTTCATCTGGCGGCATCTATCCTCCACGGATGCTGAAAATGTCCCTCGGCTTCGTTCTCGGCTCGAGAAGATCCTCACCGTACCCCTGAGGGTACGCCTCCGGTCCTCTCTCACCTGCGGCCTCGCCGAAGCGCCATTTTGAGCATCCTCCGAATTCGGAAAACCACGTTGTTGTCTTCACAAACAGGACCGGCTAGACGTCCAAATTGCGGACTTCCAGCGCATGTTGCTGAATGAAGTTGCGCCGGGGTTCCACTTCGTCGCCCATCAGGATCGTGAAAATCTCATCCACGCCGGTCATGTCTTCCAGCTTGACCCGCAGCAGCGTCCGCTTTTCCGGATCCATGGTGGTCTCCCACAACTGGCCGGGATTCATCTCACCGAGACCTTTGTATCGCTGGATGTTCAACCCCTGCTTGCCTTCTTCCAGGATCGCCTGCACCAGCTCGGCCGAGCCGTTCTTATGGACTTCGGTTCCCTTAATCTTGATCTTGTACGGCGGCTTGCCGAGGCCCATAGCCGAGGGCGCCTGTTTCTGGAGCTCGCGGAAGTCGGCGGACCCGACCAGCTCATGCGTCACGTCGAGTTGATACGCGATCCCGCCCGTGGCGACCTTGCATACCAACTTGCTGGATTGATGTTCTTCGTCTTCCAGGATGTCGATGGTCGGTTCGGCCTTCGGGTAGACGAGCGCCAGCGTGGCCTTCGCATTGGCGACGATCGTGGCCAACGCGGCCTGATCCTTCAACGCCTCGCGCGTTAACCCCGGCTCGTCGACAAATACCCGCAACATATTGGCTTCGTGATGCTTCTTATTCACCTTGTGCAACAGGCTTTCAAAGGCGATCAACTTCTTGAGCGCCGGCAGCAGGCGGCGGCCCGACAGGTACTCCCGCCCGTTCTCAAGCGCCACTTCGACCTCTTCAACCGCCAGGTCCGCGAGGTATTCGTTCATCGCGGGCTCATCCTTGAGATACCGCTCCGTCTTGCCCTTCTTGACCTTAAAGAGGGGAGGCTGGGCGATGTAGATGTAGCCCCGCTCCAGCAGCTCCGGCATCTGGCGGAAGAAAAAGGTCAGCAGGAGCGTGCGGATGTGGCTGCCGTCCACGTCGGCGTCGGTCATGAGCACGATCTTGTGATAGCGTGTCCGTGCAATGTCGAAGGCTTCCTTGTCCGGCTTGTCGGAATCCTCTTTCTTGCGGCCGATTCCGGTACCGAGCGCCAGGATCAACGTGCGGATTTCGTCGCTGCTGAGCATCTTGTCGAAGCGGGCTTTCTCGACGTTGAGGATTTTTCCTTTGAGGGGAAGAATCGCCTGAAACTTCCGGTCGCGGCCCTGCTTGGCCGACCCGCCGGCGGAATCACCCTCGACGATGAAGAGTTCGCTCAACGCCGGATCCTTCTCCGAACAGTCGGCCAGCTTGCCGGGCAACGACCCGCCATCCAAGGCGCTCTTCCGGCGAATGAGGTCCTTGGCTTTCCGGGCCGCCTCGCGGGCACGCGCGGCATCGATCGCCTTGCCGATGATTTTGCGGGCGACCGGCGGGTTCTCTTCGAAATAGGTGCCGAGGGCGTCATTCACGGCCGCCTCGACGATGCCCTTCACTTCGCTGTTGCCGAGTTTGGCCTTCGTCTGTCCTTCGAATTGCGGATTCCGGACCTTCACGCTGACGACCGCGGTGAGACCTTCCCGCACGTCATCACCACTCAACGATTCGGTGTCTTTCTTCAGGAGATCGTTGGCGTTGGCATAACTGTTGATCGTGCGGGTCAGCGCAGCCTTGAAGCCCACCAGGTGGGTGCCACCCTCTTTCGTGTTGATGTTGTTCGCGAACGAAAAGAGGTTCTCAGCATACCCGTCGTTGTATTGCAGGGCCACCTCAAGAATGAGGTCCGCGCGTTCAGTTTGCACATAGATGGGCTTATGCAGCGGGGTCTTGGCCTCGTTGAGATGGTCGACGAAGGAGACGATCCCGCCCTTGTAATGGAAGACTTGTTCTTTTTCTTTTCGATCGTCCTTGAGTGTGATCGCCAAACCCTTATTGAGAAAGGCCAGCTCGCGGAGCCGCTGCGCCAATACGTCGAAACTGAATTCCAATGTTTCGAAGATCTGACCGTCCGGCATGAAGCGCACCTTCGTCCCGCGACGTTTGGTTTTGCCGGTGACGGCCAGCGGCGCCTGAGGCTTTCCGCGCTCATACCGTTGTTCAAAGACCTGGCCATCCTGCCAGATTTCCAGCTCCAGCCATTCGGACAGCGCATTCACGACTGAGATGCCGACTCCGTGCAACCCGCCGGAGACCGTGTAGGCGCCCTGCTCGAACTTGCCGCCCGCGTGCAGGACGGTGAGAGCCACTTCGGCGGCGGACTTCTTCTGCGTGGAATGCATGCCGGTGGGAATACCGCGGCCGTTGTCCACGACCGTGACGCTGCCGTCGATGTGGATCGTGACTTCGATCGCTTCACCGAATCCGGCCATGTGTTCATCGACACTGTTATCGACGACTTCATAGACCAGATGGTGCAACCCATCGACACCGGTACTGCCGATGTACATCGCCGGCCGTTTCCGGACGGCATCGAGTCCTTCGAGAACTTTGATTTGATCCGCGCTGTAACTGTCGGATTTCGATTTGGCAGAATTGTCCTGCTGATCGTCTTTGGCCATTCAACTCCTACCAGAATGTTGAAAATGTCCCACGGCGGCATGCTCGTATCGTGGAGACCCTCCACGTCCCGCAAGGGTACGCCTCGGCCCTCCCCTCACTGGCCTTTGCCGATCGGCTATTTTAAACATCCCGTAAAAAGACATTCCGATTCCTAAATTTTGATCGGCATCACGACGCATTTGAATCCGGGACTCTCGGCTTCCTGAATCAGGCAGGGGCTCAAGGCCGTGTCCATCTGCAACGAGACCGATTCTCCATCCATGACGCTCAATGCATCTAAGAGGTAGCGGGCGTTAAATCCTGTGTTGAGCCCCTCGCCCTCATAGCGAGCCGCCAATTCTTCCGTGGCTTCTCCATAATCAGGATTGCTGGAAAACAGGGTCATGCCGCCGGGAGCAAACGAGACCTTCACGGCATTCGCCTTGTCTTTCGACAACACCGAGACCCGTCGCAATGCGCTTTCCAGCAGCCCGCGATTGACCGCAATGCGCTTGCCGCTTTCTTTCGGGACCACCTGCTGGTAATTGGGGTAGTTCCCCTCCATGAGGCGGGAGGTGAGGAGGAGGCCGCTCTTGCGGAAGATCATGAGATTTTTGGTGAACCCTATCAAGGGCTCTTCGTCGCCCCCCTCTTCCAATAGACGCCGCATTTCTTGCGCCGCCTTCTTCGGGATGATCGCTTTGATGTCTTGGGCCGGCTGCTTCGCATTCGGGGTGCCGACTTCACGCTCCGCCACGGCCAGGCGATGGCCGTCGGTGCCGACCAATCGCAAGAGCGTGGTTTTCTTTTCAGTCGTCGTCAAGCTCACGAGCAGGCCGTTCAGGATGTACCGGGCATCATTGTCGCCCGCGGCAAACAACGTCTTGCGAATCAATTCCAACAGACCCGCCCCGGCCAGCGGCGTCAACCCCTCGCGTTCGATGGAGGGCAGCGCCGGATAGTCACCGCTCGGAAGACCGACAACTTTGAACTGACTCTTCCCGGACTGGATCGTCGTCCAGTTGTTGTCCCCGGACGTCAGCTCGATCTCCCCGCTCGGCAACTCCTTGATGATTTCGTACAACTTACGCGCGGAAATCGTCACACCGCCGGCTGCGAGGACCGTCGCTTTGTACAGACCCCGCATGCCGATCTCGAGATCGGTGGCGACAATTTCAGCGCCGTCATGTTTGGCTTCCAACAGAATATTCGAGAGGATGGGCATGGTGTTTCGTTTTTCAACGACACCCTGCACCCGCTGTAATCCCGTCAACAACTCCTCTCGTCCGATGCGTACCTTCATGGTCGGTCTCCCTCAGCGGGCCTTACGCCCTCAAGATCTGTTCTTTCAGGCCTTCCAGCGTCGTGTGCAGCGTGTTGTCGGTTTCTTTTGCTTTGGTGATCTGCCGGCAGGCGTGAATAATCGTCGTATGGTCCTTACCACCGAACTGGCGCCCGATTTCAGGAAATGAGGCATCGGTGAGTTCCCGGCAGAGGTACATGGCAATCTGGCGCGGGTGCACCAGCGTTTTGCTCCGACGCCGCGATTTCAAATCGGCAATCTTCAAATGATACTTCGACCCCACCGCCTCTTGAATATCTTCGATAGAGACAATTTTCTTCTTGTCCCCGATGAGATCGCGCAACACGTTCTTGGCCATGTCTAGCGTGATCGTTTGCCCGGTCAGCGAAGAATAGGCCCCGACGCGCACGAGGGAGCCTTCCAGCTCACGAATATTGTTCTTCATCGTGGTCGCGAGGAAGTGAATCACATCCTCAGGCAGCGCAATGCGTTCGTCCTCGGACTTCTTGCGCAAGATGGCAATGCGGGTCTCCACGTCAGGCGGTTGAAGGTCGGCAATGAGCCCCCATTCGAACCGGGAACGGAGCCGCTCTTCGATGTCCGGCATATCCTTCGGAAAGCGATCGCTCGATAGGACGATCTGCTTATGGGCTTCGTAGAGGGTATTGAAGGTATGAAAGAACTCTTCCTGCGTCCGCTCTTTGCCCGCCAGAAATTGAATGTCGTCGATCATCAACATATCGACGTTGCGATACCGCTTACGCAGATCGATCATCTTGTCATAGCGAATGGAGTTGATGACCTCGTTCGTAAACTGCTCGGTCGTCAGGTAGGCGATGCGGAGGTCGCTCCGCTCGGCCAGGTAGTTGCCGATCGCATTCAGCAAATGGGTTTTACCCAATCCCACACCGCCGTAAAGAAACAGCGGGTTATAAGCTTTGGCCGGTTGTTCGGCCACAGCCATACAAGCCGCGTGGGCGAACTGGTTTCCTGCTCCGACCACGAAACTTTTGAAAGTATATTTCGGATTCAGTTGCACACCGCGTTTTGATCGAGACGCGATGAATCCACGCCCGGCGGTATCCGCCGACGCACTTTCCTGCTGAGCAGGCGAAGTGGAAGGAGCCTGCTTGTGACTGACGACAAAGGTCACGTCTAAGTGGCCGCCCCCTTGCGCAGTGGAGACCGCTTCCGCCAGGAGATCGCGGTAATGTTCTCCCAACCACTCGCCGAAAAACTTGTTCGGGACTGCAAGATACGCGGTCGTATCTTCAATCCGGTCGAGTACAACAGGCGTAAACCAAGTTTCAAAGACCTGCTTCGGAACCTTTTCCTGAATGTACAACAGCGCGTCATTCCACATCTAATTAGTCCTATAAATCAATACCTTATAAATGTTCACAGCCTTATACACAGGTGTGGATAAATACATAGAACTTCCTGCACTTCTTGATCGCTCGAAGAGCAAAGACGCTCGCTTCTTGTGGACATCCGCGAGACCGGCCGACTGTGCATCTTTCCCATCCACACGTACCCCCACCTTATCCCTGAACACCCCCTGCCTTATACACCATCTCATCAACATGGGCTAGGCTCTTCGATCGTCAACGACCACGGACCTCTTCGCATCCATCCACAGAAACCACATAGCCTACTCCGACTCCGACGACTCCGGTTTTTCTCTTTATTAGAAAGATAATTAAGAGAAGGGAGCCGGATCACAGCACAATGATTGAATCATGCTCCGCAATCAAGCCGACAAGATCTCGATAGGAGATGACTTTTCCGGAAACAGCGGTCGCCGGAATGCCCGATGCAGATGGAAGCACGTAAATCGAACCCGGGAACGCCGGTGAAGACCCCACCGCTTCTTCCAGGAGAACCAGCGAGTAAGCGCCTGACGACACCTCCGCCGATGCGGAAGGCAGCAGGGATTGTGCTGGATCCGAAATCGGCCGTCTGAGGAGATACAACGTTTTACGAGCAGCCATGAGATCCCATAGGAGCTAAAAGACCAAGACCCGGTCGGCTGCCACGATGGCCTGCCTCGCCGCTTCAGAAGAACCGACGGCGACTGCAAATCCTTCTTGAAGTTCGGGAGCCGGGCCGGATGGAAACACCAGGAGAAACGGAATCTGGAGATGCTCGAAGGAGGGAAGATACTTTTCGAGAATCTCGATATCGACGATATCATCCGTCTCTTCCGCCAGCAGCTGAACGGCCTGTCCCATGAGAATCACCGTAATCGGGTTCTCTCCGGCAGCCAATCCCAATGCGATGCGCAAGGCCTCGACCGGACGAGCAGACGTTCGCGGGTCTTCACGAATAATCAGCACGATGGATGTAGTGGCCGCCACAGTCGTTCCTTCAGACAATCGTCTTATGTAAATGCCAGAAACCGGTCGCAGCCGTTCACAATATTCGACAGCACGACCAGGCCGCAGAGAGAAATGCGGGAATCGAGAGCATCGGTCGAGACTCCATGCTGCTGGCATCCATAGGCACAGACAAACAATTTCATACCTCGGCCGACGAGTTCGGTATAACGAGGGTCGCGAAGATTCTTCACTCCCTCATCGATGAAATACAGATAAAGATCCACACCGTCGGTCAGCGCCTCTGAAGCGAGTTGTGCCACCGTCTCGACGCTGGGGTGTGAGGGGGGTGTGGATAACAGGATGCCGAATTTCTTGGAGTTCATAGAAATTTCATCTGTGGATAATCTTTAAGAGTGATTAATAATCAATAGTTTATAGATATATAACAGAATGCGGAGCGTACGAATTCTAGGAAGGAAAGTCAACTACAAAAAGGAGCCTGAATTACCTGTTGACGAGCCTGGTGCGGAGGGCTGATGCGAGGCCTGGAATCGGGACATCTTCCTGGGCTTTTGTCTGCATATTTCGGACGGTGGCGACACCTTTTGTTACTTCATCGTCACCGAGAAGGATCGTATAGAGAGCATTGAGACGATCGGCCTGACGCAAGTGGGCCTTGAGTGATGCCGCCCGGAAATCCATGTCAGCCGGCACTCCGGTTCGACGCAGTTCATCGAGCAGCGTAAATCCGAGACCGACAGCCTGAGTGCCGAAGGCAGCGACGTACACCCGAGGAATGCCCGCTACCACCACGGTCTCCGGCAACATCAGGGCAATCCGTTCCAGCCCGACGGCGAATCCGACTGCCGGCACCGCGGCTCCACCGAGTTGTTCGACGAGACCGTCATAACGGCCACCGGCTCCGACGGCATTCTGCGCACCCAAATGGGAGCAGGTGACTTCGAATGCGGTGAGACAGTAATAGTCCAGGCCACGGACGAGCCGGGGGTTCATGTGGAACGGGATGCCCACCGATTGAAGGCCGGTCGTCACGGGCTCGAAATGGTCCCGTGCTTCGGATGACAAGGAATCAGCCAGGCGAGGAGAATCCTCGGTCGCCGAGTGGCATTCCGGAACTTTGCAGTCCAGAACGCGTAACGGATTCGTCTCGATCCGGCGCTGGCAATTTCCGCAGAGGCGGCTTTCCACACCTTTCAGAAACGCTATCAGGAGCGGTTTGTACCGGGCCCGGTCCTCCGCATACCCCAGATTGTTGATTTCCAGGGTCAATCCCGGCAGCGTGAGGTCGGACAAGAGTCGCCACAGCAGCGAGATGACTTCGACATCGGCCCGCGGGTCGGCCACACCGAAGGATTCCACCCCGAATTGATGAAATTGTCGCAAACGCCCGGCCTGGGGACGCTCATGTCGGAACATCGGCCCGGCATAACAATATTTTTGCGGCCGCGGATCGGCGGCGCGGTTGTGCTCGATGAACGCGCGCACGGTCCCGGCGGTTCCCTCCGGGCGTAGGGTCAGGGACGATCCGTCGCGATCGGCGAAGGTGTACATTTCCTTCTCGACGATATCGGTCGAGGCGCCGATGCTGCGCGCGAACAACGTCGTGGTCTCGAAAATCGGGACGCGGATCTCTTGAAAGCCGTAACGGAGGGCCCACTGTCTGGCGGTATCTTCGATGAATCGCCAGCGGGGGGATTCCTCAGGCAGGAGGTCTTTGACACCCTTAATCGCTTTAATCATGGCTCTGCCAGCTCGGACTATTCATCAATGCCTGCTCCGTCGTCCGATCCTCTCGCCCGGCGGGGCTGTTCTCGTTCGGCCTCCTCGACGGACTGCCAGTACGCCTGCGTCTGCCTCGCGTGCGAGCAGCCCCGGCGGGATTCGGTCTCGAACGCCTCGCGACGGCATTCATGAATAATCCGGGCTAGTAGGTCTCCCGAGAGTTCGAGCGGGACTATAGCGGCGGTCCCGCGGGCAAGTCAACGCGACACGCTCCGTATCTCGCTCTGGGCTTCACGAGCGAGAAGAGACGAGAGACGACCGTGTTGCGCCGGCCTTTCTGCGAGAGTATAGTGCCCACCTTGTAAACACGGGCGTCCACAAGTACTCTGCTCAATCACAAGCCGCTGGACTCGCTTCTCTAAGACTATGACTACTCAAGGCCGCCGTGTGATCGCCCTGGCTCCGATGCCGCCGGAAAAATCCGCCTATGCCCTCGCGCGGTATAGCCGGTCCCCGGACTCCATCGAAGAGAGCATCAAATGGGTCCACGGCCATTCCTCTGAAAAATTCTGGGAACAGTTTTATTTCGACTACGGCCATGGTTCGATCGCGGACCTGGGCCATGTGATCATTTGCTTCGAACAGATCTCCGAGCTGGCCGCCATCCGCCTGGAGGATGAACCCGTGTGGGACGGACAGGCCAAGTCGAGCCGGTATCAGAACTTTGCGTCGACCAGCTGGTTCGTACCGGATACCATTCGCGGGCAAGAGACCGAAGCGACGTATCTCGGCATTCTCCGAAGTCTCGCGACGGTCTACCGTGCCCTCCATGACCCCTTGAGCCAGTTTCTCACCGAACGGGAGCCTCGACCCGAGCACATGACCCCCGCAGCCTATCAACGGGCGATCACCGCGCGGGCATTCGATGTGACCCGATATCTGCTACCGCTGGCGGCGCAGACGAACGTCGGCCAGGTCGTCAGCATTCGCACTCTCGAAAAGCAGATTACCCGCCTGTTGTCGTCTCAACTACCGGAGCTTCGCCTGCTGGGAGAAGAGCTGCAGGAAGCCTGTCGGAAACCGCCGGTCAATCTCTGGGGCGAACTGTCCGGACAGGCGGCCGGCTTGGGCGAACCCATGGCGCCGACCCTCGCGCGGTACGCCAAACCGAATCTGTATCAGGCAGAGGTCTACAGCGATCTCGCTCGGTATGCGAAAGAAGCACTGAAGGGCACCGGGTTGGATCAACCCACCGCCTGGGGCGCCGCGGAACCGGTGGACTTGATCGAGCCGCACCATCCGCTCGACGAAGTCGTCACCACACTGCTCTATCGCGCCTCGCAGGCTCCGTATCGAAAGATCCTCGCGGTCGTGCGGGATTGGACGGAGAAACAGAAGCAGGACACCATCGAAATCGCCTTCCAGAAACGCGGACCGCATGACGAATTGATCAAGGAATTCCGCAGCGGGTATGCCTTTGTGTTCGATGTGATGATGGACATCGGCGGGTGGCGCGACATGCACCGGCACCGGCGCTGCCAGCAGGTGCAGCAGAACTTCACCACTGTGCACGGGTTCGAGACACCGCCCATTTTGGCGGAAGCGGGGCTCGACCACGAGTACCGCGAAGCCATGGGGCATGTAAAATCCGATATCGAACAACTCCGGAAATCGAGCCAGGAAGCGGCGATGTATGCCATCCCGTTCGGATTTTCCGTGCGCTGCCTCTTCAAGATGGACTATGCGGAAGCGGAATACATTGCGAAATTGCGTTCCGGGGTGAAGGGGCACTGGTCCTATCGCACCATCGCCTGGCTCATGAAACAGAAACTGACCGAACGATATCCTATCCTCGGCGCGCGCATGCAGGCGACGCCGCCGGATGTGCAGGACGCTCTGACGCGCTGAGCGGCGCGCCTCTTTCATCATGAGCACGCACCAAGACAGAATCGAAACGGCCCTCCTGGCAGACGACTGGGACCGGGTCGGGTATGAGGCGTCGGAATGGGCCCGCGCGCTGGAGACCGCCGGTGAAAAAGATCCTCGCCCGTACTTCGCCTTGAACGTCACCCACCTGATTCGCGGGGAATTCGCCGACGCCTGGCGGGTGTATGCCCGCGCGCTGCAGGAGACGGACGACATCGAGCGCGTCCGGGAGTGGGTGCACTCCATCGCGGATCGGCACGCCGGCAATGCTCAGACGCATCTGGTGCAGGGATTGTTTCTGGCGCAGTCCGGCCAGTCGGAACAGTCGATGGCGTCCTACAAAGAGGCCGCGAAGCTGGCTCCGCAATCGCCCTATCCCCATTATTTTCTGGCCCAGATTCACGAGCGGGCGGCGCATTTGGAGATGGCGATCAAGGAATATCGCGAGGCGGTCAAGCTCGCTCCGACATTTGCGCCGGCGCGCACGAACCTCGGCGTGGCCTACCAGGAGCAGGGCCGGCTTGAAATGGCCATTCCCCAATATCGCGAAGTGATCAAGCTGAACCCCAACGACGCGCTGGCCCACGCCAATCTCGGCTGTGCGCTTGCGGAGCAGGGCAAATTCGAACCGGCGCTACAAGCCTACAAAGAAGCCCTGCGGCTCAACCCGAGTGACGCGGAAATCCATTTCGCGCTCGGCGGAGTCTATGAAACCAAAGGGCGGACCGATCTTGCCCTCAAGGAATACCGCGAAGCGACGCAGCTCAAGCCGGATCTCGCCTCGGCCCATACCGCGCTTGGTTGGCTGTTGATGGAGCAATCGAGAGCATCGGAGGCCATGGAGGCCTTCAGCAAAGCCGTGAAGGCCAACCCGGAGGAAGCCCAGGCCCTCTACGGCATCGGGAGGATTTACGCCGCCAAGGGCAAGCGGGAAAGTGCCGCCGAAAACTTCTCCAAAGCCATCCGCTTCGAAAAAGATCCCACCAAAAAAAACGCCATCATGAACGCCCTCTTCGCCAGCGGCCAGACCGGGGATTGAGATCGGAAGGCGTAGCTGTGCGTGCTCCTGCAACGCGCACCCTCAGAAGGCCCTCGACCGACGCGCGAGGGTGAAGGACCACGCGTCGGGTTTTATTGGGTGTTATATGGCGGTATTCGCTCAATGCGCGTACTTCACTTTCGCCTAGGGGCCTTGGGATATTATTGACGAAGCCCTCGTTCTGTAAGTCCGGAGTAGTCCTAATATGCGCCCACTGATTGAGGATGTGTTGGATGTCCTTCGAGAAATCCTCTCGGCCTACTCTGCGAGCCGGTCAGGGCATTCCGTATCGGACGTTCGGCTGGATGCGGTGCGGAAAGTGGCTAGCCGCGAGCTCGAAGGGTACCGTTTTAAGAATCATGATTCAGCAGAAAAATCTATCCACGATGCATGTACTCGACGCCTGAAGTTGAGCGCATCCGCGTTCGACTTGCTGGTCAACCGTTGGTTTTCCGGTGATCCAGGAGAACCGCAATCCCTTTTAAGGTGAGTAGCTGGGGACGTCAAGAACCGGGATACCGTGGAGTCGATATGTAGCGAGCGAGTCTGCTTCGAAGGACTTGTCCGAAATTTTGTGTGTGAGGCATAGTGTGGCTGAAAGGAGCCTCG
>CABVRO010000075.1 GCA_902500715.1 uncultured Nitrospira sp. | reverse complement strand
ATGGATCCATGAACGCCGGCCGTTCGAGCATGGCGCGGTCCGCTGCGCGCCCGGCCGCTTCGTCGTGTCGCCGGTGGAGTCGGCGATCGTCATGAAGAGCGAGTTGAAGGGGATCGCGCGGAAGCCGACCCCGACGACCACGATCGTAGATGCGCGGAGCCTGGAAGAGTATCTCGGAAAAGAAATCTCCGGCATTCCGAGGCCCGGCCATATTCCCGGTGCCGTCCACGTGGCGTGGAGCGGATTCTTGAATGCCGATGCGACGGTCAAGGATCTGGCCGCCATCAACGCGCAGTTGGATCTCAAGGGGCTGAACCCGGCACACGAAACGATCTGCTACTGCACCGGCGGCGTGCGCTCGGCGTGGCTCTATTTCATTTTGCGACTGGCCGGTTATCAGCGGTTGCGGAATTATCCGGGCTCCTGGTGGGAGTGGAGCCGGGATTTCGCCTGCCCGGTGGAAAAGGATCTGGTTGCGTTGCAGAAACTGCTCGGTTTGTCGGAGTCGCAGGTGCCGACCGGCATGCGTCCGTCTTGACAGGATAGGGGGGCGTCTTTATGCTGAAATACAACATTGTTGGAATCATGCGGTGCACCTATTTACAGAGGAGGCTGTTCATGCAGACTGCGAAATGGCGTGGAGTCGTGGTAGCCGGTGTGATGATGGCGCTCGTCGGGGCGCCGATAGGTGCCGGTGTGTCTTTCGCGGCAGGCAATAAACATCAGGCCGAAGCGGTGGAGCATGCCAAGGAAGCCGTGGCGCATGGGAAGCAGGGCCATGCGGACGCCTTGGTGAAGCATGCCGAAGCGGCGCTCAAGCATGCCGAGGGTGCGGTGGCCGAAACCAAGAATCCGCATGTCACTGAAGCCATCAAGGGGCTCAAGGACGGGATCGAGCACGGCAAGGCCGGCCACGCCGATGTGGCGACCAAAGCCGTTGAGAACGCGCTTCCCCATCTGTCGGAAGGGATGTAATCGGTTCTTGCGCGTCGGCGGCGTGTAAGATGAAACGGGCAGGGCCGTCCCTGCCCGTTTTTCTTTGGGTAGAAAGGCGACATCATGCGGGTCGGGTATCTCCAATTTGATCCGGTCTTCGGCGGGGTGACGCACAATCTCGACCTCATCACGGCTCGACTCGAACAGGCGGAGGCCGACCTTCTCGTGTTGCCTGAGTTGTGCGCGTCGGGTTATCAGTTTGTGTCGCAGGAAGAAGTCTTCCGGCTGGCGGAGCCGGTGCCGGACGGGGCGACGACGAAACGGCTTATGGACATTGCCGCACGTCGGGGGATGACCATCGTGGCCGGGCTACCGGAGCGGGACGGCCGGCACTGTTTTAATTCGGCGGTCGTGGTCGGACCCAGAGGATTCATCGGCTGCTATCGGAAAACGCATCTCTTTTTCGAGGAAACGCTCTGGTTTACTCCGGGCGACAGCGGATTTCACGTGTGGGATATCGGCATGGCCAAGGTCGGCGTCATGATCTGCTTCGACTGGTATTATCCGGAATCCGCCCGCACGCTGGCGTTGCAGGGCGCGGATATCATCGCGCATCCGTCGAACTTGGTGTTGCCACATTGTCCTGATTCCATGGTGACCCGCTGTTTGGAAAATCGAGTCTTCAGTGTGACGGCGAATCGGATCGGGAGTGAAGCGCGGGGAGGAAAGGACCGGCTGACGTTTATCGGCCTGAGCGAAATCGTCGGTCCGCGCGGCCGGATTCTGCATCGCGCACCGCGCGACACTGAGGATCTGACTATCGTCGAGATCGATCCCGCCGAGGCCAGAATCAAGGCGCTCAACGACTACAACGATCTCCTGCGCGACAGGCGCCCAGCCTTGTATGGCGACTAATCCCGCGTTGGATCCTTTTCATGACTCAACTTGCGTCACTTACGAGCAGCAGGTAGGATGAATTATGTCAATTCCACTGGGTAAAGGCATTCTCCTCGTGGCCGCGCCGGCATTGAACGATCCCAACTTCCGGCAGACGGTGGTGCTTCTGTGCGAGCATGGGCCGGAAGGGGCGCTGGGGGTCATCGTCAACCGGCCGACCGCCATGTCCATCTCTGAGGCGCTTCCGCAGGTGCCGATCCTGGAAGGGCAACCGCATGTCTTGTATTCCGGCGGCCCCGTGCAAACCAATCAGGTGATGATGCTCTATCGCATCAATCAGACGCCCGAAAATTCACATCAGGTGTTCGACGGGGTCTGTCTGGGCGGCGATTTGGAGATTATGGAGCGGATTCTGATGGAACAGCCGGGGCAGGAATCGTTTCGAGCGTACTTGGGGTATTCGGGGTGGGGGCCCGGCCAGCTGGAGACGGAAATGCAGACCGGCTCGTGGATGACGCTGCCCGCCGATCCCTCGATTGTGTTTGAAAAAGAACCGACCCGCATCTGGTCGGACATTGTCCTCTCGCTGGACGACACCTCCCGCCACTATGCGGATATGCCGTTCGATCCCACCTCCAACTAGGCAGCCCCCATTATCATGGCGGGTTCTACTGCAACCGCAGCTACGCCGCTGCGACAAGCCTGGTCGCCAATTGTTCGCGACCAGGCGGGCGGGCTCGCTGTGCGGTCAGTCAACATCCTGTTCAGGATGTCTCCTTCCCTTACGGCTCCACGCGCCCGTCTCGCTTGGCGTTTCTGCGGTTTCGTAACGAACCGCCACGAATAACGGGGGCTACCTAGTTGCAGATAGTCTCAATCGTTAAGCGTCGTTGTGTCTTGTACGACTTTGACGATCGAGCTATTGCACCATGGCATCGGACGAGATACGCTTCACGTTTCACGAGAGGCGGGGGGCTCCGCCCAGCACCTTCGCGAGAAATTTCCCCGTATGAGACTGCGCGACTTTCGCGACCTGCTCCGGGCGTCCTTCTGCCACGATCTGTCCCCCGGCCTCGCCGCCCTCCGGCCCGAGATCGATCACCCAGTCTGCAGTCTTGATGACATCGAGGTTGTGTTCGACGATGATGAGCGTGTTTCCAGCGTCCACGAGTTTGTGCAGCACCGTCAACAGCTTCTTAATGTCGTCCAGGTGCAGGCCGGTGGTCGGCTCGTCGAGGATGTAGAGTAGGTTGTGCGCGGACGGATCTTTCAGTTCGGCGGCGATCTTCAGCCGTTGCGCTTCTCCGCCCGACAGCGTGGTGGCTGCCTGGCCGAGCCGCAGGTAGCCCAAGCCGATCGACGACAGCAGGTAAAGCTTTTCGGTCAGTTTCGGCGATCCCGAGAAAAAACCCTGGGCTTCAGTCACGGTGAGGTTCAGCACATCGTGGATCGTCTTGCCCCGGTACCGGATGCTCAGCACCTCCGGCTTGAAACGCTTGCCGTCGCACTGTTCGCAGATGGCATAGATGTCTTCGAAGAAATACATCTCCAGCTTTTCATGCCCGTTCCCTTCGCAGCGCTCGCAGCGTCCGTCGGCGGAATTGAAGGAGAAATGCCCGGGTGCCAGGCCTCGCCGCAGGGCCTCCCGCTCGGAAGCGAACAGGGCGCGGATCTCGTCGAATGCCTTCAGGTAGGTGATGGGGTTGGAGCGCGGCGTCCGGCCGATCGGTTGTTGGTCGATGAGCCGCACGCCTTTCACATGTTCGAGTCCCTTGATGGCCTGAAACTTTCCCATCGGGAGCGACTCGATGCGAAAGGCGCGGGCGGCGGCACGGTACAGCGTCTTTTCGATGAGGGTGCTTTTGCCAGATCCCGAGACGCCGGTGACGCAGACCAGCATGTGGAGCGGAATGCGGACCACGAGATTTTTGAGGTTGTGCTCGGCTGCGCCGGCGATGCTCAGGACCTTGCCGTTGCCCGAGCGTCGGATCTTCGGCAGAGGAATGTGTTGCTCTCCGCGCAGGTAGCGGGCGGTGAGCGAGGACGGGTCGGCGAGGAATTGTTCGCGTGGCGCCGCGCAGACGATGTGCCCGCCCTGCTCGCCCGAACCGGGTCCCATTTCGACGATGTGGTCGGCGGCCTGAATCATCGATGGATCGTGCTCCACCACGACGACGGTGTTGCCATCATCGGCGAGATCGCGAAGGATCCCGGCCAGGGTGTCCGTGTCGCGGGCGTGCAGGCCGATCGTCGGCTCATCCAATACGTAGAGCGTGCCCACTAAGCGCGAGCCGAGCTGGTTGGCCAACGCGATCCGTTGTGCTTCTCCACCGGAGAGGGTTTTCGTCTGCCGCGACAGCGTGAGGTAGCTCAATCCTACGCGGAGCAGAAAGTTCAGCTTCGCGTGCAGTTGGCGAAGGATATCCTTGGCGACCTCCGCGTCGAAGGCGGGCAGGGCCAGGCGCTCGAACCAGGCGGAGGCGGCTTCGATGGTGAGTTCACCGATTTCCACGATGTCCTGCCCCGCCAGTTTGACGAAACGGGCGGACGGTTTGAGTCGGCTGCCGAGGCAGGTCGGGCAGGTGGCGGGACTGCGGTAGCGGCTGAGTAGCACCCGCACATGCAGCTTGTAGCGTTTGGTTTCCAGATAGTCGAAGTACTGCCGGACTCCTTCAACCTGATCGCTCCCTTCCCAGATCAGCTGTTGCACCTCTTCCGGAAGCTCTTGAAACGGGGCCGTCAGATCCACCCCCTGTTTCTTCATCGCCAGCAATATTTGCTTCTGCCACCAGTCCGAGCCCGGCTTGCTCCAGGGCTCGATGACGCCGCCGGCGAGCGATTTGCTGCGGTCGGGGATGACCAGATCCCTGTCGTATTGCAGGATATTGCCGAACCCTTTGCACTCCGGGCAGGCTCCGAGCGGGTGGTTGAAGGAGAACAGCAGCGGGCGCAATGGTTCGAATGTCCTCCCGCACCCCTGGCAGCGAAAGTGGGTGCTGTAAGTCCGGAGCCCCTGTCCGATCACCAGGACCTGGCAGGTGCCTTCTGCTTCCTGGAACGCCACTTCGATGGCTTCGATCAACCGGTGCCGGTTATCCGGCCTGAGGGCGAGTCGATCCAGCACGACCTGGATGCCCGACTCACGGCTCTCCGGGAGCACGGCCTGCTCGTGGAGATCCAGGAGTTCCTCACCACATCGCAGCCGGGTAAATCCTCGCTTCAGGAGTGAGTCGAGCAGGGAGCGGTCGTGGCCTGGGCCGAGATCCTTGAGGGGAAAGAGCACCATGGCCCGCGCGTCGGGGAATCGTGCCAGCAGTTCCTCGGCGACCGAGCCCGGATGGTAGCCACGCGCCTCTTGCTTGCAATCCGGGCAGACGGGCTTCCCGATTTTGGCGAAGAGCAGCCGCAAAAGATCGGCGACTTCGGTGGCCGTCCCGACGGTCGAGCGGGCGGTGCGGATCGGATTTTTCTGCTCTATCGCGATCGCGGGGCGGATGTTGGCGATCCGATCGACATCGGGCCGGTTCACCTTGTCGAGGAACATTCGCGCGTAGGTCGAGAGCGATTCCACGTAGCGCCACTGTCCTTCGGCAAACAGGGTGTCGAAGGCCAGGGACGATTTACCGGATCCCGACAGCCCGGTGATGGCGGTGACCTGGTTGTGAGGGATCCGCAAGGAGATGTTCTTGAGATTGTTCTGGCGCGCGCCTTCAACGATCAAGTCGTTGGCTGGTCGATGCGGGGGCGTACGGGATGCCACGGCGGAGCGCTCCTCTCGAAGAATGACCGAACATCGTAGCAAGTGCAGGAGGCGACCGCAACGAGGTCCATGCGAGGCGGATCAGGCTGCCTGTGATCCTTTGTCGTGACTTCGTATAATGGCCGCCTGAATGAGGAGGGGGCATGTTCGAGCGTGACGCGTATCTCGCGCGCATCAAGTATGAAGGGCCGTTGATCCCGTCCCTGGAAACTCTGCAGGGTTTGCACCGGGCCCACGTGATGACCGTGCCGTTTGAAAATCTGGATATCCATCTTGGGCGGTCGATCTCGCTGGACCCGTCAGATCTGTTTCGCAAGATCGTCGTCGAGCGACGGGGTGGCTACTGTTTCGAGCTGAACGGACTGTTTGCGCTGCTGCTGGAGGAGCTTGGTTTTGTCGTTACGCGACTAGCTGCCCGGGTGTTGTATGGGACGGAAGGCGTCAGGCCGCGGAGTCACCAGGTGCTACTGGTTCATCTGGACGGAGAGCGCTGGATTGTGGATGTGGGATTCGGAGGGCAGGGATTGCGTGAGCCGTTGCCCTTTGTGGTTGGTCTGGAACATCGGCAGGGGCCGGATCAATTTAGGCTCGCGACCGATGAGCGGGGAGAGCATGTGCTGCAATGTCGCATCGAGGAGGCTTGGACGAATCTCTATTCCTTCGCACTCGACCCCTGGCTGCCGGTGGACTACCAGTTTGCCAACTATTACCACTCGCACGCACCTGATTCGCCCTTCGTTCAGAGCTGGATGTGCACGATGCCCACCCTGGATGGGCGGAAGATATTCACCGGTAAACTGCTCAAAGTTCGAGGGCTGGATGGTACGCAGGAACTTCATGTAACGAATGAAGGGGAGTGTAAACAGCTGCTCCAGGAGCACTTTGGAATGACCATTAACGATCACTTGAAGTTTTGAGCTATTACCTCTCTGGGCTCCACGGGCCATATATGGAACCTTGATTCGGGCCGCCGTGCTCGCAGGTTGTTTCGTCCACACCCTCCGACCTGGTCTGATAGGTCGAGCAACGCCGGCCGTTCTCATCCGAGGAATGTCCGATCGGCGTCCGCATCGGCTGAAACAGTAGGGAGCATCCACTGACCGAGCCGAGCAGCGGGAGCAACATGACGGAACGGATTAAGACGGTGCGCCTGCGTGAATGTGCCGGTCCCTCCTGCCTTGATTTCATTCAGCCATTATTCAAGAATTCTCCACGCCGGGGCAAGTTTGCGCCCGCTGGGTTTGGATGTCGAAGGAAGCCCACAAAGCGGCGTCTCGGTTCACTGGCACTTTGGGCGTCCTTTTGGGCACCGATGCGTATAAAGGCCATTCAAGATCTTTCGCAGTTGACCGATGACGCACTCTTCTCTGAGATTGCGGTCGGTGCAGCGCTCTGCGTGTCAAATGCCTGCCAAATCGACGGCGATTCATTCTTGCTGAATGATCTCAAGCGACCTGCGGGAAGTCAGATCCTGCGCCTCGCAGCCGAGGAAGAGGCAGCCAAAGTTCTGATTTTGCTCGACGCTGTCCGCTGCCCTCGCATTGAGCGGCAATCCGACTTTAATAGGCAGTTGCAGTATTTCAATGATCACTTAGCGAAGGGCATATATGCACAATATTGCTGGCGCCGCCCGCACTCCTTCTCGGCGGTTCGTGAATGGGTCGATCGAGAACGAAAGGAGTACTACCTTGATGGGCCGAATAATGTTGACTGGATCTTCTACAACGAGATTCTTCGCCAACGAGAAGAAACCATATACGTAGACTACGTCGAAAATGACGGTGCCCACTTTTGGCATGACCCCAGGTGCACGGACGAGCTGGAGCTTATGCCTGCAAACTCGAGGAGTCCGACCCTTCATCTGGTGTCCGCTCTTTCCCAGGCGGGCTGCCTAAAGCCGGGTGTCTTGCGTATCCTTGCCAAGTTTTGGCGAGCCCAAACCATTGATGAGAATCTAACGGTGCACGCGCTATTCGATCTGAACAACAACTGCTTGGAGAGCCTACATGCGGTAGGTTTGCTGGAAACTGACGACTCTGGCGTGATCAATACAATCGCAAACAGGTGGTTGTTCCCGCTCTACCCCTTGGACCTGCGGAAGGATCGGGTGGGCAAGGATGAACTTAGAAATATCCAGCGTGACTGGGGATTCTATGAATAAGGCCTTCGTTCAATTGGCTGGCAATCGAGGCCTGTTGCCAAGGACCCCGAGCTTTGAATGACTTTCATGCTGCCTTCGCGCCGCACCTGCTTGAGGACGGGGTACTTGGTTTGATTCCCGAACAGGTTCCGCCGGTCTCCGCCATACTCTTTGCTGATGCACGCCAGGCATAGCTCGATAAACTTCCGAAGAAGTTGGCAACATGTTACGTGAGTATGTGATACCGTGCGATCAGAAGGCAGGAGACAGGGAACGTCTTATGCCATCAGAGGCGCGCTTGATCTCGAAGGAAAAGCAGAGCCGATACCGGAGTCGGTTGCGTGAGAAGGGTTTACGGCCGGTGCAGATCTGGGTGCCGGATACCCGTGCTGCCGGGTTTGCAACTGAATGTCGCAGGCAGGCGCGCCTTGCGGCACGGTCCGCGCAGGAAAGGCCTGTTCTTGACTTCATCTCAGCGATCGCTGATTGGGACAATGGATGAAACGCGGCGATCTGGTTGCGGTCGCTGCCAAGGGCCACTAGAGCGGGAAACCCCGGCCTGCCCTTGTCCTGCAATCCAATCTCTTCTCGGCGCTTGGGAGCGTGACGGTCTGCCTCCTGACAACCGAGTTTCTTGATGCGCCTCTGTTTCGCCTTGCCGTTGAGCCCTCGCCGAAAAATGGCCTGAAGCAGCCCTCGCAGATTATGATCGATAAGATCGTGACCGTTCCTCATGACGCCATTGGTGCCCGGATCGGTTCGCTCGATCATGAAGCGATGGCCCGCGTCGACCGCTCCCTGGCCGTATTTCTCGGGATCGTCTAACCCTCGTTTCCCAGCTAGTGGTTGCCGGTCTTGAGGGCCTCGCTGCTTGGTGTGCTTTCAGACAGGGCGATTCTACCGCCTGCGGATTCCTCACACTTTCTGGGGTCAGCAAACCTCTTGAAGATCAAGTAGGCGGACTGACTGAATCACGCTACCAGGTTCGGCCTTCACCGTGACATTCAGAATCGTGAGCGGTTCCACCTGCGCTCTGGCGGCTGCAATTTCTTGCCTTCTCCGCCTGGGCAGAGTCGCCGACTGAACCTGTGAATGACCAGGGGCCTCCGAGGCACTTCCAAAGCCGCCATGAAGAGCGCGTGAAAAGGCCGCGCGAATCGGTGCCAGGTTGCGAAACAACGGATGATCAGGTCGCTGTGGCGGGAAGCATTGAATGGATGCGCGGTTTATCTGGAGGAAAGACGGCGAACGGTCACATGATGAGTTCCGCAAGGCCATAGATCTCCAGAGTCGCTCCTCCATAGACGAACTCCCCGCGGACGATGCCCATGGAGAATCCGCCGATCACCCAGTTGCCGATGCCACGCCGGTCGGTTTGCGTGAGCGTGAGCACCGCTGGCCCCTGCGGGCCTGTCCATGTCACGCGCCAGGCCGTGGGCCATCGGTAGAATCCGAAGGCCCAGTCCCGGTCCAGAATGTCTACGTTGAGATCGCGCATCGGGAGGCTCGCCTCATTGAATGCGGCAAAACCGGCCAGCATGCCGACCAACGGTGCGATCCGCTCGCTGCGTTGGCTGTGCAGGTAGACATCGCCGGTTCCGCCGGCCGACAGGTACAGTCCCTGAAACTCCTTCCACATCCCCCAGTAGGTGCGGGTCAGTCGGTTGAAGTTCGGCATCATGACGTACTCGTAGATCACGCGTCCTTGAAGCGTCCGGTCTTTCCAGGTCAGCACGGCCGGGGCGGAGCCCATCCAGGTGACGGCGCCCTGGTGCCGGTTCCCCGTGCGTTGCGGAATGGCGTCGATGCGAAGGGTGAGGCGATTGATCGCGCTCGTGATCGTCATGCCGGCGCGGGGCGAGCCGTCAAAGCTGAAGAACGGCGAATCGGGAATCGTCCTCAACCCGTGCTCGCGGTTGTCGAAAAACCCATTCCCGTCCAGCTTGACCCACCCGTGACCTTCCTCGTGCAGCACGAGAAAGTGTTCCGCCTGATAACGGTCGCCGTCGCGCCCGCGATTGTTATCGAGCGCGAAGGCCACGTGGCCTTGGTCGTCTTGCCCTACGAATGAAAAGTAGTCCGAGACATAGATGAGAGACGAGTCGGGGAGGGCATCGAAATCTGTCGCCGTCTCAGAGGGAGACGCCGCGATTGCCCAGAGCGGACAGGCAAGGAGAACCGCCCCGATCAAGACCGTCAAGCGAAGTGAGGTGAGGAGCATAGGCGAGCTTACCATGGAACCAGTCGGCTGGGCGTAGCCCATGTCGGCCGAACGTGCGGGGCGCCGATTCAGATCGGCCTTCTGCTGCCGCCTCAGTGCGCATGTGGTGCCGTCCGCGCGTCTGCCTGCCCGGAGTCTGTCGCGTCGGAGGGGTCGCTACTTGCGCCCGCTCTGTTCCAGCCGGACTGATTGCACCGACCAGTCGAGCCCTGCCATCGGCACATTGCGGCCATCGACGGCTTCCCCGACATCCTCGTCAGGGATTTCGTCCGTCGGGTCCATGCTCCTGGTGCCGTTCCAGAGCGGATTGCTGTTGTCGTTTGGGTCGGTGTAGGCGCCGGGGAGCTTGCGGTGACTCGGGGTATCCCAGTCCCAGTAGGGGAGGCGGAAATTCATGTCGCCGATCAGCTTCCCGAGAATGCGTTCGTGGAAGTAGAGTTAGGCGCGGTGCCAGACAAAGAATTGCCAGGTGAAATGGACCTGAGTGCCGACGCCGCAGTACCAGCAATGGACGTTGACCTGCCGCAGGAATTCGCGCGGGTCGTTCGGATCGCTGGTGTCGAGCGCGCGCATGGCCTTGTAGGCATCCTTGAGTTGTGCGATCTCTGCTGCGGTCAACGTGCTGGCGGGCCGGCGCGGGAGGATCATACGGCAATCCTTGCGCCATGATTTGGGTGTGCCGGGATTCCCCGGGGCTCGCACATGGCCAACACCGATTCCGGCCACGCCAAGCCGCCGAACAGACCCGCGCCCAGCGCCCCGACCCCCAATCCCATCCGTTGAAGAAATGACCTACCTCCTTGTATGCGGCGTCGGCTAGGAAAGCTCCGCGCCGTCCCGAGCGCGACGCCATGGTTGGATGGGAGGCTGGTTCATCAATAACCGTGCCGTAACCGGGCAACGCATTCGGCACTCGCATGTCCGGTGTTTCGTGAAAGCATTCTTGCCGATCCCATTGGGCTCGTATCCGATGCGACACGCTGCCAACGGAATGGATATGGACGGCGGTAGCAATGTGTCGACCAAGCTGATGTGTACGTGCGCGTATTCGTGCAGCGATCTCAGTGAACGAAACAGGGCGGCGGGTCCTCTCTGAGCCGTAGCCGCTACAGCTGACGGAGCCGGTCTATTGGGAAATGATGTTGTGATCGCAAGGGGCGAGGGCGGACCGCCGTCTGCATCCCAACTCTTTGGCAATGGGCCGGCCGGTTGTCAAGCGTTCTGTGAACCAAGGCCGATTGATGGCAGATTGATAGGCTACCGGGCCAGGAATTTTACGAGTGCGACGCAGGCCATGTAGAGAACCATGGAGCCGGCCATGGAAAGCCAGAACCCGATGCGTTCTACGCCGTAGATCATGCAGCCGACGTAGACGAGCCAGGGCGGTACAAACCACAGGAGGTTCTTCGCGTAGGTCACGAGGTGTTCACTGCCGCCGTTGAGATAGATCAGGATAAACGTCGCGCCGGTCATCGCCGGGAAGGTGCTGGCGAAAGCGGCGAGAAACGACCGGCCTTGTGAGCCAAGGTAGGTCGAGATACTGACGATTGTGCCGCCCAACAGGAAGTAGAGTGCGTACTTCGCCCACTCACCCATCCCCGCCTCCTTCACCTTCCGCGAAAGGCTTCTTGCGCCTCCGCTTCAATCTCATGACCCAGTCCCGTGTAGCGCGGGGAGAAGTGGAACACGACCAACTCGCGCACGCCGGCTTGCTTCGCCATGATGCCGGCCTGTCTGGCGGTGAGGTGGTACCGGTCCCTCGCCTTCTCCGCATCCCGGTCCAGATACGGGGCCTCACAGTAGAAGATGTCGGCGCCTCGCGCAAGCTCCACGATCTTCCGTTCGTTCTCCTCGTCGTAGCGGGCATCCACGACATAGGCGAGTTTCTGACCTCGGCTGATGGTGAGGTAGCGCTCCCGGATTTCACCCAGAACAAACTCCCTCTCCTCCTTATGGTGTTCATGGTAGAGCGTGGCGTGAAATCGAAAGTTGTCCGGCTTGCCCTGCCAGAGATACTGTTTCACTTCCTTCAGCCAATAGCCGACCGGCAGCCCGGCTTCGTGCAGCCGCTCCTTGTTGACGTTCACATGAAACTGTTCCTGCAGCGAGTAGGCCAGGGAAGGAATGCGGTGATTGAGTGCGACCGCTTCGACCGTGAACATGGGATCTGCGAGCACGGAAAAACGATGGCCGGCTTGCCGATTGATGGGGGCTCCCTCCGGAGCGTCGTGGCGCTGGAATCCGTCGGTTGCGAGGAAGGTGGCGCGCCGGATTGTCTGCTCGTGGAATTCCTGCACGGTGATGGTGAGCGGATACCCATCCACGAGGTTCCAGGTGTAGCCATGAAGTTTTCCTTGAACATTGGCGATGAGGCCGGGCGGCCCGTAGAGGCGGAGTGTTTTTCCGCGTCCCAGGGCCACGCGGAGCAACGCATCAAACCCGATGAAGTGGTCCATGTGCGTGTGCGAGATGAAGATGTCGCCGGCGCGCAAGAGGCGGGTGGGGCCCAGCGCATCGTTGTGGTCGAGGTCGAAGAGGAGGGCGCGTTTGGACCAACGCACTTCTACGAATAGACCGGGGTCGCCGAAGACATCATTGACGAGGTGACCTGAGAAGGAAAGGTTCATGGAATGCTGAATTACTTTGCCAGGAGCGGTGAATCCATTGTGAGTGCAACGGTTACTTTAGGTTCCTCCGGTTGCCGGAACAGGGCGATGTCATGTCAGGATCGTTCGCATGACACCGTACAAGACGATGACTTCGACGGCGTGCGCCACGATCGGCGCGTAGAGGTTTCTGAGCATGACCCATAGGCTCCCCCAGACCAGCCCGTCCCAGACGGCAATCCAATGGAGGTGTTGAAAGGTTGCCACCAGAAAGGGATCGAACGCAAACAGGAGGGCACTTACCGACACGGCGATCGGAGGCGGGAGCCCCAGGGCGAGGAGCCGCCCCAGGAGAAAACCGCGGAAGTTCAACTCGACCATGGTGGCGATGAACAGGATGAACCAGGGCACCATGATCGGCAGGGGAATTTGGGCGTGCGGGGTCTCGGCGAGAAATCGGTAGTCTCCCTCAAGAATTGGAACGAGGTACAGGATGACCAGCACATTGATCAGTCCGAGTGTTAATCCGGTGAGCATGCCCCACCGGAGGCCTTGCGGGAGGAGTCGGCGAGCGAGTCCGATTCGATGGACCACCGATCCATTGATCGTGATCCAGGCGATGAAGGCGGCATAGGCGCAGGCCTGGGGGAAAAACTGAATGAGGCTGTGTTGTTGAAGTGTGGTCGGTGAGCTGTAAAACAGGATGGTGGCGGTCAGGGGGAGCAGCACGAGAGCTGCTCCCCGTTCGCCGGCCTGAGTCGCACGGGACGAGGACGCGTCGTCAGGCTTGATCATGGAGAGGTTAATCGAGCCGCAGACTGTATCGCTCAAGGGTAGTGGCTTTGTTGCGGGCCAGATTCGACAGCGACTTGTTGTAATCCAACACCGCTCGAAGCTCGTTCCCTTGGGCAGTGGCCAGATCGCGCTGAAAGTCGAGCACGAAGCGTGTCGTGCTGAGACCGACCTTCAACCGCTCCTGCTCGGCCTGTAATTGCTTCTCGGCCATGATACGGGCCGAGCGGGTGGTTTCGATGCGCTTGAAATCGGTGTGGACGCGACGGACCGCTTCTCGAACGCCGACGATCACCTGCTGGCGGACGCTCTGGAGCGACGACTGGGCGTTGCGGGATTCCAGTTGCCGTTTGTTGTAGGTGCTGTACGCCGACCGGTTGCCGATGGGGTAACTGAGGACGAGGCCCGCACCGTAGTTGTAGAAGTCACCACCCAAGTTCCGCCGCGTAGCGTCGCCGTAGTCTGCGCCGAGTCCCGACAGTCCCATCGTGCCCTGAACGGACAGGGTCGGGAGGAGTTGGTTCTTGGCGAACTTCACATTCAGGTCGCTGCTCTCCACATTCTTGCTTGCCTGTAAAACTTCCGGTCGGCGCTCCATGGCGATATCGATGGCTTCTTGCAAGCTGATGGCTTCCAGTGAGGTGACGGGTGGATCGGTCGGGATCAGGCGCAAGTCCTGCCGGAGTTCCTCCTCGGCGGGGTTCAGGAGGCGGCGCAACTGGTCTTCCTGATCGCGAATCGATTTTTCCGCGACGAGGATCTGCTCGACCCGTGAGGCGACGGCGGCTTCGGCTTGCAGGACATCGACGATCGACATGACCCCGGCTTTGGCTTTGGCGCGGTTGCTGGCCAGCAGCTCTTCCGCCGCCTTGAGCGCGGCCTGCGCGACCTTGAGATTCTCATTCGCGAACACCATCTCCCAAAACGTCTGTTCGACGCTGGCAATGACGGTGAGCACACGGTCGAGGAAGACATGTTGTTCGACCGTGGCATTGTTTTGTGCGATCGAGATGAACGTCTTGTTGATGTCGGTGCCGAAGTTCTTCAGCAGGGGCTGTGTGACCGTTAAGGCGAGCCCGCCGGTCCACGCCGGGTTGAAGAGGAAGGTGTTGGGGCCGCTCACATAACTGCGCTGGGGACTGTAGTTCAAATCGTAGTTGGCGCCGGTCGGCAGATTCTGCGTGATGTCGGCGGTCACAGTGGACGTGTTCTGATCGAACTTCGTAATGTCCTGCAGGGTTGCTCCGGTGAAGCCCAGGATCGGCCGGTTGAGCGGTGCGACCTGACGGTTGTATTGCCCGTTCAAGCTGACGGTCGGATCGAACTTCGCCTGCTCGATCACGATGTCGGCCAGGCGACTCTCTCTCGTTTGACGACCGATACTGATATCGAGATTGTTCTGCAAGGCTTTCAGGACGGCGTCGGCGAGCGACATGGCCTCCCGGCGTTCCGTCGGGACCGGCTTGTTCACTTCCAGGCCGAAGGAATCGGGTGCCGTCCAGAGGAGGAGCGCCGCTGCGCCCCCGATGAAAAGGCACCCCCGGAGGATTGCATTCGTCATAACAAACTCCTTGATGCGAGGTCTGCGTTGGGCCATACTGAATTCAAAATGATGCTGGCGTGGTACCATAAACAGAAGTCAGTGTCCATGCTGAGGAGCGTGTCGGTGGCTGCGAATCGCGCGAACAGGATCCTGTCGGTGGCTGGTCTGACGCTGCTGCTGACTTCCCCGGCAGCGGCGCAATCCGTCTCGAGTGTACGAGGTCTGGGGGGAGGGGTCGCGCCGCTGTTCGGTCTGGTGGGGCCGGGAAACCTCTATATCGATAATCAGGGGACGCAAGGGTATATCTATAACTTTGGAAATAACTTCGAATCGTATAACTTCCGCAATCCGGCGACCGGGCAGGCCTGGAGCGGCGCTCTGATGACACTCGGCCCGCAACTCTCTGTGGGGCTGATTCAGGGTGCGAATCAAGCTGGATCGCCCGTGGTCTTTCCTCCCGTCCCGCGTGAGGCGGGGCCGCTTTCTCCCGTTCAGTCGGGCCTGCTCGACGACATCATTCCCTAGCTCGGACTATTCATGAATCCCTGCTCCGTCGTCCGATTCTCTCGCCCGGCGGGGCTGTTCTCGTTCGGCCTCCTCGACGGACTGCACGTACGCCTGCGTCGGCCTTACGTGCGAGCAGCCTCGGCGGGCTTCCGTCCCAAACGTCTCGCAACGGCATTCATGAATAGTTCGGGCTAAGCAGTAGGTTGGATCACCGGCTCGGCCGCGTCGGCGGATGTGCCCCTGCGCCGGATGGTCTCGACTTTCGATACTCAATATTTTCCTGAACGAAGGTGTTCTTCTTTGTGGCGCCATGCGACTGCCGTGATGGATGCGTGCGCGAGGTTTCATTGAAGGGGAGGGAATCGGGCGGAGTGCATTGCCTGAGCACGGAGCAGGAAATCTCTGTGGCGGTTTGGTTGGTCGGCGCAAGCCTGTCACAGCCGATTCCGGTCGAGGGCTGAATTATCAACAGAATCCACAGCCCACAGATTCATCGATGTCTAGATGAAATGTTGCAGTGGTTCTGCTAAGTTATTGATTAACAATTGTTTTGAAAGCTTGTTCTCGTAAGTCTCACTCACGAGGCACGTGCCGGTACAACGCTTGCTTTGCCCTCCGGTCATTGCGAGCATTCACGCCATTGGCAACAAGACGACAAAAACAATCAGCCCGTGTCAAAGATGTCAATTGAATCGGATAGGC
>CABVRO010000074.1 GCA_902500715.1 uncultured Nitrospira sp. | reverse complement strand
AAGCACACTATTGATCCTGAGGGATTCCGGCATTCGTACGCCGAGCGCCAGTATCGCTGTAAGCCCCACGAACACCAGATAGCGTAGCGACATGCCATGGCGCCATACCAAGAAAGCGAACAAGGCCGCACAGAGCGCAGCCCCTAACAAAAGCACACAATTTGCCAATATTCCCAGCTGACGCCCAAGCTTAGCCATTCGTCGATGCGCTCCCTACGCCCCACAGAAGCTTGACGGCGAAAACATGGTCCTCCCTCTTCTCCGAATCATACATTTTTCGGCAGATGCTGCTATCGTCTTCCATGCTTTGCCAGAATCATTTCTATCGTTGCACGATAGGAACGTGCAAATTTCTCCGGCGTGTTATTGTTGTGGGCCGCTTCCCACGCTTTCTTAGCCTTTCGACGCAATTCATCCACAGACATCGCGGCAATCTCGCGCACCTGACGCATGATGGTTTCGATCGAGGCGTCCTCCAAAAGAAAACCAAAATTCTCCACGTCAATTGAAGCTTCATAGGTCACCACAGGGATTACCCCTGCAGCCATGGTCTCTACCACAGCCGCCGCCCCGGCCTCAGAGCAAGAGGGAAAGACATGCGCAAGGGATTGCTCCAAAACCATTCGAAACTCCTCACTGGACTTATCAAGCCAGCCGACACACTTGATATTCGGCGTGTGGAACAATTCTTTCCGATAAACATTCGCAAACTCTGGCTCATTGCGCACCGGCCCCACGATGGTGAGCTGGCATTCCGGCATTCTCGCGAAAGCCTCCAGCACTAAGTCGAGTCCCTTGTGAACCATTCCTCGACTTCCAAACCAAAGAAACCGGCGACGGGACACCTCGAAGTCTTTGTTCTCGGGCCAAGGCCACATCTGCTGGACAACCATGGGTAAACGAAAAATCGGCTTATCCGCATAGGTATATGTGTTCACCGTAAACTCATTGCCGCAGGTTGTGAGGTAATCTGCGTGCTCAACCCCTAAATGCGGGGTTTCCAATCGATTCGGCGGAACAGTGAGCCCCTTTCGCCGTTGAAACGCCAACATTCTGCCCATTTCAGCCGAGTTTTGGTAGACAATCTGAGCCGTGTCACAGTGCAGAATCTTGATGCAGCTAGAAGGCAAATAAGGTTGTAGTCGCTGCAAATTCAGACGTGTATCAACTATGATATCGTACGGCTTCCAGGGAATGAATCTCTGATTCTCACAGTGAATCACATCCACGTCATAGCCCAAATCGACAAAGGTCTGAGCCATGACAATGGTCTTCAGAAACTGTGGGTGGCTGGTGGGAATGGGCTGCCCTCGCATTTTACAGAGCAACCCATGATTGTCGTAAGAAATTAACACGTGACCGTGTGAACTTCCCGCGGCGTGCAAGGAAACAACACCCCCACGGAACTGAGGCCAGACACGGCGAACCGCAGCAATCACCTCTCGTACCCATAGATACAGTTGGTACCGTTGCAAGTATCGCCACAATCGTTTCAACACGTCGCCCTCTGCCACCCTTCGGGAATCGGCCACCCAACTTGCCGCCAGCCATCTACTGCGGCAATCCACTGATGGGAATCCAGAGGATGGGAATCGATATGATGCATCCCGCCTTGGGTCCAGAGCCTCCAGCTCGGACCGAATAATGGACCACGCGAAGCGGGCTGCTCACGGTAGGTTGAAGGAGTCAGCTCCGTAATTTCGAACGCCCGTACCCTTGTCCCATAGACCGGAAAACAGTCCTGAGCAAACCTGAGGATACGATCGCCCACAACCACGACTCGTCCCGCCGGCCTTGCGATATGGGGGTTCTCTTGAATGATCGGAGATCGAGGATGCTCCTGCCAGGGCCCCCGAAGGTCAGGAGCATGATAGAGACGAAGCGTATCGTGAGCCAAAGTAGGGTTGGTTTCACTGAATAACCACCATCGACCGTGATGATAAAAGATTGAACTATCATTGAAACGATGGCCCCGGAGCAACGTGTCGGTACACTCCCACTTTGTCGGAAATGACCGAGCTTCGTAGAGACACACATTCTCCGTCTGGTGGGTTTCCGGAATCATATAATATTGGCCGTGCCATTCGAAGACGTAGGGATAGGACAGGTGAAATGATTCTCGTAATACAACTTTCTGATAGGTCCAGGCAAACCCATCCTTGCTGGTGGCCCAGGCAATCTCGCCACGATCAGCATCAAAATTATAGACCTCGAAAAACATATGCCACAGATCCCCTACTCGAAGCAGGAATGGATCCGCGACGAACATCGCCCTCACGTCCGAAACATCTTCCCGAGTCAGTACCGGATTGAGTCCCCCGGGCGCGTGGCGAAGACGCAATGGCGACGCCCCGGTGACAATCCCTATCGACCAGAGTTGATGAATAGCCCTCTGTTCACCCAACAATCGGTCCGCAATGCTCAAAGGACAAAGCTCGCGAATTTTTCGCTTCGCATACCACTTCAGGACCAGCTGCATCGCTGCGGCGGTCATGCGCGTCCCATAGCAGCATGAGTAGTGTACCAAGCAATCGTCCGCCTCAAGCCCTCATCCAGGGAAATCTGCGCACGCCACTTCAACAGTTGGTTGGTTTGCATGGTGTCGGCGCTTCGCACCGGTTCTGACGGGCGATCCGGCAACATACCGAATAGCGGTTGCGTCTGCTCTCCCATCAGTAAGAAAATCCGCTCGACCACCGACCGGACTGTCCGGTTAGTTCCCGTTCCCACATCAAAACAGCCCCCCTCAATGTCTGGAACTGCCGCAGCTGCCAGGAACGCCTCCACGAGATCATCAATAAAAATCCAATCCACCTCCCAGAGGCAGGAAGAAAGCCGGGGGGATTCTCGCCTGAGAAGTGAAAGAATGACGGACGGAACAATTTTGCTTCGGTCCTGGCCGGGCCCGAATGTCATGAACGGAGTCAGAACTACGGTCGGCGTCTGATAGAGCAGATGAAACATTCGCGCATAGGCGCTCGACGTCCATTTTGCCGCCGCATAGGGAGAACTTGGAATCGGTGCGTGCTCACTCCAAGCCGGTTCAGTTAGTGATCCGGTCATCACAATACGGCCAGCGCCAGCCTCTGTTCCCGCCACAAGTATATTAACAGCGCTTACCACAAGCCCTTCGAGGGTAGGTAATACGAGAGCAAGGTCCGGTTTCGCGCCGGCAGAGCCAGCCAAATGGTACACCACCATTGGCTTCAGGTCCGTCAGCAGTTTCCGCACACGATCAATGGCCGCAAGATCGACCTGCCACCAAATCGGCCCACCCGGCTCCGATCTCCGCTCAACTCGTGAAGTCGCGTGTACCTCAGCCCCCAGCTCGAGCAACCGTCGACACAGATGTGATCCGAGAAACCCACTGCCTCCCGTTACGAGTATTCGTTGGCCCCGCCACAGATTAAGATTTGCCATGGAGCCATCCGCTTACAGAGGCGAAGTGGGAGCATCCTTCGGCTTGTACTGCAACTCGCCGTTTTCCTGTGCGCCATCATCGTAGAGCGCGACGATCTCGGCAGGGATCTGGGACAAGTCTGTTCCGCGCAGGTAGTCTCGCATGGTCGTTCCTGTGCACTCTTCATCAACATGAGGTGCGCCCCGGCGGGCGGCAGCATCATCCACATTCACCACACGGAAATCGATACTGAATCGGGTCTTGCCGGAGGTATTCGGCACACTCGAATGCAGCTGAGCCGCCGAAAACAGAATAATTCCGCCCGCAGGAACAATGATGCGAATTTGGGGATCGATCTCAATCGTTTCAATAGGCTTGGAAAGGGGTCGTGGGTCGGCTTTCAGAAATTGAGAAACATGTCCGCCCCGATGTTGCTTGTTCCACTCATAATAATTGTGACTGCGGGAATCATTCTTGACAGCCCGATTCCAATACTTGGGATGAAAGGCCATCGCATTATCGGAACGGATGTCGTAAATAGGAATCCACCAATTGATTTGACAAGGCGGGGCTGAATACCAGGTATCCCGATGCGGATGCCACGCATACGCTATCCCGGTCGTCAGATAGTTATCGCTGGTTGAACTTCGCATTTTGGGGACATCGAAGTAAGTTTTCTCAGGATCAGCGCCCATCTCCGCCAACAACCCTTTCAGGTGTTTCTTGGATTCTGGGTGGTGAATGAAGTGCGGCTTCAGCTTACCTAGCACTTCAGCGTATTGCTCAACAGGCATGTGATATTGCGCGGTCTCAGGATCGAGCGGGGCAAAAGCCTCTTCGATCAACTTGCGCGCATGGCCCACCAACGCCAGGGAATGCTCTCGAGGTGAATACGCTACCAACTGCCCTTCAAAAATCAGTTTTCTTCTCTCGTCATCAGTCAATTGGGCATCGTAGTAAATTGTGTTATTCATTCGGAACCTCCTTTGGCGTTACGCGCGTGACGATGCGCGTTCGCAACCGGACCGCGACACGGCACTCACCCACAAACACCCAGCCCATCCAAGAACCATCCCACTGCAACAAGCATCACTGCGAGTACTGATGTCTATCTGCGCACGCTCTCGGCACCCTAACCAGCAGGACGCAACAATCCCTGCCCCTCCAACGCATCAGCGGCTAGCTTGATGGTTGAAAAGGGCAACCCCGCTCGCTCAGCTATTTGCAACAAGGTGTGCGCCCCATCAGACAGGTTCAAGACCCAGAGAAGTGCCATCTCCGCGCTCCGCCCCGTAACGTTTCCTCCGATGGTGCGATAGAGACCACGTTTGCCTAGCTGCGGTTCGCAATAGGGGGACGTGTTGACGTACCCCCTATTTGACTCTAATACCTCTACGACTGACTGGACCACTTGAAGAGATCGCGACAGCGATGTCGGTTTGACAAAATCGAGATTGTCGCCAGATGTGTGATACTCCGGATACCCTCCATTCGCCCGACGCATGAAACATCCGACAGGGAGGTTAAATCCCGGTGAACCGTACTGACGCTCATCGTATCCATAGGGGATAAACTCTGTGACCTCAAACGACTCGCCAGAATGTCGCAAGACATGCGCAAACGCCGCATCAATGTCGGCATTTCCGTTTCGAGTCTTTTTGTAGGTGAAGCCCCCCTCATCACCCACACCGGTCAGGACAACGCCATGCTTGATATTGGACACTTTCAGCTGGTTGAGGGCCAGCCAGGCGATCGCCCCGATAGTAACTGGCAGGAAGAGGAAACGATATGAGTATCGACGACGTGAACCAGTCTGTAACGATTTAGCCAAGAACGTCGCCACCGCAATTCCTGACAGATTGTCATTGCACAAGGATGGATGGCAGGCATGACATGAAATGAGCACTTCTTCTGCAGTGTCCCCTGGCAAATAGTATTCGCCATAGGTGAGGTGTCCCGGTTTCAATGACGAGTCAATCACGACGTCATAGTCCTCGTCACGAAGGTCCAGATATTGGCGATGGCTCAGACAAAATCCCCAAGACTCTTTGTAATAGGACGTTCTGTAGGGGATCCAATCTGGATGATCCGGCAGCGTAAAGAGGTGTGTTTTGAGCTCGCGTAGCGGCATACGCGCTGCGATCGGGGTGCTGTAACTTACCACATGCAAGTTGGATTGCTTAAAATCAATAACTCGCACGCCCTGACGATCAGCCACGTATGCATCCCGAATATTCCACTCGAGCGGGACCGTCCAATCAAACACCTGCGTTCCGCTTGGCACGGCAGTTATGCTCAACGGAATATGCTGTTGAATGCGCCCGAACGTGTCCCGGATACCCTCTCCTGTGATACTTCGACAGATCGGATAGAGTTCAGAGATAAATCGATACATCTCCACGCCACAACCGTCCGGCGAAACTCTGCTTGCACCAGAACTCTTCACGTCAGCAGGTCCCTCAATATCCTCTCACACCAAGATTCCCTTAGAAAAAAGCGCTTCCCTCTGCACATTGATCAGGGGCATATTCGAACTTCCGGAATCGGGAGGACAAACTGTCCGCCCCAACTTCTGACGTAGCTCATTTGCTTTATGATTTCTTCTTTGAGATTCCAGGCAAGAATCAACACATAATCGGGTTTCGTTTCCTTGATGCGTTCCGGGTCATGAATGGGAATATGCACCCCAGGTAGCCAATGCCCTTGTTTGTACGTGCTTCGGTCCACGAGATAGTCGACAAAGTCCTGACGTACCCCGCAATAATTGAGCAACGTACTGGCCTTGGCCGCGGCACCATATGCGACTACTGATTTCCCCTCACGTTTTGCCCGAATCAGGAACTCTAGAAGCGCTCGTTTCGTCTCTCGTGCGTTCTCCGAAAAGGAAAGATAGTGAGCGAGCGTCGCGAATCCCTGCATTTCTTCCTTCTTCTTGAGGGCCATCAACCGCTCAGTCACCGGCATTGAGTGATGCTCATCATGACGAGCATAAATTCGCAACGAACCACCATGCGTCGATATTTCATCGACGTCGAAAATCGTCAAGCCATGTTTCGCAAAGACCTGATTCACGGTAGTCAGTGAAAAATAGGAAAAATGTTCATGATAAATCGTATCGAACTGATTCAGGGCCATGAGCCGCATCAGATGCGGAAACTCAATCGTGATAGTCCCCTCAGGCGCCAAGAGGATTTTGAGCCCTCCTACGAAATCATTGAGGTCCGGCACGTGCGCCAAGACATTATTGCCGATGATCAAGTCAGGACGCTTTTCTTCCGCCACTAACTCTCGGGCCGTCTGAATCCCGAAAAACTTCACACAGGACGGAACGCCCTTCTTGACGGCCACTTCAGCCACATTCTTGGCGGGTTCGATCCCCAACACGCGAATGCCTCGTGCCACAAAATTTTGCAGCAGGTAACCGTCATTGCTCGCGATTTCCACGACATAGCTATGAGCACCCAGCGAGAATCGGTCCACGGCCATATCGACGTAATCTTTGGCATGTTGGAGAAACACGTCAGAGAACGAAGAGAAGTATGCGTAATCGGAGAAGATGTGGTCAGGGCTCTCAAATTCTTCTAGTTGGACTAACAGACACCGTTCACACACAAATGCCCGTAACGGATAAAACGGCTCCATCTGGTTTAGTTGATGGGCCTTCAAATATGAATTGGCCAACGGAGACATGCCCAGGTCAAGAAAGACGTGCTGCAGAAACGTCCCACAAAATCGACATCCGTCACGAAGCATGACCTGTTCTCCTTTGGCTAGAACGATAACGATACGGGCGTGCAGTTACTCAAGAGAGTCTTTCTCTAAGTAGATTCTGGTGTGTATCCAACGCCGCGCCACACAACTCCTGCCGCGGCCATTGCTGCAGGCTCAAATACTCCACGGCCATCAATCACAAGAGAACGGGTCATCAGTTTAGAAAAATCAGTCGGCTTAATATTTCGGTACTCCGGCCACGCCGTCACCAGACAACAGGCGTCGCTCTTTCTCAACGCCTCAGCCCACTCTTCAGCAAACACGACGTCCCGGAATTCCGGTCGCTTCTTCGCATGGGGCATGGCAATGGGGTCATGGACGAGCACCTTCGCGCCTTTCTTCCGAAGCTCAGCCACCAAGGGCAAAGCCGGTGATTCTCGCAAATCATCCGTTCCAGGTTTAAATGCGAGGCCAAGCACGGCCACAGTCTTGCCTGCGAGGCTCAACTCCTTTTCCAGCAGGGCAACCATTCGGAGAGGCTGGTCGGAATTAATGTCCAACACGGCGTCCAACATCCGAGTCTGCTCGCCCACGGTACGCCCAAAGCTTCTAAGTGCCGCCACGTCTTTAGGGAAACAACTGCCCCCAAACCCCAAACCATGCCAAAGATACTCCGTTACTCCTGCCGCCCCACCTCCCTGTCCATTGATTGGCGTCAGCCGCCTATCAAGATGAACCCCCTTCCAGACCAAACGCGCGTCGACGCCGGGGACCGCGGAACACATATTGCCAATTTCATTCGAGAATGAAATCATCGTGGCAAGCAGGGAATTTGATACATACTTAATCATCTCAGCCGTCCGCGGGGTTGTCACCAATTTAGGGCAGGTGAAATCGGCATAGACCTTTAGAAACACCTCCGCAGTCATGGAGTCTGTGGAACCGACCACAATGCGGTCCGGAACACGAAAGTCCTCAACCGCACGACCTTCCCTCAAAAACTCCGGATTCATGCACAAGCCCCAGCCGTCCCCTACTTTCTTGCCCGAGTGAGACTCAATGGCGGCCTTCACCGGTCCCTCCGTGGTTCCAGGCAATACCGTACTCTTCACTGCCACAACATGGTATCCACGCTTGCTCGCGAGAGCTGACCCGATCTCCTTTGCGGCACTCACAATTTGCGACATGTCCATTCGACCATCCACCGTCGGCGTACCAACACAGATCAGAGTTACATCGGAATCGAGAATGGCAGTCTTTGCATCCGTGGTGGCAGACAACATTCCCTTGTCGCGCGCCGCGTGGAGTAAATTATCTAATCCTATTTCATGAATCGGTGGACGTCCGGCGTTAATTTCCTGTACCACCTCAGACCTGATATCGATACAGGTCACCTGGTGACCACGCTCTGCCAAGCAGGTCCCCGATACCAGCCCCACGTATCCCGTTCCCATTACTGATATCTTCATGGTCACCTTATGGTTATCTGACTTGTCCGTCCTTCGCCAATTCTTCCAACCCAACGAACTGCTGGTACCACTGAAACATTCTATCTAGACCGTGTCTGAGATCTACACGCGGCACATACCCGAGGAGAGCACGGGACTTCGCAAGATTCGGGCAGCGACGATTGGGATTGTCCGTCAGATAATCCGCTTCCTCACTGGGCTTATGAATAACCTGGCGTTTACTCCCGGCCACCTCCAGCAACACACGTCCCAGATCACGCATTGAAATTTCCGGAGACTCACTTCCTATATTGAACGGTTCAGCATGATGCGAGGATAATAGCGCCAAGAGATATCCTGTCAGTGCATCCGAGACATAGCAAAACGTACGTGTCGGACTGCCATCCGAACGAAGAACAATATCGCGATCAGCTAAGATATCTCGACAAAAGTCAGGCAACACACGGCCGTCTGCCAGACGCAAACCGGGCCCAAAATTATTAAATGGGCGAACGATCTTCGCGGGCACCCCATGTTGCTGATAGTACAAATAGCACAGCGTCTCACCTAAACGCTTCGATTCGTCATAACACGCCCGAGGACCGATACATGACACATTGCCACGATAGGCCTCGTTCGTTGGAATTTCATGAGCCGGCGGATCACCGTAAATCTCACTTGAGCTGAAATAGAGGATACTTTCAGCCCGATGACTCTTGGCAAGCTCGAGCATATGCCGTAAGCCGGAGATATTCGTATCCAAAGTTTCCAACGGGTATTGTCGATACACTTTCGGGCTGGCTATGGATGCGCCGTGAATAATGAAATCGAAACGATGGCCCGCTGGTCCTGTCCAGGGCTTGGTAATATCTTGTCGAACCAGCTGTATGTCGGGGCTAGCAGCGACTAACTCAGTCAGCCAGCGTGGACAACCCCGGATGTAATTGTCGGCGGCGACAATGGACAACCGCCCATTCTTAAGAAGGTTGCGATTGAGATAGTCAAAAAAATGGAGAAAACCAAACCCGAGAAATCCCGCAGCTCCCGTAACAAGGATACGTTTGCCTCGAAACGCCTCCAATCGAGAGCCCAGCACCTTCTCCATCCGAGCCCAATCCTCATCCAACCATGCCTGTGCCCGTGTGAACAAAGATGGATCATCGATCATTGACATGTGCTCCTCTCTGCCTGTGCACGATGCGGCCCAAATCCGCGACTTTGTGCATTTCTGAATTCCTACATTCAGTACTCGTCACCATAACTTCCAGGGAGCCTTGCCAGAGTTCCACAACTCCTCCAGGTAACTTTTTTCTTTTAGGGTATCCATGCACGACCAGAATCCGTAGTGTTTATACCCTACCATCTCGCCGGCGTGAGCGAGGCGTTCGACAGGCTCACGCTCCCAAGCCGTATGATCACCATCAATATAGTCCAAGGCTTTTGTGTTGAGGACAAAAAATCCGCCGTTGATCCACCCTTCCCCAGACTCAGGCTTCTCAAAAAACTCAGTCACTCGGTCGCCGTCAAACCCAATCCGACCAAACCTCGCAGGGGACCGGACTGAAGTCATGGTTGCAATTTTCCCATGGGAACGATGAAACTCCAGCAACTTGCTGATATTCAGATCTGCTACGCCGTCTCCGTACGTCAGCATGAATGTTTCATCATTCCCTAGCCATTTCCTCAACCGCCTTACCCGTCCACCAGTCTGCGTTGTCTGCCCGGTATCGGCCAGATGAACGGTCCACTTCGGTTGGTTTCCATCATGAATCGTCGTTTTTCCCGTTGAGAGATCCACCGACAAGTCATTGTTGATGGCAAAGAAATTCAGGAAGTACTCTTTAATCATTTCGCCTTTATAGCCAAGGGCGATGATAAACTCGGTTACCCCATACACCGCATGAATTTGCATGATATGCCAGAGGATTGGCTTGCCGCCGATTTCAACCATCGGCTTTGGACGAAGCACGGTTTCCTCGGACAATCGAGTTCCCAATCCCCCAGCTAAAATCACCGCTTTCATGTCCCTACCTCCAGCAATCAATCATTGTCGCCATCCGTACTGACATGGATACCCACTTCAGAGCATTGAGTACATTTCCTTCGATTTCCCAGCACATGCCTATCTGCAGCGAGCAGGAGCCGTAAATCCCCGGAACATCATCGAAAGCTCGCCAATGACCGAACTCATTGTCGTACTCACAGAATTTGCCGCCCCAACTTAATTTTGTTCCCACAAGCAGGACAAACTGACCACGGCCGGTAGGGCATTAGTCTTTACCATATCATCTTTAAGCTGAAAGACCTCCTCAAATAGCATTCTACTCGCCAAGAAGGTGCAGCTGAGCTTTCCCGTTAAGACCGCCCCTAGTCTCGCATCATTCACACATACAAGGATCATCCCCACAGTACAAGAAATCGGGAAACGCGAGGCTTATCTCGATCTCCGGCTTTACACTGACGACTATCTCCTATTCACGCCGAAATCCTGTTCGCATGCCAACAGAGTTACTTCCACGAATATATTTGCTAGCGTATTAGCCAGTCACAGAAAAACCAACAGCACAACCCTATCGATTGTCAGAATGCCATTTTCTCAACCCAGCGAGGAGCAATCATACCCGTACTGACTAGTGGTTCCCTGTTCTAACGAGCGATGCTCTGTTGTCCATCGAAGCAAAGGCCTTACAACCCCTTCCCACCGTCCTGTCACGTCACCTCGTGCCGTATCTCCGGTCCCGGGATCCACAACTCGAAAACCCACAGCTCGCGGCACATCACAATGTTCATGCCAGGGATCTTCTGAAAAAATCCCTCCCCCTACTACCATTGTTCCCTCTGACAGAAAATTTCCAGGAATCCAGGCGGTACTGACATATCGGCCCACTGGACGAGGACGCCTGTACCATACTGGGTCCCGGTCGTTGACGATGAACGCGATCACGTCTTCTTCGGTATTGAAACCAAATTGCGCAACAACCATCTGCCCCGGCTTGAGGATGTCATATTCGATTTCTACGCGCATAGGCTTTCGAATATCGATCACATCCGAAACCTGTCCCGCTTCGGATTTGACTCGCACGGCACGGAGACGAGCAACGTCATTGCCCGGAGCCTGGATTGGATCCGGCCATTCCACTACCGGCTGAATGTGTCCGGCATGGAGGTAGTGATTCACCACTTCATGTGCCGGCCCTGCTTGCAGGATCTCGCCCTTGTTCAGCAGAATCGCGCGGGAACACATTCGGGTAATTGCCGACATGTCGTGGGAGACGAGGATCACCGTTCGCCCGTGCTGTCCCACATCTTCCATCTTCCCCATGCACTTCTTTTGGAACCGGACGTCCCCGACCGCCAACACCTCATCGACGATCAGAATGTCCGGATCCATATGGGCCAGCACGGAGAACCCTAACCGGACATACATGCCGCTGGAATAATGTTTCACCGGCGTGTCGATGAACTGCTCCACTTCGGCAAACGCCACGATCTCGTCGAACTTGCGGGCGATTTCCTGCCGCTTCATGCCGAGAATCGCGCCGCTCATGAAGACGTTATCGCGACCGGTCAGTTCCGGATGAAAGCCCGTGCCCACTTCCAAGAGGCCACAAAATCGGCCGTGGATGAGCGCACGGCCTTTGGTGGGTTCCGTCACCCGCGAGAGGATCTTAAGGAGCGTGCTCTTGCCCGAGCCGTTGGTGCCGATGACTCCGAAGACTTCGCCTTTTTTGATTTCAAACGACACGTCGCGCAGCGCCCACAGGGTGTCAGGGGGCTGGGAGGACGCCGGCTGCCCACCGATGAGGCGGCGGAGCCCACGCGTCAAGGCGCCGGCCAGGGAGCCGTCTTGAGCCTGCGTCGTCCCCAGGCGATAGCACTTGGAGAGCCCGGTGACGCTGACAGCGGTGTTGCTCATACTAAATCAGATCGGCGAAGGTTCGCTCCACCCTCCGAAAAAACATGACACCCCCGATTAATAGGAGAGCCACAACCGCCAGACTCACTGCCACCATTGCCCAGTCAGGAGCTGTCTTTCCGAGCAGTGCCCACCGAAATCCCTCAATGACTCCTGCCATCGGATTCAGGCCGTAGTACCAGCGCAACGACTCAGGTACCAGAGATGCCGGATAGAGCACCGGGGAGGCAAACATCCATAACTGCGTCATCAAGGGAACGACGGATGCCACATCACGATATTTTACGTTCAGCGCCGAAAGCCACAGACTCACCGAGAGGGCGGTCAGCAGGGCGACGCTCATGAAGAGCGGCAGAAGCAGCACCGTCCACTGAGGAACTTGCTGATACCATGCCATCATCCCGATCAGAATCAGCAAGCCCACGGCAAAATCAACAAGGTTGATAAAGGTTGCGGCGATTGGGATGATCAGCCGTGGAAAGTACACTTTCTTAATCAGGCCTCCCTCTGTCACCACACTTAAGGTGCTGCGTTCGAGGCTTCTGGCAAACAGGGACCAGGGCAGAATCGCAGCGAACGCAAAGATGGGGTAGGGCAACCCATCCGACGGCACTTTTGCCAAATATCCGAACACAAGTGTGAAGATGAGCGTACTGAGCAGAGGTTGCATGAGAGCCCAGCCCGCCCCAATAGCGGTCTGAGCATAGCGGGTTTTTAGATCACGCCATGCGAGAAAGTACAACAATTCCCGTGCAGCCCACAATTCACGCCATCCCACCTGGACATAACCTGTGCGGGGTTCTATTACCAGCACGGCCATGCTTTCCTGCTCTACAGTAGATTCCATCCTGATACCTAGCTATCGGATTCCGCCACCCGAGACGAAAGTTCCGGTGCAACTACCTCTCTGCTCCTTCTCGAGCAAATGACCAGAATCCACTTCTTTTCATGGGTTTCCCAAGCGGAATGTGTCAACGAATGTTGACGGATCCACACCACAAGAGTAGCACAGCCGTCAGAAAATGATTTCTATCCTAATCAAATGCACTGCTTATGATCGAAGAATAGTGCACACTCAATCGAGGCAAGCAAATACGCTTCTCGAGGGCAGAGAACCATCCTGTTGAACTACCAGCACCCACGCTTATGCATGTGAGAAAAGCGACTCTGGAAGGGAGCTGCTGATACCACTCTCGCAATGCGCCCCAACAGGCAAGAAGTCGACCTATGATGCGACTACTGAACGTCAACACAGCTTGAGTTTTGTCGAAGTTAGTAGGAACTATCTAATCGCGAGCAACAAAACGTCAGTGAAGCCTGGGTATTGTCGATTTCAAATATTGCCCTGCGAAGGATACTAACGGGGTAATGCCGCTGACGGACTCTTTCCAGAATGCACCTACACTCCCGAAACCTGAGAAACCATCCGCGCACTGTGCATTTGTTCAATTTGTGGAAAGACTTCTCGAATTGGGGCAAAAGAGAAATCTTGCAAGAGTTCACGCATTCTGATTTCTGTCTTATCAAGATTCAAGTAGTGCCGCATTCGTGACAGCAGAGAACCCTCCATTCTTGGTTGACTCGGATCGAATTCCCATGGATGCATGTACATCACGAGCGACGCCCCCTCACCCTCCAACTTGCGAAGCAAAGCACGCAAAAGCGTATAGGGATACAACCTAAAATACCCCCCACCGGCAACGGGCACCCGCACACCTAAACACTTCACGGTTGAAGGAGGTACTTCCCATAACACACCTGATGCGGTCAACAGTTGATGCACCTCTGGGTTTGCAGAGGGCACGCCATACCGATCATGCAGCACCGGAAAAATACTGGAATCGTAAACATATCCCTCTTCCACCAAAATTTCTGTCGCCCACATCGTATCCTTGGTAATGGAAAAACTTGGCGCACGATAGCCCAGCACCGACTGAGACAAAATGCTTTCTAGGATGGCCTTTGCCTTTCGAATGTCTTCTCGAAAGGCATTAGGAGTTTGACTTGTTATGAGTTCATGGGCATACCCATGTGACGCCACTTCGTGTCCGCCTGATGCGATGCGGTGAACCAAAGAGGGATATCGCTCTGCTACCCACCCAAGAACAAAGAAGGTCGCTCGCACGCCCCTCTGCGCCAATATCTCAAGCAGTCGCTCGGTATTGGCCTCTACACGACTCTCAAATTGGTCCCAGTGCCGTCTACGCATCGGAGATTCAAATGCGGAGACCTGAAAATGCTCTTCAACGTCAAAAGACAAACAATGTCTCGAAATGGTGCTGACCATATAGTCTCTATCGTGCCCCTTCGCCCATCAGCATGACCTTCACCGTATGAACGACAATTCTCAAGTCCAGCACCAGTGAGAGATTCTTTACATAGAACAGATCGTATTGAAGCTTCACGTGCGAGTCTTCCTTCGATGCACCGTACCGAAAACGGGTTTGCGCCCACCCAGTGATTCCTGGCCGAACAGTGTGTCTTAGATCGTAGTAGGGGATGGTATTTCTCAATTCTTGTACAAATACGGGCCTCTCCGGCCTGGGACCGACTAAACTCATTTCGCCCTTCACGACATTAATCAACTGCGGGAGTTCGTCCAATCTCCACTTTCGAATCCATCGCCCGACCCTCGAAACCCTGGGATCTTCGCTTGTAGCCCACCTTGCACCACTCTGTTCAGCATCCTGACGCATGGACCTAAACTTCCAGATCATATAGGGACGGCCTCGTAAACCAACTCGCATCTGCCTATAAAAAACAGGGCCGGATGAATCTACCTTGATGAGAATAGCCAGAACGCATACCAACGGTACCAGCGTGATCATTCCGACTACAGCAATCACCAAGTCAAGACACCGCTTAAGGAGCATCGTGACTAACCGACGGCGGAATCCCGTCGAAAAAATCAGTGCGCTGGGCTTAAGATGATCAATTGAGAGTCGTCCAGATTCTTCCTCGTAGAGGTAGTGGCCGTCAACGACATCCCGGCCCATAGCCTTCATATCCAAGAGGGTTTGAACGGGTAACACCGCCCGACGATCCTCTAAACACACCGCCACTGTATGAACTTGATATCGTTCGGCAATCTCAAACAGCTGATCATATGTCCCAATGATGCTCGGGTTTACTAAACGTTCGCCAATCCGACTCGCATCCTTATCAAGGAAGCCCACGACTTCGGCGAAGCCAGTTCGTTTTGACAGCAGGGTTTGGCATAGGTCGCGGGCAAGAGGTCCCACGCCGAGAATCAAGACTCGCCGAGTGAATTTAGGAAAACTCACCGAGACGGAAACAAGTGGTGGCTGCGAGGCCACTGGCGGCAAACCAACCTCGTGTTCAGACTTACTTGAGCTGCTCATGGCGCGCTTCGTGGTAATACTCCTGCTGCATATAATAGGGAGTGGTATGTGCATCTAACCCATTCAAGATGATCCCCACATTGGCAGTCTCACCGATAACTTTCAGTGCTTTTTGCACAACATCCCGCCCGGTCATGCTTGCCTTCACTACATAGGCGAGTAGGTCTCCCATACTCGCCAACACTTGCATGTCAGCAAGCGGTAATACTGGTGGAGCATCAATGATCACATAGTCAAACTTCTCTTTCAGTTCAATAATCAAGTCAGTTAGCTGATGCATCTTAGATAAGGCGAGAGGGTTGTCTCCGACCGCGCCGGCAGGAAGAATCCATGGACCTGCCTCGCCTAGTCGCTGCAAACAATCCTCAATTCCCTTCGTGCCACGAAGAACTTCCGCTAACCCAGGTTGCTGCCAGACTCCAGCATAAATATGTTGCATTGGGCGCTTGAGATCACAATCGATGATTATGGTTCTACGATCAAGATCCTTGGCCAGTACATAACCCAAGTTCAGAGCCGTCGAAGACTTTCCCTCCCCCATGACAGCACTGGTCACAACAATCGCCGTACTTTTCCGATCTCCCGTCATTAACTCAAGCCGGGTCGCCGCAACGCGGTATTGCTCCGCCACGAATGAAAGCGGTCGCCACATTGACACTAACTCTAGGCCCGGAGTCGGATTCTGTAGCTGCCCGTTGCTTACCCTGTGCTTGCCGATGGATGTAACAGGAAGCCCACCCGATCCCTGAAATTCTTCATCTGGCTTGGCCTGGCCTGGCAGTAACAGCGAGGAACTACGTGCCTTCCCTGAGAGTGCCCGGACGGTTTGCATTGAGCCGCCAAATGCGCTTTCGTAGAGCGGAATAGATGCGATGACAGGAAGGCCTAAAGTAAGTTCGACTTCCTCCGCAGATCGGAACCCTCTTCCCATGAGTTCGAGGCCTACAGCCCCCCCGAAACCCAAGGCACATCCAAGTACGAGGCCCGCCGCCATAATTAATGGAATGTTGGGAACAACTGGAACAACTGGGGTGTACGCTGGATCTACGATGCTGAACTTAGCTCCCTTGCGGCCCTGAGCCAAACTTTTTTGCATACCCGCACTGAGCTTCTTGTCCAAGAGGGACTGATAGTTCTTTTGAAGATTTTCATAATCCCGCTCAAGCGTCTTCAGCTTCTGTTCGCGCTCCGGAGTATGTTCCACCCTTCGCTCATACTGAAAAATTTCACTAGAAATATGTGTCTGGTGGCGTTTTACTGCATCCAACTCAAGAAC
>CABVRO010000073.1 GCA_902500715.1 uncultured Nitrospira sp. | reverse complement strand
TGAAGCCGATCTCGTCGTCCACCCCGTCGAACTGAAAGGCTTGGCCCGCCAAGCCTGCCGCGAACGCCACCCCGTTGCGCAAGATCCCGGAGTTGGTCCCTTGGGCATCGGCCGCCGTGCCGTCGCCTGTCCACCAGGCTACCAAGCTCGCCGTCGGCGGCGGCAGGGTTACGCCATCGCCCAATCCGGTCAAGCGATTCAGCCCGTCATAGTGATAGCTGGTTGTCTTGATCCCGTCGGCCAGGGTCAGCCGATTGCCGTTCGCATCATAGGCATAGCCGAGGGAGACCGTCGGTTGATGGGGCGAACCGGCGGTGGTGACGTTGAGCAACCGATTGGCCTGGTCGTAGGTCATGGTCAGCACGCTATCCGGATCCATCACGGTGGTCAAGTTGCCGGCGAGATCATAGAGGTAGCTCGTCACCTGGCTGCCCGGCAGGGTCTTACTGAGCAATTGGTTCACGGCATCGTAGGCGAAGCTGATGGTCTCGTTCTTGGGCGTGATTCTCGTGAGCAGGTTGTCGTTGCCGTCGTAGGTGTACGTTTCCACTTTGCCCAGCGGGTCGGTGGTGCTGAGGAGCCGGTTCCGGCTATCGTAGGCAAAGGTGGTCATCTGGTTCTTCGCATCCGTGACGGTCAGCAGATTGCCGGTGCCGTCGTAGGCATAGGCCGTGACACCCGTGTTGGGATCGGTGACCTGGGTGAGCCGGTTCTTGGCATCGTACACGAACGTCGTGATGCGGTTCAGCGCATCTTTCGAGGTCGCGACATTGCCCGCCGCATCGTAGGTCAGCGTGGTCGTGCGGTTCAGCGGATCGGTGGTGGTCAGCAGCTGGCCCAGCGCGTCATAGGTAAAGGTGGTGGTGTGATTCAGGGCATCCTTGGTGGTGAGGAGCAGGCCCTGCGGATTGTAGGTGAACGTGGTCACCTGGTTCAGGGCGTCGGTGATGGTGAGCGGGTTGCCCTTGGCATCATAGGCGATCTGCGTGAGATGGCCTTTGGGGTCGCGGATGCTGGTCACCTGGTTGAAGGTCAGCTCGTACGTAAAGGTCGTCGTCGCCGCAATGGCCTGCTCCGTACTCGTGAGGAGATTGCCGTTGGCGTCGTAGGTCATGGTGGTGATCGCGCCATTGGGGCGGACGATCTGTGTGGGATTGCCCCGGGCATCCCGCGTGATGGTGGTCACGCGGTTCAACGCATCGGTCTGCTTAGTGATACGGCTCAGCGTGTCCGGTTCAAAGGTTGTGCTGTGATTGGTGGCATCCGTAAACGTCGCCCGGTTGACGCTCGTGGCACTCACGGGCGCCGGGTTGCCGGCCGTTCCCTGCCCCGCAGCGAAATTGGGCACCGCAAGGGTGTGAATTGACCAGATGCAGCGTGTACGGCGGCGTGGCGCCGGCTGGAAGAGTGATCGTTTCGGTGCACTGATTCGGCGGTCCGGCGGTGCGGGTGTAAGGCGTGGGGCCGAACAGCAGGGACTGGGCCTGAACCGGCATTCCCGTCTCGACGGTGGCCCCCAGAACGAGTGCCAGGCTCAGGAGCCGATGTCCCCACCTCCGAACGTCCATACACCCTCCGTCACGGAGTCCGCGTCTTGGCCATGCGTCCGTGGAATCATCCATACGTACTCCATCGTAGTCCACGTCCCAGCTCTATCACGGATCCACGCCTATGCCAATACGGCTGAACGGCCCTATGGCATGGCCCGGGCCGTTCCATGCCGACCATTGTCTCTCTCCTTGACCTGCATTCCGAGACGACGCACACATCAACTCCGGGTCGCGACCCTTTGCGTCACGTCTCCTCCCCTGTGTATAAAGAAGACGATGCGGAGAGATACATCCGGAGAGGTGCGTGGACCTCGAACCGATCTGTGCACGGCCGCTCGGCGCCTGCCGGTTCCGTCCGGCCACGTCCCTCACCCATCGACCACAGCCATCTGCCTGTTGCTGACCCTGCTGATCTTCTGTTGGGTATCGCCAGGCGTGCCGGCTCAATCACCGACCGATCACTCAACATCTCCGGCTATCCATCCCGTCACCCTTCGTTTCGTCTCCTGGAAGCCCGATCACCCGCGCGTGTGGGACGAGGCCCTTGCAGAGTTCATGAAGGCCCACCCTCACATTTCTGTCGTGCGCGAACTGGCCCCGCACAGCTCCACCGCCTATCACGATCTCCTGACGCAAAAGCTGAAAAATCGCGATGCCACGGTCGATGTCTTTTTCATGGATGTGATCTGGGTGCCGGAGTTTGCGGAAGCCGGTTGGGCCCGTCGGCTCGATGAACGATTCACTCCAGCCCTGCGCGAGGAGTTTCTCCCCGCCACCATCGAAGTCGGCCGATATGCCGACCATCTTTACGGCGTTCCGAGCCGCATCGATGCCGGGCTGCTCTACTATCGCTCGGACTTGCTGGCCAAGTATGGCTTCGCTCCACCCACGACCTGGGACGAACTGGCCCGGCAGGCCGAGACCATCGTTGCGGGGGAACACCTGCGCCATCCGACGTTGCGCGGGTACACGGCACAATTCAAACAGTACGAAGGCCTCGTCTGTAACATGCTGGAGTTCATCGACGGCCACGGCGGGAGCCTGCTGACGGCGGATGGAACACATTCCGCCCTGGCTCAACCCGAAGCGCTGGCCGCGGTGCAGTTCGCGCGAGATCGAGTGATCGGCGGGCTCGCCTCACGCGCGGCGTTGACCTATCAAGAACCGGAATCCCTCTCCGTTTTTCTCCAAGGCCATGCGGTCTTTCACCGGAACTGGCCGTACGCCTGGGAACTAGCCAACAACCGCACTCGCTCGACCGTTGCCGGACAGGTCGCCGTGAGGCCCCTTCCCGGATTCACTCCGGGACGCACGACCGCAGCGCTCGGCGGCTGGCTGTACGGCATCAGCGCCTACTCGCAGCACCCTGACGAGGCCTGGGCGCTCATCGAGTTCCTCTCCAGCCAGGCCATACAAAAGGCATTCACGCAGAAGGCCGGCATCGCCCCGTCGAGAACGGCGCTGTTTTCCGATCCCGACCTGCTGGCGGCCGCGCCGCAACTCCGTAACCACTTCGCCGTGCTGCGGTCTGCGACGGCCCGGCCGCGTTCCCCCCTGTATCCTGCCATCTCACATGCACTGCAACGGTATTTCAGCCGCGCCCTTGCCATCGACGACCTCGACCTTGCGCAAGAAGCGGCCGTGACCGACGCCCACATCGATCGGTTGTTGTCCCTGACGGAGCCTATCCCATGAACCGCGCCGTCTCGAGCCTGCGACATCGCGAGAACCTGGCGGCCTGGACCATGGTGGCCCCGGCGCTGCTCGTGACCATGCTCTTTGCGCTGTACCCCGTGCTGGATTCGCTCTGGCTCAGCCTGCACCATATCTTCATCGGGCTGCCGCAACTCGGCAGTCCGTTCGTCGGCCTGGACAACTATCTGGCGCTGATGCGCGATCCAGTAGCGCAGCAGGCGCTGTTCGTCACCCTGGGCTTCGTCCTGCTCTCGACAATGTTGGAACTGGTTTGCGGGCTGATGATTGCACTGGTGATACACGAACGGTTTCGCGGGCGTGGGCTCGTCCGGGCCGCGATTCTGATTCCTTGGGCCATTCCGACGGCAGTCGCGTCGCAACTCTGGCGCTACATCTTCAACGACCAGTACGGTCTCGCCAATCTGCTGCTGTTCGGCGACCGGGTCACGGCCTATATTCCCTGGCTGGCCTATCCAAGTGCGGCTTTCGCCATCGTGGTGCTGGCCGACGTGTGGAAGGCATCTTCCTTCGCGGCGCTGCTGATCCTGGCCGGCCTGCAGGTCATTCCCGAGGATCTCTACGACGCGGCGCGTGTGGATGGAGCCACCCTCTGGCAGCGGTTCCGGCACATCACCCTGCCCTTGCTGAGACCGGCGCTGTTGCTCACGCTCTTATTTCGGACCATGGACGCCTTTCGCGTCTTCGACCTGGTCTTTGTGATGACGCAAGGCGGCCCGGGCGACGCCACCCAAGTCCTGCAGTTCTACGGCTATCAAACCCTGTTCACGGAAGGCCGGATCGGGTACGGCTCAGCCGTCTCCGTGGTCGTGTTCCTGATGATCCTGGCGCTGTCGTTGACGTACCTGCGCGCCATCGGCTCGAGTCTCTTGGAGCGCAGGCGAACATGAATCGTCGGATCCTCCTCGCAGTCGGCATCCTCGCAACGGTGGGCTTGAGCCTGCTGCCCTTCCTCTGGTTTGTCGTCACGTCGTTCAAATCGCAAGCGGAGATCGAAGCCGCTCCTCCCGCCTGGTGGCCCTCAGGCAACCTGGGATTCTATCGCTCAGCGCTCTTCGAGCATCACCTCCTCGACTATGTGCTGAACAGCGTCGTCGTGGCCGGATCCACCACGCTGCTCGCCCTGTTGCTCGCCATCCCGGCCGCCTATGCGCTGGCCCGGCTGACTATCCCCGGCAAACAAGGCATTCTGGCCCTGTTGCTCTGCGTGTCGATGTTTCCCCAGATGGCCATCGCCGGGCCCGTCTGGCGACTGCTCGACACAATCGGCGGCCTCAACCACCGTTGGGGCGTCGTGTTGCCCTATGTGGCCCTCACCCTGCCGTTGGCGATCTGGATTCTGGCCAGCTTCTTCAAGGAATTGCCGCCCGAGTTGGAAGATGCCGCGCGTGTGGATGGGTGTGGACCGTGGAGCACCCTGTTTCGCATCACGCTTCCGCTCGCGACGCCGGGAATTTTTACCGCAGCGATTCTTATTTTGATCTATGCCTGGAACGAATTCTTCTTCGCGCTGCTGATCCTGACCCAGCCGGAGCACCAGACGCTCCCTGTCGGCATCGCGCTGTTCCAAGGAGAATTCACCATGCCCTGGGGAGAATTGGCCGCGGCATCGGTGGTCGCCACGCTACCCTTGATTGCGGTGGTGCTATTGTGTCAGCGATGGATTGTGAGCGGGCTTTCTGCCGGCGCCGTTAAGGGATGACAGGATGTTGAAAAAGGCCTCCAGCTTTGTTCTCGGCTTGAAAACATCCTCAACGTACCCAGAGGGTACGCCTGCGGTGTGTTCTTCGCCTGCGGCCTCGCTGGGCGACCTTTTTGAACATCCTATTCTTCAGATGACGACGAACGACGAGCGACGCTTCACGAACGACGGCTTATGGGGACAGCCTTTTTGAACATTCTGCGAACTCTGTTCCCGAACACTGTTATTGTGTAGGAGTTGTTGTGGCTGAACTGGAACTGCGTGCCATTTCCAAATCGTTTCGCGACCAGCACGTGTTGCGCGACGTGTCGCTGCAGGTTCCGGATGGAAGCTTCACGATTCTGCTTGGGCCTTCCGGTTGTGGCAAATCGACGCTCCTGCGCATTATCGCCGGGCTCGAATCCCAGACGTCGGGGCAGGTGCTCATCGACGGGAAGGAGGTCGATCACCTGCCGCCCGCGGAGCGTGATATTGCCATGGTGTTTCAGCAGTACGCGCTCTACCCGCACCTCTCGGTTCGCGAGAACCTCGCCTTTGCGCTGAAGATGCGCCGCGTCCCGCGCGACACGATTGCAACCCGTATCGCCGAGGCCGCCCAGTTGCTCGACATCCAGACACTCCTGGACCGCAAACCCAAGGATCTCTCCGGCGGCCAGCGGCAGCGCGTCGCCATGGGCCGGGCCATCGTACGGAAACCGAAGTTGTTCCTCTTCGACGAGCCGCTGTCGAACCTGGATGCGCAACTGCGCACGTCGACACGGATTGAATTGAAGAAGTTGCAGCAACGCCTGCAGGCCACCATGATCTACGTGACCCACGATCAAGTGGAAGCCATGACGCTGGGCGACCGCATCGTCGTCATTGAGGGCGGCCGCATCCATCAGGCAGATGATCCCCAGCAGACCTACAACACGCCGGCCGATCCATTCGTCGCCTCCTTCATCGGCACCCCGCCGATGAACCTCTGGGAAGGCAGCCTGATGACAGAAGGCGGAACGACCGTCTTCAAAGGTACCGGCCTGACCTTCCCGCTCCCGGCAGGGCTGACCTCATCTCATTCGACGAAAAAATCCGCCGTCACAATCGGCATCCGCCCGGAAGATATCGCGCTTCGAGAATCTCCGGGAGCCGTACCGGTCACAGGCACAGTAGAACTGGTGGAGGATCTCGGGGCGGACCTCCTTCTGCATTGCCGGGTCGGAGAGCTTCGCCTCGTGGTGCGTAGGGCCCGCCGCACCGACAGAATCCAGGAACAGACCGTGAGACTCTTTTTTCCTCTCGATAAACTGCATCTCTTCATCGACCACCGCCGGATCGACACACCGACCGCCCCGCCTGCTTGACTGTGCCCAGGACTCTCTTATCTCTTTCCTAAGAGCGACCGGTGGCGGAGAAAAACCATGAGTTCGCTTGCAATGCGTCCGGAGACCTCGTAAGCTCCGGAAAGGATTGCACTCTTCCCCTGCGCGCATCGAACGATTCTCCACGGATAGACCCTGATGGCCCCAACTCAACGCGGTTATTACGACATCCTCGGTGTGCCACGGAACGCGACGGCCGACGACATCAAGAAGGCCTTTCGCCGCCGTGCCCGTGAAATCCATCCCGATCTCCATACGGGCACAAAAAAAACGGAAATGGAGAAGAAGTTCAAAGAATTGAACGAAGCCCACGAAGTGCTGTCGGACCCGGACAAGCGAAAGAAATACGATCAGTACGGCTCGAACTGGGAACAGGCGGAAGCCTACGAGCAGGCACGCCAACAGGCCGGCACCCAAGCGGGGCGCGGCGGCCAGGCCGGCGGGTTCAGCGGCGACTTCGGTGATATTTTCGAGACGTTCTTCGGCGGACGGGGCCGTGGCGGGGGAACCTCACCGGGATTTGCCGTCGATGGGGAAGATCTGGAAACCGATGTCCATCTCACCATCCGCGATGTCCTGACCGGGGTCAGCCGGCGCATCGATCTCACCGAACGTGTCGCCTGCAAAGCCTGCGGCGGCAGCGCCGTCGTACGGGGTCGGCCCTGCGTCGTCTGCGGAGGATCCGGCACTCAGACGGAAAAACGGACCATCGAAGTGCGCATTCCGGCCGGCGTGGAACACGACACCCGCGTCCGCTTGGCCGGCAAAGGCCAGCCCGGCATCAATGGAGGCAAGCCGGGCGATCTCTACCTGCGCGTCCATATCCAGGCCAACGGGGTCTTCAGGCAGAAGGGCTCGGACATTCAGGTCACCTTGCCGGTCTGGCCCTGGGAAGCGGCGTTAGGCGCTGAAGTGATGGCTCCGACCCTGACGGAACCGGTGAAGGTCAAAATTCCCCCGGGCAGCAAAGCCGACAGTAAGCTGCGGCTGAAGGGCAAGGGTCTCCCGACCTCCACCGGTGAACAGGGCGATCTGTTCCTGAAACTGAAAATCGTCATGCCCACCGCCATTTCCGGCGAAGAGCGGGCGCTCTACGAGCAATTGAGCCGCGCTCGCCATAACGATCCCCGGGCCGAGATCATCGCCTCATCGAGACGCAGTTCATCCTGATCGACGCGACACTGAGGCCGACTCCCTCTATGACTATTGCCGAATACGCGCTCCTCGCGTTCAGCTCGCTCTTCGTGATCGTCGATCCCATTGCCGTGGTCCCGGCCTTCCTCGCGATGACCCCGCGGGATTCCGTGGCGCAGCGGCTCCGGACTGCGCGCGTCGCCTGCCTGGTCACCGTCGCGCTCCTCACCGGATTCGCCCTGTTTGGACAGACCGTCTTCAAATTGTTGGGCATTACCTTGCCGGCAGTGCAGATTGCGGGTGGACTGATCCTATTACTTGTCGCGTTGGACATGTTGCGCGCGCAACGATCTACGGTACAGGAAACGGCGGCGGAAACGGCGGCCGGTACCAACAAAGACGACATCGCCGTCACCCCGCTCGCCATCCCCATGCTGGCGGGACCGGCCGCGATCTCGACGGTGATTCTGCTGGAGACGCAGGCCACCACCTGGATGCTGCGAGCCGTATTGTTGGGATGCCTTGTACTGATCGGGTTGGCGAGTTACAGTATATTAGCGATCGGCGCACGCAGCGCGAAGTGGCTCAATCCCATCGCCGAGAAGATTATCTCGCGGCTGATGGGCCTGTTGCTCGCCGCGCTGGCCGTTCAATTTATGGTGAATGCCCTCACCGGGGACCAAGGGCTGTTACGCGGGGTGACCGGACATTAATCGCTCTCAACTCAAGGAGGAACGAATGACCACGAAACTGTTCACATTTGCCACCGCTTCGGCCATCGCCTGCGCGCTCACGATCTCCCCTGCCTGGGCGAATCCCGAAGGCGGATACGGCGGGCACGGCGGCGGGTACGAAAAAGATCGCCACGGCATGGGCAAGGCGATGATGGAAATGATGATGCATGGCGGCGCCGGCCACCTGATCCGTCACCTCCTGAAGCACGAGAAAGACATCGGATTGAGCGCCGACCAGGTGACCAAACTCAAGGAGCTGCAGCTCAATCTCGATAAGAGCCGGATCAAGATGGAAGCCGACATCCAGGTGGCCGAACGGGAAGTGAAGGCGCTGACGGACGATGAGAAGTCGGATATCGGCGCCATCGAAGCCAAACTGAAACAGAGTGCGGACGTGCAAATCGGCCTCCGCGTGCTGTCGGTGAAGACCAGGCGGGATGCCCTCGCGCTCCTGACCCCGGAACAACGCGCGAAGGAACAGGCCGAGCATGACAAGATGATGCAGCAGCACAAGGGGGGACAAAGCACCCCGCACGGCAAGAATCCGCATGGCGGCAATCCCCACGGAGCAAATCCGCACGGGTCCAACCCGCACGGTGAGGCGAAGCCCCAATAACCGTGCACTTTGCATAGAACCGGAGGTCACGCATGATCAAGCACGTTGCAGTACCCGCACTAATGGTCGCGGCACTCTGTTTCACGAGCACTCCTGCCTGGAGCGACAAGGGACACAAGGGTAAGGATGAGAAGTGTGACGCCGCCGAGTTGGTGAAGGATGCCAAAGTGACCATCGACCAGGCCATCAAAACCGCATTGGAGGCGGCACCCGGAACGGCGATCGAAGCCGAGCTGGAGAAGAAGCACGACAAGACCGTCTGGGAAGTCGAAGTGCTCGGCGCCGACGGCAAGATGACGGAAGTGCATATCGACGCCGCGACCGGCGCCGTCATCGACAAGGAAGCCAAGCACGAGAAACACGAGAAGAAAGACAAGAAAGAGAAGCACTAAGCCCCCTGCGGCAGGGTCGCGCCTTCAGATGCGATCCTGCCGCACCGTCTCGACCCGTCCCATTCATCGGGCCCCCGTTTCCACTGCCTGCCCTTTCTAAGCGTAGCGACGGCCGATCTCAAGACCGGCGGATTGACCCTCCACATCTATGTATGCGAAAGTTTGCGACCTACTGACCGGCATGAACCGCACGGTTCCGTCCCGTAACTGAAGGAGTTTCCATGACGATCGACCCTCGACACAAAAGCCACTATCTGCTCGACGGACCGGGCCGCGCGCCGGCCCGCGCCATGCTGAAAGCCGTCGGCTTTACCGATGCCGACCTCGAACGCCCGCTGATCGGCGTCGCCAACACCTGGATTGAAGTCATGCCCTGCAATTTTCACCTGCGCCGGTTATCGGAGCGGGTCAAGGCCGGCATCCGTGCGGCTGGCGGCACCCCGATCGAATACAACACCATCGCGGTCTCCGACGGCATCTCTATGGGCACCGAGGGCATGAAGGCGTCGCTCATCAGCCGCGAGGTCATCGCCGATTCCATCGAGCTCGTCGCGCGTGGGCACCTCTTCGACGGAGTCGTCGCCCTGTCGGGATGCGATAAGACCATTCCCGGCACCGTCATGGCGCTCTGTCGATTGAACGTCCCCTCGCTCATGCTCTACGGCGGCTCCATCATGCCGGGACAGTTCCAGGGACATGACGTCACCATTCAGGATGTCTTCGAGGCAGTCGGCAAACATGCGTCCGGAAAAATGTCGAATGCCGAACTGAAAGACCTGGAAGACCATGCCTGCCCGGGACCTGGCGCTTGCGGCGGACAGTTCACCGCCAATACCATGGCCATTGCGTTTGAGTTCCTCGGAATCTCGCCGATGGGCCGCAACGGCGTGCCGGCCATGGACCAACGCAAAGATGATGTGGCGTTCGAATGCGGCAAGCTGGTCATGGACCTGCTCAAGAAAAACATCCGCCCCAAACAGATCATCACGCGCCGCTCTATCGAAAATGCCATCGCCGCCGTCGCAACGACCGGCGGCTCGACGAATGCGGTGCTACACCTGCTGGCTGTGGCGCGCGAAATGGGCGTGCGCCTCACCATCGACGATTTCGACAAGATCAATCGAAAGGTGCCGTTGCTGGCCGATCTGAAGCCGGGCGGTCACTACACGGCGGCGGATCTCTATGCGGCCGGTGGCACGACCCTGGTCGCCAAACGCTTGATCGATGCAAAGATCCTGCATCCGGACCAGATCACCGTCAGCGGACGGACGATCGGCGAAGAGGCCAAGGCCGCTGTCGAGAAGGCAGATCAGCAGGTGTTGCGGCCACTGTCCAAGCCGATCAAGCCGACAGGCGGCCTGGTCATTCTGAAAGGCAACCTGGCTCCGGATGGATGCGTGGTGAAAGTGGCCGGCCATTCCATCCTGCATTTCAGCGGACCGGCCAAGGTGTACGAGCGCGAGGAAGATGCCTTCGCGGCGGTACAGGCTGGAAAGATCAAAGCCGGCGATGTGGTCGTCATTCGATACGAAGGACCGTCCGGCGGACCGGGCATGCGGGAGATGCTGGGGGTTACGGCCGCCATCGTCGGCGCCGGGCTCGGTGATTCCGTCGCGTTGCTCACCGATGGACGATTCTCCGGAGCCACGCACGGTCTGATGGCCGGGCACGTGGCCCCGGAAGCCATCAAGGGCGGTCCGATCGCAGCGGTGAAGACCGGCGACATCATCACCTTCGACATCACGAAGCGACGCCTCGACGTCAACCTGACTCAGAAGGAACTGGCCGCGCGGCTGAAGAAGGTGAAACACCCGTCCCCTCGCTACCTGTCCGGCGTGATGGGCAAATATGCCCGCCACGTTTCTTCCGCCTCCGAAGGGGCGGTCACCAACTAACCATGGCGATCTTGCCTCGATGGGGTCTCGCGGCGGCGATCTTCGCCGCCGCCTGCCTCCTCGGATCGACCAGACCCAGTGTCGCGGCCGAGCCGCCTCACACCCTGTGTACCGACTGGCAACGCCGCCACCCGAACTGGATCTGGTGCGACGACTTCGAAGTCGACCGTCTCAACCGCTACTTCGAATACGACATCCGGCACGGCCGATTCGTCCGTGAGGCCGGAACGGGTGTCGGGTCCTCCACCGGCATGCGGGCGGAATATCTACCCGGCGACCCGCATGGAGGCTCGCTCCACCTGGCGTTCGGCAAAACTCCCAGCGCGTATATGAAACCGGTCGATGCCGGGACCGCCGTATATCGCGACATCTACTGGCGGTTCGATCTGCGCCTGCAACCGGATTGGACCGGCGGTGGCGCCGACAAACTCACCAGAGCCACGATTCTCTCCAGCGACCGGTTTGCGCAGGCCGCCATCGGCCATCTATGGAGCGGCGGCCTACCCGGCTCCGATCCTGATCGGCTGTACCTCGATCCCGCGTCCGGCACCGATGAATTCGGCGCTCTGCGTACCACCACCTACAACGATTTTCCCCGCTTGCGGTGGCTCGGCGCCGCCGGCGGCGAGACGCCGTTATTCAATCCGTCCCGTATCGGCAGATGGTATTGCATCGAAGTCCATATGAAACTAAACCAAGCCGACGCCGGCGACGGCCTGTTTGAATATTGGATCGACGATCGACTCGAAGCCCAACGAACCGGCCTGAATTGGATCGGCACCTACAGTGACTATGGCATCAACGCCGTGTACCTGGAACAGTATTGGACCTCGGTTCCGTTCACCCAGGTGCAACAGCGCTACTTCGACAACTTCGTGGTGTCCACCGCCCGTATCGGATGTGCCCGGTGACCGGACCCACCGGTGACTCGTCCAAAGAAAGACCGGAAAGAGTTAACCGTTTCTTGAGCTACCGACTCGCCCGGCTGGTGTAGACTGCGCTCCCACCCATGATGGCACCGCGACGCAACGCTTCAGACTCAGAGGAACAAACCCCGTCCGCTTCACCAGCCGGCGGCCGACCCATGACCAGCGATCTGTCCCGTCCCGAATGGTTCATCAATCGCGAGTTGAGCCTCCTGGAATTTAACCGCCGGGTCCTCGATCTCGCGAAAGATCCGAAAGTTCCTCTGCTGGAGCGATTGAAATACCTCTGTATCGTCAGTTCCAATCTCGATGAGTTTTTCGAAGTGCGCGTCGCCGGACTCAAGGAGCAGGTGACCCATGGAGTCGAACAACGGGGCGCCGACGGCCTCACGCCCTCCGAACTCCTGAGCCGCATCGCTGTGCTCACTCACCAATTGGTGCAAGAGCAATACGTCGTCCTGAATCAATCCCTGATTCCCCAGCTGGCCGACCAACGTATCCGGTTTCTCAAACGTGCCGATTGGATGCCGTCGCACATTCGCTGGATGCGCCGCTTCTTTTCGCGGGAGTTACTGCCGCTCCTGAGCCCGGTCGCCCTCGATCCTGCGCATCCGTTCCCGAAACTCCTCAACAAGAGTCTGAATTTTCTGGTCACGCTCGAAGGCACGGATGCCTTCGGCCGGCCCAACGGCACCGCGATCGTCCAGGTCCCGCGCTCGCTCCCGCGCGTGATTCACCTGCCGGTGCGCAACGCCGCCTGGCCGCACGATTTTGCGTTCCTGTCGTCGGTCATCCACGCCTTCGTCCATCAGCTCTTTCCCGGCATGCAAGTCACGGGTTGTTACCAGTTTCGGGTGACGAGAAACAGCAATCTCTTCGTCGACGAGGAAGATGTCGACGATCTTCGGCGCGCGCTGGAGGGTCAGTTGCCCGATCGCCGTTTTGGCGACGAGGTGCGGCTGGAAGTGGCGGACAACTGCCCCCCCGATCTGATCTATTTTCTGCGGGAACAGTTTCATCTCGACGCGCGCGACATCTACCAATGCCACGGGCCGGTGAACTTGCACCGGCTGATGGCCGTGCCGGACCTCGTCGACCGCCCCGATCTGAAGTTCACCCCTTTCACACCCAGCGTGCCCACGACGCCGGTGCCCAGCGAGGACTGGTTCGACGCCATCAGGCAGGGAGACATCCTGCTGCATCATCCTTATCAGTCGTTTACCCCGGTGACCGAGTTTCTCCGCCAGGCCGCGACGGATCCGCACGTGTTGACCATCAAACAAACGTTGTATCGGACCGGCGCCGATTCAGTCATCGTGCAATCATTGGTGGATGCGGCACGCGGTGGAAAAGAAGTCACCGTCGTCATCGAGCTACGGGCTCGATTCGACGAGGAAGCCAATATCGAACTGGCGCACGATTTGGAAGAAGCCGGCGCCCATGTGGTGTATGGGGTCGTGGGGCTTAAGACACATGCCAAGATGAGTCTGGTGCTCCGGCGAGAAGGCCGGCTCCTGCGCAGTTACACCCATCTCGGAACCGGCAACTACCATGCTCGCAACGCGAAACTCTACACGGATTTCGGCCTGCTCACCTGCGATGCGGCGATCGGGCGGGATGTCCGGACGGTCTTTCAACAACTCACCTCTCTTGGGCAACCGGGTCGCCTCAAACATTTGCTGCAGTCGCCGTTTACGTTGCATGCCACGCTTCTCAAATGGATCGGACGTGAAACCGATCGCGCCAAACAGGGCAAACCGGCCCACATCATCGCGAAGATGAACGCGCTCCTGGAACCGCAGATCATTCGCGCCCTGTACAAAGCCTCCCAAGCCGGCGTAAAAATCGATCTGATCGTCCGTGGCCCCTGCGCCCTACGGCCCGGCATCGCCGGCTTGTCGGAACATATCCGGGTGCGTTCGATCATCGGCCGGTTTCTTGAGCATAGCCGGATTTTCTATTTCCTCAATGACGGCGACGACCGGGTCTTTCTCTCCAGCGCCGACTGGATGGATCGCAATTTCTTTCGACGGATCGAAGTCGCATTTCCGGTCTTGGATAAGACTTTGCGGCAACGCGCGATCGACGAAGGCCTTCGCCCCTACCTCGAAGACAATACCCACGCCTGGATCCTCCATCGAGACGGCACTTACCGGCGTCAAACGCCGGGACGCAGAGCCGCTCGTTCGGCCCAACAGTGGCTGATGAACAAGCTCGTCACTTAATTTCTCCTGCCGGCGCAACCGCTCGCCGTTATTAACCCCTCCTTAACCGCTCGCTTATACAGGTGTCACTTCAGCCGCCTATGCTGCGGGCAGGACCACGAGGAGGGGAACCCCATGAGTGTCACACCGCTCGTCCGACTCCATCCACGCCACCGGGCCTTTGCGTCGTTACGTGCGCACCTGCTTCGAAGCCGCCGCATGCTCTTCGCACAGGTCATGTCCAGGCCGCTGCCGCAAACAGAACAAGGCCTCCCTGCAGATGTCCTCGATCTGGCCGCCTGCGAACAGGAGCGGACGATCGACGACCTCATCGCACAACGGGCCTATGCCAAACTGAAGCAGATCGAACGCGCCCTCAACCGCATGCTCGATGCCTCCTACGGCGTCTGCCATCGCTGCCGAACGGACATCCCCCTGTCACGACTCCGCGCGCAGCCCGATGCGATGCTCTGTGTCGCGTGTAAAAGCCTGGCTGAAGCACATACTTCGCTGCGGAGCACGGCATGGAGACTCGACAAGCCCGCCGAAGAGGTCTACCGATCCTAACATGAGGCTATCGATTGGGAGCTGAGCTGCGGCCGCCTCTCCGCACCTCTCTCCCGGGCTGTTCCCCTCTTCTGAGCCGGAGCGGAACAGCCCACCCATTTCGATTCAACACCGAGCGCCCACGAGGACACGCCCCTGGTCCTACACAGGTCCACGCCTGCCTGCTCGCCCGATCGTGAATAGAGAGACACCGTCAGGACAGGTAGAACGGAGTATCCGGGGAGCGGTGGGTCGCAAGGCAAGGTTTCTTGACGATGACCGCATGACCAGGATCAGACACCTCGGCATGGACAACCGGCACGTCCGATCCTCGGTACGATGCCGTTGCGCGACCCTGACCGCACGCAACGATTCTTCAGGCGAGCGGATGCCCTCGCGACTAGCAGGTTGCGGAAAAACTCACTTTTTGCATCATCGCACACGCTGGGCTCCACGTGCCGTCCCGCGTCAGTACACGCTACAGGATGCGCAAAATGGCTGTCCAGCAAGGCCGCAGCGAGCGAAGTGGCGAATCGTACTCTTGTGGTAGGGTGAGCCGCTGAGTGACGCGAGAACGCCGCTGGCGGACTTTTTCCGCATCCTGCTAGAGCGCATCCGCAGACAGACAGTCGAGACGTTCTTGAACGCAGCTTGTGCACAAGGTCGCGTGCGGCCGGTGTCTCAGTTGTATGAAGGGAATCTCCGTCCGGCACTCGAGACACAGGCCGTTGATCCTCGACCTTGTCTGGCGGAGAGACAAAATGTCCTGGCGGCGCGGACGAGACCGATACATCTGAATGCCTTGTCTTATGAGGCGCATACGACTCCTCCTGTGCTGAGAGTACGCTGGTCCTCATCAGACTACAGTGCAAAGGGCACAGGCACGTCCGGACAAGGTAAATTTTGCGTTAACAGGCGAGGGTTCCATTCGTCTGGATGGCGCCCGTGCGCATCAGGGGCATCGATTCAGACAATCACGCGATCAGAGGTTACATAGCACCGGTGAGGTGTTGCAGGAGATGCATGCGTCAGCAAGCTTACTTCGCTGCAGTTCGACGCCGTTCAATAACCGGCACCCAGGCCGGTTCAAGGTCGCGCTTGGCCGCAGCCAGGAATCGCTCTTCGGCGGCGGCATCCCGACTTCCTTGCTTGACACTGACCGAATGCACGGCGAAATAGGCCGGTGTGCCGATCATCTGCATGTCGGCTATGACCTGGGCCAGCGGCTTGCCCCAAAATGCTTCGAAGTAATGTTCCTGCACCGGATCGGCCGCCTTCTCCTGCAGAACCATCGTCGAGGGCCCGACTTCATATTCCCCCATGAAACTGATGCTGCCGGGAACCACAGTCGTATCGCTTTGCTTCACGACCGCCTTGGGTAACAGGAATAGGGTGACTTCGCGGACCTTGCCGAATCCCTTCTCCGAGGTGCTGAACGCCACGGCCGCATAACGCCCGGGCGGGACATTCTGCACATAGACCGTCCCGCCTCCACCGGCCCCGGGAGGCGGAGCCAGAATGCTGGTCGGAATCAGCTTGGAGCCTTGAAAGAGATCGCGCTCGTTCTCGACCTTCACCAAATACAAACGATCTTCGGTGTTGGGCACCCAGGCAGGACTCTTGATCGTAATCCCGATCACCGCACTTTGCTGATCGACCGGCTTCGTGATGTACACCGGGGAGACGAATTCACCCGCCAGACGCTGGAACTGTTTCTTCGGAGACTTACCGGCACAGGCCCCGCTGGTCAGAACGACCAGGGTCAGTAGCGCAATCACCATTCGATTCATGGAGGTCCCTCTGGGTGGATCAAACTGACCGGTTCGCGGCCACAGTGTAGGGGATTAGGCCTATAGCCTCAAGCGATACTTCCGGCGGGTATCAGACTTGGACTGATCCTCCATGCGAGAGACAGGCAACAAATGCCGCGGTGAGCGTACGGGCAAGGGGTGCGAATAAAGCAGAAGGTTCAGCAGCGGGAGGCGGGAGAAACGGGCCGCACAGTAGCTACCCTATGGCACCGGCGCAACCGGAGCAAGCGGAACATCCGCAGCAGTTTTCCCCTGACTTTGACTCTCCAGCGAGAGCCGCTTCAAGACCGCCTTGGCTCGCTCCTCCAGACGGTCGGCTTCGCCGGACCGCTGCCTGCGCCTCAGCAGGGACGCATAACTCCGCAAGACCTTCACATAGGCCTCGCGATCATACCCGACGGACTGTTCATAGATGACCAGCGACTGCTTATAGAGATCCTCGGACTGTTCCAGTTTATTCTGCGATTGATAGAGTCCCGCCAGGTTTTTGAGTTCACCCGCGACGTGAGGGCTCTCCGCGCCCTGCTGCTTTTCCCGGATTGCGATCGCCTGCTGAAAAAGCGGCTCGGCCTGGGAATACAGTCCTTGCAATTCATAGAGTTGTCCCAAACGACTCATCGCCTCGGCGGTATCGACATGGTCGTTGCCGAGAGACTTTTTAAAAATGCTGACTGCGCGTTGATACAGCACTTCGGCTTGAGGGTATTGATTTTGGGCCCGGTACGTATCTGCAAGATTCTCAAGATTCCTGGCCACGATCGGATGGTTGGGACCGAAGGCCTTTTCATGAATCGTTAAGGCGCGCTGATACAACGGCATGGCGCGAGCATGCTGCCCCTGCGCCTGATACATCTTCGCCAGGTTGTCGCGCGTGATGGCCGTCGTACTGTGTTCGGGCCCGAGTTGTTTTTCAAGAATCGCGAGTGCGCGCTGCAAGACGGGCTCGGCGTCAGCAAAGCGTCGTTGGTCCTGATAGACCACGGCAATATTGTTCAAACTCTCGGCTGTCTTGCTGTGGTCCGCACCGAACACCTGCTCGCGGATTTCCCGTGCCCGTTGATGAAGCGCTTCGGACTGGGTGTAAAGCCCCTGCAGGCGGTAGAGTTCGCCCAAGTCGGTCAGGCTGGCGGCCGTCTCGGCATGGCCCGGCCCATACACACGCTCCCTGATCGCCAGGGCCTCCTGAAAGAGTGCTTCGGCGCGTGGAAACCGCCCCAACTCACGATTCACTTCGCCCAGCTG
>CABVRO010000072.1:2260-18004 GCA_902500715.1 uncultured Nitrospira sp. | reverse complement strand
CCACGACCACGGCGAGCATGGGGCTGAGGGCGTGGGCGAACCACGCGACGACATCATCCAGCCGCTGTTGAATGCGTTCGACCACGAGCCGGCAGCGCATGAAGCCTTCCGTGAGTGCTTTCCACCAGCCCACCAATGGCGCCCGATACTTCTCATAGGATTCCGCCTTTCGCGTCGTCTCCCGAAAATCCACATACGAACGCAGCACGCCGACCAAGAAGGCCCGCCAATCTTCGGCATCGAGCGTGAGGAGCGCTTTCGCGCAGGCTTGGGCTCGATCCTGCTTGAATTCCAGTTCCCATCGGACGCCATACAATCCGGCGTCTTCTCTCCCACGACTTTGTAATTCAAGCCGCTTGTCGTAGACGCGCAGCATGGTTTGACTCTCGCGGCTGCCGAAGTAGAGCGTCTCGCCCGTACGGACGCCCTCGCGATGATTCGAGGCTTGGATGACTTTGAATTGTTTCGAACGACTCACCACCTGTCCGGCCTCCACGGCGAGGCGGACGGTCTCCACTGCGACAGACGCCTCCCGGTCGTCCAGCGCCACATCGATGCGAGTGACATGGCCTTTCTGGGCAAAGATCCACGCGAGAACCGCTTTCAGTTTGGTCTCGTCCCACTGGGAGACAATCCCCGCTGAGAGATCCACATGCACTTCCTTCGGATTGCGAGGAGCACCCGTCCCCAGTTTGCCGACCCCGGTCTTGCCTTCCGTCATAAGCTGAGCCACGGGATAGCCGCGAAAGCCGCTCTCACTCTGGAACCAGTCTCCACCAATCAGCGTAATCACGTCCGCCACCTCAGCTTTCGGGAGCGTGAACGCGAGCCAATCGATGGTTTGAGTGAATCCTCCGGAAACTGTCACTTTGCCCTCCTTGGCTTCTGTGCGATAGACGCCCCCGTCTTACCAAGTCGGGGGCGGGGCCGCTGCGCGCGCCGCCGGCTGGCGCCGCCGGTCGCGCTGCGCTGTCCCTCTTCCCGCGCGGTGAAAGGAGACTGCCCTTGCCCGTTCCCCTGCATCGCGGCTTTCACTCGATCAAGGTCGAATCGGACAAACCGGCAGATCCGCTCAACGGGAATCTGACCCTTTCTATAGGCACGGCGGATGGACTTCACGCTGACTTGAAGTTCCAGGGCGAGTTCATCGATCGTTAACCATGTTTTCTTCATCGCGTCTCCTCTTCGGTTCAGCGCACGACGTATGAGCGGACCATACGCAACGGCGCGTGAGTGGTGAAAGAGCCCGTTCGGGGACACTGGGGGACAGTAGGGGACACTGAGGGACAGGAGGTCGCAGTCAGAAACGGAAAGAAGACGAGCAGGGATCAAGAAGTATTGAATGTCGAGACAATGCAAATGCTCTCTTTCTCATCGATCAACATTTGTACAAATGCCGCTCCACGCCTAGCGGAATGCAGATTTAATTTGGTTCGTTCATTGAATTAGAAGGAGTGCATTCTCCTGAACCATGGAGAGGGGCACACTACGTAGATGCGTTGTTTGCGACCCATCGATATGAAAAAACTATGGGTAGGGCCAAAAAACTCCCACTAGAGATGAACGGCCCTATTCATGGCCAGCAAATTGCTCCTGTCGGCGTGAAACGCTCTCGCTCAGTGCAAATGCAGTGCGACCAGGATTGCGACTAGAACATGCACTAATCAGCAGTAACCCCCGTTACCTAGATGTCATATCGCCTGAGCAAAGCAAAAAATGTAGGAGGGGGCCAGTAATTGTCACCGGAACGCTGGAGACATTTGTTGGGGTCCTGCATTGAGGAAATTAGCGTTAGGGAATGAGACGGGAGCACAGGGCAGATGAACAGAACGCTTTGGCAGGGGCTCTGCACCATTCGCACCAATTAACTCATGATTGGAAATTTTTGCCCTCCTTGCCTGTCCGGCCGAAGCGGATGATTTTGTTGGTGAAACCAGGTATCCTGCGGCGGCAAAAACGTGGATGGGGGCATGAATAAGAAAGAGCTGACTGAAGCAGACATCCGCACAAAGTTCATCACCCCAGCACTCGTCGGTCCAGAGGGCAAGTGGGATGTCATGTCTCAAGTCCGGGAGGAGTTCTACTTCACCAAGGGTCGTGTCATAGTTCATGGCAAAACTGTCAAACGTGGTGAAGCCAAAAAAGCCGACTATCTTCTCTACTATAAACCCGGAATTCCGATCGCTGTTCTCGAAGCAAAAGACAACAATCACCCACTTGGTGGTGGGATGTCGCAGGCCCTCGAGTATGCGGAGATTCTAGATGTGCCCTTTGCATTCAGTTCAAACGGGGATGCATTTCTTGAGCATGACAGAACTGGGATCGTTGGCACAGTTGAACGGGAAATTCCACTAAACCAATTCCCCTCACCCGGCGATCTTTGGGCACGATACCAAGCTGCCAAGGGCATCACTGCTTCTCAGGAAAGAGTCACGGCGCAGGATTATTACGACGACGGATCTGGAAAGACACCTCGCTACTATCAGCTAATCGCCATTAATCGAACCGTCGAGGCGATCGCGCGAGGTGAGAACCGTATCCTACTAGTCATGGCCACCGGTACAGGGAAGACTTATACTGCTTTCCAGATCATCTGGCGTCTCTGGAAGTCCGGCGCCAAGAAGCGGATTCTGTTCCTCGTTGATCGTAACATCCTTGCCGATCAGACAAAGACCAACGACTTCAAGCCGTTCGGTCAAGCAATGACTAAGATCACCAACCGTACAGTCGATAAAGCCTTCGAGATCTATTTGTCTCTCTATCAGGCAGTGACGGGGACGGAAGAAGAGCAGAATATTTATAAGCAATTTTCTCCCGATTTTTTCGATCTTGTTATCGTTGATGAGTGCCACCGTGGCAGCGCAGCTGAAGATGCCAACTGGCGCAAGGTACTGGAGTATTTCTCGTCGGCTACTCAGATCGGCATGACGGCCACGCCCAAGGAGACGAAGAACGTTTCCAACAGTGAGTACTTCGGCGACCCAATTTACACATACTCGCTCAAACAAGGCATATCCGATGGCTATCTCGCGCCATACAAGGTGGTGCGGATCGGAATTGATAAAGATTTAGAAGGGTGGAGACCGGAGAAAGGCAAGACGGACAAGTATGGTCAGGTTATCGAAGATCGCGAGTACAACGTGACGGATTATGACCGCAACCTCATCCTCGAAAAGAGAACGAAGCTTGTCGCGTCAAAGATCACTGAATTCTTAAAGGCTACAGATCGGTTCGCCAAAACCATCGTCTTCTGTGAAAACATTCCCCATGCCGAGCGGATGCGGCAGGCGTTGGTCAATGCCAACCCAGACTTGGCTGCTGCCAACAGTAAGTATGTGATGAGAATCACTGGTGATAATGAGGAAGGTAAGGCTCAGCTTGATAATTTCATTGATCCCGAATCAACATTTCCAGTGATCGCCACGACTTCCCAATTGATGTCAACCGGTGTTGATGCCCAAACATGCCATCTCATAGTGCTCGATAAGACCATCAATTCCATGACCGAGTTCAAGCAAATCATCGGTCGTGGTACGCGGATCAATGAAGACTACAACAAGCTGTTCTTCACTATCATGGATTTCAAACGGGCCACGGCGCTGTTTGCGGATCCACACTTCGATGGTGAGCCTGTCCAGATCTATGAGCCCGGCCAGAATGAATCATCAGTGCCTCCTGATGAGGTGGAGGGGAGAGATGAAGAAAATCTTCAAGGCTATGCGGCACCTGGTTCGATAAACGAAGAAGAGCCGACAGGCGTCTATGAACGTCCGGCGAAGTACTACGTCGACGATGTGGAGGTAACCGTCGCAACCGAACGCGTTCAGTACTTGGACGCCGACGGGAAGCTCATTACCGAATCGCTCAAGGATTACACGCGCAAGACAGTACGGAAAGCCTATACATCGCTGGACGCCTTCCTGAGCGCCTGGAACGATGCCGACCGCAAACAGGCCATCGTCGAAGAGCTTTCAAGTCGTGGGGTATTTCTGGAGGAACTCGCTGAGCAGGTTGGTCTGGGCTTTGACGCGTTTGATCTCATTTGTCATGTCGCCTTTGATCAGCCCCCACTCACACGCCGCGAGCGGGCCGACAAAGTACGGAAGCGCAACGTCTTCGCCAAGTATGGCGAGAAGACCCGCGAGGTGCTCGATGCCTTGCTGGAGAAGTATGCCGATGGAGGCATTAGGAGTGTGGAGTCCCTCGAAATCCTCAAGGTCGATCCACTGACGCACTTCGGAACGCCGGTCGAAATCGTCAAGCTGTTTGGTGGGCGGAGTAACTATTTGGCCGCCATCCGAGAACTGGAAACCGCTTTGTACCAGAAAGCCGCATAACATATGTCGAACGTTTCTAACATCGTAAAAACCATCCAGGACATTATGCGCAAAGACGCCGGCACTTATGGCGACGCGCAACGTCTTGAACAGCTCGGCTGGATGTTCTTTCTCAAGATCTTCGATGACCGCGAAAAGGAATTAGAACTGCTGCGTGACAGCTACAAATCGCCATTGCCGAAGCACCTGCGCTGGTCAAGCTGGGCCAAGGATGAAGAGGGCATCACGGGTGAAGAGCTACTCGATTTCGTGAACAACACCCTCCTGCCCAAGCTCAAGTCGTTGACTGGTGGTGCGGACAAGATTGCCGGTCTGATTCGCATGACGTTTGACGATGCCAACAACTACATGAAGAACGGCACATTGATGCGGCAGGTCGTCAACAAGATTAACGGCATCGACTTCAACGCCTCCGATGACCGTCATATGTTCGGCGATATCTACGAGAAGATCCTCAAGGATCTACAGTCAGCCGGTAACGCAGGGGAGTTCTATACCCCACGTGCTGTGACGCAGTTCATCGTCGAGCAGGTGAACCCCAGTCTAAAGAAGCGCGAGACTATTCTCGACCCGGCCTGTGGTACGGGAGGCTTCTTGGTCTGTGCCATTGAGCATTTGCGTAAGCAAGCCAAGACCGAAGCCGATGAAGCGTTCATTCAAGATTGTTTTTCCGGCATCGAAAAGAAACACCTGCCGCACGTCTTGTGCATGACAAACCTGCTGTTGCACGGAATCGATGTCCCCTCTAACGTCAGGCATGACAACACCCTGGCCCGTCCGCTGCGTGATTGGTCACCCAAAGATCGGGTAAATGTCATCGTCACAAACCCGCCGTTCGGGGGCATGGAAGAAGACGGCATCGAGACCAACTTTCCTTCTGAGTTCCGCACCCGTGAGACGGCTGACCTCTTCCTCGTGCTCATCATGAAAATCCTCAAGCCGGGTGGTCGTGCTGGTCTAGTGTTGCCTGACGGGACGTTGTTTGGTGAAGGCGTCAAGACGAGAATCAAAGAAGCGCTACTTGCCGAGTGCAATCTGCATACGATTGTCCGATTGCCGAACGGCGTGTTCAATCCCTACACCGGCATCCGAACCAATCTTCTCTTTTTCACCAAGGGCCAGCCGACCACCGAGATCTGGTACTACGAGCACCCATACCCGGCTGGTGCCAAGAGCTACAACAAGGGAAAACCCATTCGAATCGAAGAGTTTGAACCGGAATGTGATTGGTGGGGCGATGAATCGAATGGCTTCACCGCTCGTGTCGAAAACGACCAGGCTTGGCGCGTCTCCATCGACCAGATTAAGGCTGACAACTACAACCTCGACCTCAAGAATCCGCACAACCCTGATGCTGGCCCCGGAGACGTAGACCACCTGCTGCCTGAATATGAAAAGCTCCTGGCCCAGATCGCGACAACCCGTGCTGCATTGAAAGCCGAGCTCCAGACCGCGCTCACCGCCACCGCCAGGACTGCTGAATGACGCTGGAGACTTTCTTCAAAAAGTTTGAGCTCTTCGCCGACGCGCCTGATGCGGTGGAAAAGATGCGGGGCTTAATTCTGCAATTTGCGGCCACCGGCCGACTTTCGGAAAAGATGAATGGGGATGCGCCTGTAGGAGAACTGGTACATGCGCTCGCTCGGGGAAAAGCCCAAGTTGCGATGAATGGCCGACGGAGTGTTGAGAAGCCGTTCAAAAATGAATCAGAAATTGAGCGGCCAATTAACGCGCCAGATCATTGGGCTTGGGTTCCACTCAATGACATCGGAGTTATGTCAGGTGGGATGACTCCATCGAAGGCCAAGGCTACGTTCTGGGATGGCGACGTGAATTGGTTCTCGTCGAAGGACATCAAGACTGACGAGTTGATCGAATCGGAACTGAAAATCACTCGCGAAGCAGCAGAATCCACGGGTCTTCAAATCTATCCGACCGGTTGCTTGGTCATGGTTGCGCGAAGCGGCATCCTGAAACGAACGTTTCCAGTTTCAATTCTTCGAGCGGCCGGAACGGTTAACCAGGATTTGAAGGTGTTGCGCCCATTCGTTGGCGGCATTGAACGATACATCCAGATCATGCTAAGGGGCATGACCGACTTCATTCTCACGTCGCTGGTTAAGACAGGAATGACCGTGCAGAGCCTCAAATACGATGAGTTTGAGGCGCAAATGTTTCCTCTCCCGCCCTTGGCTGAGCAGAAACGCATCGTGGCGAAGGTTGATGAGTTGATGGTGTTGTGTGATCGACTAGAGGCACAGCTGCAGGAACGGGAGGGGCAGAACGCCGCGCTCGCCCGCGCGTCGCTGGCCCGCTTTGCAGACGCTCCCACACTCGCCAACCTTGAGGTTCTTTTTCACAAGTCCTACAGCATTCCTCCAGCCGACCTCCGCAAATCGATCCTCACACTCGCCATCCAGGGCGACCTGTCCAGTGGATCGTCAGACCCAGTAGCGTGGTCAGAGGTTAGGATGAAGGAGGTATGTGACCTGATAACCGACGGTGAACATGCCACCCCACAACGTGTAGCATCCGGGATACCGCTCGCTACCGCCAAGAATGTGAGGGACGGCTTTCTCGACATGTCGCAGACTGATTACGTTGCACTGGAGACTGCTGAGAAGTGCTGGAAGCGATGCAAGCCCAAAGACCAGGACATTCTCATGGTATGCGTTGGCGCAACAACTGGAAGAGTGTGCCTGGTGACAAACCCACCGGATATGGTGCTGGTTAGGAGTGTTTCCCTTCTCCGTCCGAACATTCAACGCATCGAACCTACATTTCTTGATTTGTTTCTTCGTAGCCCATCAGGTCAGTCGCAAATTTGGGGCGGAGTTCGCCAGAATGCGCAACCCTGCCTTTACCTAGGCAAGATGAGCGAGTTCACTATTCAACTCCCCCCCATTGCCGAACAGCGTCGGATCGTAGAGAAAGTGGACGAATTGATGGCCTTGGTGGACGCCTTGGAAACTCAACTCGCCACCGCTCGCACCATCGCCGAAAAGCTCATGGAAGCCGTGGTTGCCGAATTGACCACACTGGATTAGCCTATGCCCGATAATCGCCCACTCAACTTTGATCATGAAGCGACACTGGAAGAACTCGCTGGTGTCGGGAAGAACCGACGATTTGATGCGCTTATAGATGATGATGAGTTTGAAGAGCTTCAAGTGATCTGCAGGCGCGGGGAGGAAGAAATTCCTCTGGCAAAACCAAGCCGCGCCTTCTACTTCGGCGATCGAAACCTCTACGACCAGGAAGCAAAACGTTTCGACCAGGAAGAAAAGACTCGCATCCTCAATACCGACCAGTTTCGTGGCAACCTGCAGGTATTCGAAGAGCTGAAGAGAGCTTGCCAGCGTGGTTTTGTCATTCCATTCGTTGGTGCTGGAATGTCGAAGAGCGCTGGATTGCCCGAGTGGAAGGAATACCTTCTCGGCCTCTGTGATGACGCCGGCCTCTCGCGCGACGCCATTCGGGAACGGCTCGAAACTCAGAGCGACTATGAAGGCGCCATGAACGACATTGTTCAGCGACTGACGATCAATCGCTTTGAGCGTGACTTTGAAAGGAGCTTCCAGGTCCCAGAATTCGTCACTGGCGCTGTGACCTTGTTGCCGAAGTTATTCGACTGTTCTGCTATCACGACCAACTTTGATCGTGTCCTGGAACAAGTCTATCTAAGAGAGGCCAAGCCTTTCGCTGAAAAAGTGACTGGCCGAGGGAAGGCAAATGCTTTCTTTCGGGCAATTCCTGCCGGTGAACGCTACCTTCTGAAGCTTCATGGAAACATCGACAACGCTACCGAGAGAGTTCTTAATCAATCCGAATACCATGAAGCCTACGGGCAAGATGCCGACGTGAACATGTCTTTCCCGTTGCCGAAAGTGCTGAGGAGACTGTTTACCAGCTACAGTTTTCTTTTCTTGGGGTGTAGCCTTTCTGCTGATCGAACAATCCAAACCTTCATTCGCGTCGCTGGGGAGTTGGGCTTAGACGGCCTCCCACACCATTACGCCCTATTGGCGTGCCCTTCCGATGGAAATAGGAGACGGATTTTGGATCAACGCCTGGCCGATGCCCACATCACACCGCTCTGGTATCCCGATGGCGAGCATGAACATGTAGAACTAATTCTTGGGTTGCTTCTCGATTGACGGAGTTAAGCACACGATGCCTATTCAGCATGCTATCTGGAAAGTCGGGGACAAGCCCACACTGCTAACAACGAGTCGTCTCGCCCGTGAACAGCAGCTCGAAGACATGATCGTTACCGATCCGCGAATCCTCTCGAACGAGTGGATGTTAATCGGACGGCAAGAAAGGACGAGTCACGGAGGCTGTATTGACCTTCTGGCGATCGCCCCGGATGGCTCCTTGGTATTGATTGAGCTGAAGCGCGACCGCACGCCTCGTGAAACTATTGCTCAGGCCTTGGACTACGCTTCCTGGATTGAGGAGCTGACTTCCGAAAAGATCGCACAGATCTATCAGCGCTTTTCGGGTGGCGGAAACCTCGACGAGGCTTTTCATGCACGTTTCGGAGTCGTATTGGATGAGGATGCCCTCAACCAATCGCACCAAGTCATCATTGTTGCAGCAGAGCTTGATCCAGCTACGGAGCGCATTGTGGGCTACCTCAATTCGCACGATATCGCGATCAACGTCGTCTTCTTTCAGGTCTTTCAGCAAGGACATGACCAACTTCTGAGTCGCGCTTGGCTCATTGACCCGCAAGAGACTCAAGCAAATGTAGTTGCAACAAAGAGCAGGGGAGAAAAGGAACCTTGGAACGGCGAGTACTACGTCTCATTTGGAGATATGACAGCTCGGAACTGGGAGGATGCGCGTCAGTATGGCTACATTAGCGCCGGTGGGGGGAGTTGGTACAGCCAGACGTTGAAGATGTTGGTCCCTGGCGATAGGGTCTGGGTGAAGATTCCAAAGATAGGGTACGTCGGAGTTGCTAGAGTTCTCGAGACCGTTCGGCCCATTACAGAGTTCACGGTGAGCACCCCATCTGGCGAGCGTTCAGCGTTAGAAGTCTTGAAGCATGCCAGCTTCTATAAGCCCAATGCAGATGATCCTGAGAAAGCGGAGTATTTTGTCCGGGTAAAGTGGCTCGATTCAGTCCCAGAACCGAAGGCCATCAACGAGGTCGGATTATTTGGGAACCAGAATACGGTTTGCCAGCCGACGACGCCAAAGTGGCGGCACACAGTCGAACGGCTCAAGACTTACTTTCCAAACTGGGATGAGCCAGATGGTGTTTTCGGACGCGTTGTCGATAGGTCTGATCTGGCACTGAATCGGATGCCGCTCAGGATCTATGAAAAATGAAAGTATTAATACTGGTATATCTCCTCCTGTAAGGCTTCCGTGCACCTAGAAATTTTTGAGAATTTTGGATAAAGTTCCTGCCGCTTTGTCTGTCCAATCTGCACTCAACATGATGAAAGATGATTACTCAGGATCACTCAAACTAGCCGAGCACAAGAAAAGTATGAATCCTCTAGCCTGGCGAAACCTTTCAGTAAACGATATCCTTTCCACTCGCAGAGTCAGGCGCGTATCTGCAGTGCTTACTGGCTGTAGTATTCGGGCTTGTGTGCCTACTGAGAGATAAGAAGAGCGAAGAATGGCTAGAGAACCAGTGTTCTACAGTTTCCACTACGACAACGACGTATTTCGCACCCAGCAGATCCGAAATATGGGAGTCGTCGAGGGGGATGAACCTGTATCGCCGAATGGCTGGGAGCAAATCAAGCGTTCTGGCGACAAAGCGGTCGAGCGTTGGATCGAGGAAAGCATGAAATACAAGCGATGCGTCATTGTCTTGGTCGGGTCGGAGACCTCGGCTCGACGGTGGGTTAGACACGAGATTGAGCGAGCATATAATTTGGGCAAGGGATTATTTGGCATCTATATCCATAATCTGAAATGTCCGCGCGTTGGGCGATGCAGTCAAGGGGCCAACCCGTTCGACTGCTTCACGATCAACAATGGAAAACAGCATCTATCAGCTGTGATCCCATGCTACGACCCAGGCTACGATGCCTACAACGGGATCTCAGGAAATTTAGACACCTGGGTCTCTAGCGCAATTGCCGCAGCCCAGTACCGATAGATCAATCAGGATGTGTGACAAGCGCGCTGTGAGAATTGTAGATTGCCGCCATTATGCCCGGCGATTTGACTGATCAACAACTTTCATACAAGAATTGGCGGGTTCCGGCATCACACCGTTCGTATCGGCGCCAATTACTCTTAGCCAGGTTCCAAGTTACTCCACATCTTGGATACTTGCTGATAAGAAGTGAGTACCTGGCTAGCGTAAGTGCATCGATAAGTTGTCTACTCCTAAGGCGGATAAGAAATGAGAGCACCGTTGCTGGGAATACGAGTACACCTTTCGGGTTCAATCCCAGAGGATGCTACTGACGAGCAAGTAAACTCGATATCTTCATTTGTTGAACGGTTTGCCTTGGCAGTGCTGCGAGATGGTGGGACGCTCGTACACGGTAGTCATCCAAGCTTTGATATACCCCTGAAGGCTGCTGCCGGTAGATTCGTCGCAGGTGGCGGTTCGCGGGATGCACTGATTCTAGTCCGCGCTCAAAAGTTTGCCACTACCAGCACGCAGTTCCATGAGATAGAGGCGCAGCGTCAATATTCCACAGTTCAAATTGTGCCTGCGATCGTCGGAGACATAACCCGAAGCCTGGTTCCTATGCGGGAGTGGATGGCAGAGCATAGCGATGTGATGGTGGCGATTGGCGGACGACATTGGGAGATTAATAGGACCTTGGCGGGAGTGCCGGAAGAGGTGGAGGAGACCCTCGCTCGAGGAAAACCTGCTTTCGTTCTTGGCGGTTTCGGGGGAGCCATCATGGGATACCTCGGAACTCACAGCACGGTCTTTTCCCGACTGCGGAACGGGCTGACCATAGATGAGAATCGAGCAATCGCGGCCAACACGGATAGCGCTTACCTGGTTAACAGAATCATCTCTCAGATTCAGCTATTGCCGCTCATTCGCGAGAGCGTCAAAGGCGGCCGCTTGTTCCGAATCCTAGCGTTAGATGGAGGTGGCCTCCGAGGGACATTCACGGCAGCCGTCCTTGCCAAATGGGACGACATGCTAAAAAGCGGTGGTGGCAATGACTTAGTAAAGCACTTTGACTTGGTAGCTGGTACTTCTACTGGCGCCATCTTGGCCATCGGACTTGGCCTGGGTTTAACCCCTCTGAAGATTCTTGAGTTCTACCGTGTCAAAGGGCCACAAATTTTTCCGAAGGACCGTCGGCTGCGCCATTGGATTAAATCCAAGCACGAATCTTTGACATTAGCGGCCATACTCGCGCAGGTGTTTGGAGATAAATTGATACGGCAATCTTGCTGTCGGCTCGTGATTCCGACAGTCCGGGCGATACACGGAGAAGCGGAAGCAATCGTCACGCCACACAGTCCTGATCGCACGGCATTTTCCGATCTCTCCGCGGTAAAAGCAGCCTTGGCCTCCTCTGCAGCCCCAACCTACTTTGACGAAGCTGTCGTGGAAAGTTCGATTGCCGCAAGCAGCTACTTAGATGGAGGAATCTGGGCCAACAACCCAATACTGCCTGCGATTGCTGAAGCAGTGCGACATCTGAAGGTTCCGTTAGGAAGGATTGATGTTCTGAGTGTGGGAACCACGGGCAATGAGGTAGATTTTACTGAATCGCTCGGTAAGGGCAAAGCTGGATGGGCACATTCAAGTGCCGATTTGTTTTTCTCGGCTCAGCAACACGGCGCAGGTATGCTGGCAGATAGTTTCCTGAGTCCAGCTCGCCATTTGCGGGTCAATCAGCAAACGCCTAGTGAGATTAAGTTTGATGACAAGGAAGCTATCGACGACATGGCGTTGCTCGGGAACGATGTTGGACAAGATTCATTCTTGACCGTCCGGTCACGCTTCTTAGATGGCTTCCATGCCGTGGATTGGCATCAAGGTGATAGTACGGGATCCGCAACAAGTGAGTAGGCGGTAGCGATTCACGTTTTGCAATGAATTTTTCAATCGTTTTTCTGTTGCTGACGTGAGGCGAAAACGCAATTATTCGCATTTTATTACTCTGCGGTCGGCCCTATTGTTTCACGGCAATGACGGAGAGACTTTGAGGGCGTAGCAGATATCCCGTCAGGATTGGACGCATCGCGAACTCACCCCACTGATAGCAGTCGGCAGTGTAATATGCTCGTTGGCGACGACCCAGCGTTTCTTGTCGGCCTAGGCGTTTGCTTGCTCGATCTGCTGCACAACATTCCTTGCTAATAGTTCTGTCTGTCTCTGCACCGATTTCCTTCCAGTATTAGGAAAAGTGATTCTCGAACTGGAACTGTTATGGAAATGTCGACACAGCATGGGCCGATAAGATGGCGTCATTCGTTAAGTAAGAATCAAAGAGGGGCTACCACGAAACCGAAGAAACGAGCAGTCAAGCTGTATTCCTCTTACTTGACGGATGGTTACGCTTTCCGGCCTGAGGAATGAAATAAATGCAGACAGGCAGGTAGAAGTGAAACTTGATTTTTTCAGGTTGTTGGGGCATCTTTCGCCACCCTCATGGTCTAGCCCCGCATGAGAAGTATTCGCTTAAACCTTGCCTCGTATTTTGTCCAGCCGCGCGTGGCCGAGGTTTGCCGTGCCTGAATCGCCTCAACCACTCATAGTTTTCATCAGCTACAGCCACAACTCCGCCGAGCACAAAAATGAGGTTCTGAACCTTGCAGACCGCTTGCGCCACGATGGGATTGATTGCCGGCTTGATCAGTATGAAACGTCGCCTCCTGAAGGATGGCCACGATGGGCAGAAAAGGAAATTCGTGATGCCCAATATGTACTCATGATTTGTACGGAGTCTTACTATCGTCGGGTCATGGGAGAAGAAAAGCCGGACATCGGACATGGCGTTCGATGGGAAGGTCATATGATTTACCAGCATCTCTACAATACTGGAACATTGAACCAAAAATTTGTTCCTGTCGTTCTGGCACCTGGAGATGAGAAGCATACACCAGCTCCCTTACAGGGCTTTCAGCACTACCACATTTATACCGAGCAAGGTTACGAGGATTTGTATCGACGGCTTACCAATCAACCTGGGACGTTGAAGCCAAAATTGGGCGATTTGAGATCTCTGCCAACGAAGAAGCGTCAGGCTGAATTTGGTGGAACTCCTCCATCTCCCGATAAACCGACTGCGATCAAGGGATTGCGTGCATTTCGGCGTAGTGATCAACTCGTGTTCGCGCGCCTGCAGCGTGAGTCTGCTCTCGCTGGGTGCCTCGCCGCCATCATCGATTCAGAATTTCGGTTCGGCATTCTGTCCGGTGAATCGGGCTGCGGTAAAAGTTCGTTCCTCCAGGCGGGCCTGCTGCCCTGCCTAGAGCAGGTGTCTCAACCCCACACCGGTGTCTATGTAAAAATTTCTAATGAAGATCCAATCCAGTCGTTACGGACCGCGATGGTAAGGGATCTTGGACTGCCACAGGAAGAGTTCCAAGATGCAGATTTTATTAGACTCCTAGAGGCTGCGGCATCTGCCGTATCGAATCCTATCGTGGTCGTCCTCGACCAGTTCGAGCAAATCTTCGTGCATCGCAAACTCAAACAAGACCGGGAGCCATTCGTGCAGGCGATGGCGGCATGGTATCGCCGAACGAATTTATCGCAAGTCAAAGTACTTGTCAGCGTGCGCGGTGATTTTAGTGATCGACTCGTCGAGTTGCAGCAGTCGATGGGCTACTCTATCGGACCGGGCCAAAACTTTCGATTAGAGAAATTCGTGCCCGAAGAAGCAGCCGCGGTCATGCGGATCATCGCTGAGCTGGAAGGTCTTCGGTTCGATGCGCCCTTCGTCGAAAGAATGGCACGGGAGGAACTGGCGAGCCGGGAAGATGGCCTCATATCACCGGTCGATCTGCAGGTGTTGGCATGGGTGATTAAAGGACAGAAAACCGAAGACAAGCACGCGTTCACGGGCAAGGCCTTTCAAAAGATTGGCGGTATCGAGGGATTATTAGAGCGATTCCTCATCGATACGCTGGCGGCACGCCATGGCGACGCGAGTAAACAGATGGTTCTCCAGGTCTTACTTGGACTGATCGATTTGGAACGCAACACAAGCGCCGGTTTGATGACGGTTGAGCAGTTGCAAGGCAAACTAGAAGGAACACTGGGGGCCAAGGAGATTGTTGAGGTCGTTCAATGGCTTGCCCGAGAAGATATTAGGCTGGTTACGTCGCTCGAACGCGATGAGACTGTCAGTTACGAGCTCGCCCATGAGCGACTGATCCCGGCAGTCCGGAAAGTGGCTGGCAAGCGACTTTCTGAAGGTAATAGAGCAAATGAACTTCTCGACCGCCGCCTCAACGAGTGGCTCGGTAATGATCGCAATTCCCGTTTTCTGTTTAGTTGGCGTGAATGGCGGCTGATTGAAACGCAGAAGCCGTATATTGCGTGGGGTCCAAAGAGAGTCCACAAAGAGGAACTTTTGAGGAGAACGAAGCAGAGATGGGTAAGGTACGGATGGGAGGCTGCGGGTCTTCTGAGTGTGATTGTGTTCTCATTCGCGATGCTGCTCAGTCCTTGGGGCCAGATTGAATTGGTGAAATGGGATATTGATAAGCTTATCAGAGGCAAGGATAAACGAACCGGGAGCGTCATCGCCCTTAGGCTCTTGTCTACACCATATCCCCTGAAGACGGCGGCCGAGTTGTTAAAGGAGGCAGTGGAGAGAGCCGTCAGTATCGATAACCCTTTTGATAAGGCTCATTTACTGGGGGCGTTAGCCCAGGCGGTGGCGCAGGGGGGGAGTGCGAGCAAGAATCCCGAGCTGCTGAAGCAGGTACTGGACGGAGCCGGCCGAATCGATGATCCTGATCAAAAGGCCGAAGCCTTGCGCGTGGTCGCCGAGGGGCTGGCGCGGGGGGCAAGTGCGAGCAAGAATATCGAACTGCTGAAACAGGCGACGGAGATGGCTGTCCACATCAAAAGTCCTTTTCTTAAGGCTCAGGTATTGCGGATAGCGGCCGAGGGGCTAGTGCGGGGGGCAAGCACCAGCAAGAATCCCGAGTTGTTGAGGCACGCAGTGGAGGTAGTTGCCCTGATTGATGATCCTGATCTGAAGTCTGTCGCCTTTAGGGAAGTGGCCGAGAGCGTGGTGCAGGGGGCAAGCGCGGGCAAGAATCCCGAGCTGTTGAGACAGGCAGTGGAGGTAGCCGGTCGGATCGATGATGCTGAGAAGAAGGCTGACGCCTTGCGCGCGATGGCCGAGACGGTGGGCCAAGCGGGAGATGCAGGCAAGGCCGCCGAGCTGTTGAGACAGGCAGTGGAGGTAGCCGGTCGGATCGATGATGCTGAGAA